>JAYSON010000410.1:0-18494 GCA_043722725.1 Chloracidobacterium sp.
TTTTTATGTCCGAAGCATTAACAATGAATTTGTCGAACATTCCAGCGGGCGTGCTGGCAAAGGTCACTGCGGTCAACGGCGAAGGCTTTATCGCGCGCCGCCTTATGGAAATGGGCGTCGTCCCGGGTGTTTCGGTCAGGCTTGTCAAATCGGCCCCGTTCGGCGATCCGATCGAGGTGCGGCTATTGGGCTACAGCCTCGCGATCCGTAAACATGAGGCTGAGGCGATCGAAGTCGAATTATAGAAACCGCCTGGACGGCCTCGTTCCACAATGGATGAAAGATCGGAAACACGCTCCAATATTACAGTCGCCCTTGCCGGCAACCCCAATGCCGGCAAGACGACGCTCTTCAATTTTCTCACTGGACTCAATCAAAAAGTCGCAAATTACCCCGGCGTAACAGTAGAAAGAAAAGCTGGTGTCTGGAAGGTCGGCGATGGAACGGCCAGCCTTATCGATTTGCCCGGACTTTACAGCCTTGAAACCACATCGCTTGACGAAGCAATCGCTCGCGATGTGCTGACCGGCGATGTTGTTGGAATTCCGCGTCCGGACGCAATCGTTGCCGTCGTCGATGCAACTAATCTTGAAAGAAATCTTTATCTCGTTACGCAGCTATTCGAATTTGGCATTCCTGTCGTGGTCGCGCTGACGATGATCGACGTATTCGAGAAACAAAAACATCAGATCGATGTCGGCAAATTGTCCGAACTGCTTCACGCACCGGTTGTCGAGGTAAATGTAAAAAGCGGGAGAGGGAAGCCGGAACTTGTCGAAAGCATTAATAAGATCGTCGGCTCAAAGCCGGTGATCCCGTTCATTGCCGACGCACACAACGGGAACGGTAATGGCAATGGCAATGGCAGCAGCAAGATATTTGCCCGGTACAATTTCATTTCCGATGTCGTTCAGCAATCGGTAAAGCATAACGACCGCGAAGCACACCAGCTTTCGGAAAAGATCGACCGCGTCCTGACCCACAAAGTTTTCGGCTTGATAATTCTGGTTGCCGTACTGCTTTTAGTGTTTCAGACAATATTTTCCTGGGCGACGCTGCCCATGGATTTGCTTGAAGAAGGCTTCGGCGGCCTCGGTGATCTGGTCAAATCTCAGATGTCCGAAGGCATTCTTACCGATCTGTTGGTCGATGGCGTGATCGCCGGCGTCGGCGGCATCATGATCTTTCTGCCTCAGATACTATTGCTGTTTTTATTCATTTCGATCCTCGAAGATACAGGTTATCTTGCCCGGGCCGCATTTTTGCTCGACAAGCTAATGAGCCGCGTAGGGCTGCACGGCAAAGCATTTTTGCCTTTGATGAGCAGCTTTGCCTGCGCGATTCCGGGAATTATGGCAACCCGAACGATCGAAGACAGGCGGGACCGATTCGCGACAATTCTCATCGCGCCGCTGATGAGCTGCTCGGCGCGTTTGCCCGTCTACACGCTGATGATAGCGGCGTTTTTCGCCGGTCAGACGGTTTTCGGCTTTCTCTCGCTCGGCGCGGTATTGATGCTGGCAATGTACATGCTGGGAATTTTTGCCGCGGTTATTGTCGCCTTTGTCTTGAAGCGAACGATATTAAAGGCCCGTCCGGCGCCGTTCGTAATGGAGCTTCCGCCCTACCGGCTTCCGAATGTTCGAACCATTTTTCAGAACATGCTGACGCGTGCGTGGCTGTTCGTAAAACGTGCCGGTACGGTTATACTTGCGATCTCGATCGTCCTCTGGGCATTGATGTACTTTCCGCGAAGTGAGCGGTCGGCCGTGCCAGAACAACCTGCGGTAGCGGGTGGTTTAACACAACCGGGAGATGCCGAAGGTGAACAGTTACGCAACAGCTTCGCCGGGCAGCTCGGACATGTGATTGAACCAGTTATACGCCCGCTAGGATTTGACTGGAAGATCGGCGTTGCGCTGATAGCCAGTTTTGCGGCACGCGAGGTGCTGGTTTCGACGCTGAGCATAATTTACAATGTCGGAAAAGACCAGAACGAGGAGTCTGAAACGCTGATATCCGCGATCCGGAATGCCAAAAAACCGGATGGGAACGTTGTCTGGACGCCTCTCACGGCGGTCACATTGATGGTATTCTTCGTGCTTGCGATGCAGTGTATGTCAACCGTCGCCGTCGTCCGGCGCGAGACAAACTCTTGGGCGTGGACGCTTTTTATGGTCGGCTATATGACGGTTCTCGCTTATGTCGCGGCTCTGATAACATATCAGGGCGGCAGGTTTTTAGGATTTAGTTAGGTTCGGATTGCCCTTATGAATTACCAGGAAATCATCGTACTGGCTTTTGTTTTTGCGGCGGTATTGTATGTCGCTTCAATGGTTTACAAGAAAACGCGCTCATTCTCTTCAAAGGCCGGATGTGCGAATGACTGCGGCTGCTCCGCCAAAAATAAAGAACCCCGCACAGCCGCTTGAACGACGATCGCTCATTCCTCACCGCAGGCGTCAGAGCAATGTTTCTGTCAACGCTCGCCTTTGCTCTCGCCAATGCATTCGTCAAACAGGTTTCGCATATCCCGGCGATGGAGATCGTGTTTTTTCGCTGTGCCGTAGCTACGGTATTTTGCTTTATCGGCATCTCCCGTGCAAAAGCCGACTGGCGCGGCTCTAACCGAAAGATGCTTTTTCTCCGGGGCTTCTTCGGCACAACGGCACTCTATTTTTTCTTTACCACACTACAGAACATTCCGCTGGCATCGGCAATGACGATTCAATACCTGTCGCCGATCTTCACAAGCATTATCGCAATCTTCGTGCTTAGCGAAAAAGTCCGTTCGCTTCAATGGGTTTTCTACGCGATAGCTTTTTCGGGCGTCTTGCTGATAGAGCGTTTCGATCCCCGCATTTCGCCTTTCTATTTGACGATCGGCATAATCTCGGCGTTCTGTTCCGGCGTGGCGTACAATCTTGTTCGCAGCCTGCGTGGCAAGGAACATCCGTTGACGGTTGTGCTGCATTTCCAATTGGTCGGCGCGATCGCCGGTTTCGTCAGCCTTTTTTTCGCATGGCGAATGCCGACGGGTTGGGACTGGTTCTTTCTCTTCCTTATCGGAGTCTTTTCGCAATTAGGACAAATATTTCTGACGAATGCTTTGCAAAAAGAAGCGGTCGCGGGCGTCGCCATCGTCAATTATTCGGGCTTGATTTACGCTCTTTTGATCGGTTCGCTATGGTTCAGTGAGGTCCAGTCTACCGAGTCTTTCTCAGGCATGCTCCTCGTGGTTTTCGGTGTTTTGCTGAGCGTGGTTTATAGTAAACGTATGCGGGATCTCGAAAAGATCGAATCTTCGGTTATTAGTACACAGTGGCAAAGACGCCTATAAAAGCAGTGGTCATCAGCGTAAGCGATACGCGGCACGAAGATAACGACGTATCCGGCGTAACGCTCGTCGGGCTTCTGCTTGCGATGAAAGCCGATGTTGTGGAAAAGATAATTGTCTCCGACGATATTGACGAAATAAAGGAAACGCTTCTTGGGTTGACCGAAAGGGAAGATGTGAATTTGATCCTCACTTCAGGGGGCACAGGATTTTCGCATCGCGATAACACGCCCGAAGCCACGCTTGCCGTTATCGAACGCGAAGCTCCGGGACTCGCCGAAGCGATGCGCCGCGAGTCACACAAAACGACGCCAAAAGCAATGTTGTCGCGCGCCATCTGCGGCATTCGTGGAAACACATTGATCGTCAATTTGCCCGGTTCCCCGAAAGGTGTGTTGGAATGTTTCGAGGTCGTTAAGCCTGTTTTGCAGCATGCGGTGGACCTGTTGGCAGGTAATACAAAACACAGTTAAAAGAAGCGGCGATAAATTCTGCTCGCATAAAAGTTAGAAATTTAATCTCATAGCTCTGATGGAAGACGATTGGGTCACCAGTAAAGTCGAATTGTCAGTCGGCGGCACACCGTTCGAGATGAATTTTAGCGTACCCGCGAAGCCGCTAAAGCTGCGCCGCATGCTGCCTGTTTTCCAGAAGATGTCCGACACGTTTAACGATATCGGCATCGCGGCCCTCGAAGCGAATGGAAAGGCAATATCATGCAGGGCGGGGTGCGGAGCTTGCTGCCGACAGCTCGTTCCCGTCTCCGAAGCTGAAGCCTTTGATCTTCGCAGTTTACTGGATGAAATGCCCGAACCCCGGCGATTCGAGATATTACGTCGATTTGCGGACGGCGTGGAAAAATTGAACACTATCTCCTTTTTTGAGCGACTGGAAAAGGCTTCGGTAACGGCTGAAGGGGATTATTCTAAAGCTGTTCGCGAGTATTTTGTCCAACAGATCGCGTGTCCATTTTTGGAAAACGAGTCCTGCTCGATCCACCCGTCAAGACCTATTGCTTGCCGCGAATATCTGGTAACATCGCCGGCCGAACATTGCTCGTCGGCTGCCGGTGAGAAGATAGAAAATGTTGAGTACACTTTTAAGGTCAAAGATACCCTTGTATCGATCGCGAGAAATCGTTTAAGGCCCGAACTTCCATACGTTCCATTGATCCGTTTAATGGAGTGGACCGAGACTAACGACGACGATTCGCTCGAACGAAAAGGAGACGAGTGGATGGAGATGTTTTTCTCCGAGCTGGTCGATATCAGTCAAATACCGCAGCCGTGACGTTGCAACAGATTTTTTTAAAATGACCTGTGGTGAAGGCAAAACGTCATCCTGGCCGCAACGATTTTCCTCCCCGCTCTTCCTGCTCCTTTGTTCGGTTTTCGTTCTTCTTGTTCAGTGGTTAAGATTTAACTCCGACCACCGACAAGAGGCGAACAAGACGAAAGAGATGAGTCTCAGTCCGGGATTTCCTTATGTCAACAGAACCTAAGGATACGCGAAGAATTTTTTAGTTTCGCAGCGAACGCTGAATAAACGCGGCCGCGTCGTCTTTCAATTTTTTCATCGAATTCTTCTCGATATACATCATATGTCCGGCTTCGTAATATGAGAACGAGATATTTCGCCGCAGCTGCGGGTCGAGATTCATCGCCGACACCGTATATTCGGCCGCATAAAACGGCGTTGCCAGGTCGTAATACCCGGCGGCTACGAATATTTTCATATATGGATTTTTGGCCATTGCGTCCTTCAGCGGAATGCTTGTGTCCGCATAGCTGTTGTTGACGTTCCAGTTCCAGGGCGAGGTCACTCCGCCGCCGAGAATGAAGTATTCCAGGTCTGATTTGAAACCGAGGTCACCGCGAACGTACGTGTTAAAAGCCGCCGTGTAAGGCGTGCGGATCGCCGACATGCTCGGGTCCATATCCGGGCCGTCGCTTGCTGCATCGCGGTCGATGCCCTTGAACCGGCTGTCCAAACGGCCCGTCGTGCGGCGGTCACTCCTGAGCAATTCTTTATTGAATTCGCCCAGCTCGACGCGGAAATTGTTCCGCTCGACAAAATCACGGCTCAAACCCGTAAGCGAGCTGAATTTCTCAGCGAGGGCATTGCGTTCCGCCGCCGAGAGGCTGTCGATCCGCAGCATCGCTGGCATATACTCGTTAGCGGCAAAACTACGAGCTTCCTGAGTTACTTGCTCGACCGATTTCGCCTGTAGTTGAGTAGAAAGCCGTTTGTGATACCACGCGGTCGCCGCGTACGAGGGTAGGATCAGCACGAGCGGCAGGTCGTTGTTATCGGCAAATCGGATGGTCTGAAAATTCATTACCGTAGAGATTAGCAGGATGCCGTTAAGCCCTATGCCTTTTTCAAAAAGATAGTTCGACAATCCGGCGGCACGAGTCGTCCCGTAGCTTTCGCCGACTAGAAACAACGGCGAAGACCAGCGTTCGGATCGTCCGAGATACATTCGGATAAACTCGCCTATCGAATCGATATCGCCATTTACGCCGAAGAATTTGCTTGCCAGCTCCGGTTTTGCCGCACGTGAATAACCGGTGCCGACCGGATCGATAAAAACCATATCGGTTTCGGTCAGCCACGTTTGATCGTTATCGACAAGCTCGTACGGCGGCGGCGGCATCAAGCCATCGTCGAGCATTTTCACCCGTTTTGGCCCCAACGCCCCAAGATGCAGCCACACCGAAGCCGAGCCTGGCCCGCCGTTGAACGAAAATATCAGTGGACGGCCCGCGGGCGGGTTACCCATCGTATATGCCATATAGAAGATTCGCGCTTCGGTGTCGCCCGATACGGCGTTCTTTATAGGCATAAATCCCGTTGTTACATTGTAATTAAGCGTTCGCGAGCCAACGCGGAGCGAATGCTTGGTCACCACTGGGGCCTCGTCTTTTTGTTGGACGCTCTCCGCCGGTTTAGGTGTCTCAACCGGACGCGGTGTTAGGCCGGGGGTTTGAAATAACAGAAGGAATGGAAGAAAAATACTTGCGAGCATATGTTTTTTACCTAGTGACTTCGCTGACGACAGCTCCGTTGATTATGGTTCCTGTGCAATGCGATGTGAATTCGAACGGGTCACCGTCGTACATCGCGACGTCCGCGTCCTTGCCTTTTTCGAGCGAACCGATGCGTTTGTCGATGCCGAGAATCTTTGCGGCGTCTATCGTGATCAACGCGAGAGCGTCGCTTTTGCTAAGTCCGTTCGCGGCTGCCATTGCCGCTTCAAAAAGCACGACACGCGTTTTCGGCACATAACCTTCGTAGCCGCTTTGTAAGGCAACCGGAATACCCGCTGCCTTCAGTTTAGAAGCAGTTGTAAGCGAAAGGCTTTCGGTATCGCCTCCAGCCCGTGCCATTGTCGGATGAACGATTACGGGGAAGCCGGACGCTTTTATCTCGTTAATAAGCATGTGTGCTTCGGAAACGCCATCCAGCACGATGCGGATACTAAACTCTTTTGCCAGCCGTAACGCGGACATGATGTCCTGAGCTTTATTGGCTGAAATGAGCAGCGGAATCTCACGTTTGATGACCTTTACCATAATCTCCGACTTTAGATCTTTCGGCGCGTCCGCCTTTTTGGAGTTCTCTAATGCCTTGATTAACTCCGCCCGCAGCATAGCGATCTGTTTGGCGCGAGTGCCCGGCGATTTTCCTACACCGGCAAGCCCGCCTTCTCCGAGCGTGACCGCGATCATAGCGGACGGAACGATCGTTGCTTCGTCAACGTTCTTTCCGGTCGTCTTCGCGATCATCGTTTGTCCTGAGATCAGGGCCGATGGCTGATGGCCTGTATGAATTGTCGTAACGCCAAAACTGCGTACCCATTCGATCAACTTTTCCTCGGCATTATAGGCATCGATCGCCCGGAGCTCCGGCTGAATGGTGTTGCTGCCGTCAAGCGCCATCTGATCGTGCGGCTGATTCAGATAACCGTTCAGGCCGATCACACTATGTGCGTCGATCAACCCGGGCGTGACGACCTTTGCCGAAATGATCCTGTAATTTGAAGGGATATTAACGCTCGATGCGGGGCCGACAGCCTCGATCTTACCGTTCTTTATGAGCACGATGCCGTTCGCTATAGGTTCACCGGCCATTGTCCAGACCGTCTCGCCCTTGACTGCAATTTGAGCATGAGTGACACCGTGGAAAATGACCACAGAGGCACAGAGGCACAGAGTTATGAATAAAAATCGTCGAAACCCGATGTTGGAAAGCACGTTGTCAAAATCTCTGCGTCTCTGTGCCTCTGTGATAGAAGGTCCGTTTCTCATTAATTTCCACCTCCGATGTCGCCGTCAAAGCAATCGATGTGCATGTCACCGTCGGCTCCGGCCCCGTTACCGCCGACGGCAATCAAATAGTCTTTCGGATCGGAAAGGTCAAACACCTTTTTCCCTTCGACCCAGGTTTGAAGAACGTGCGTGTAGACACTCAGCGGATCGCCCGAAAGCACAATAAAATCGGCATCCTTTCCGGTTTCGAGCGAACCGACGCGTGATTCGAGATTGAGCATGATCGCATTTGCCATCGTCATTCCGTAAAGGGCCTTTTCGCGCGACATGCCTGCTCGAACAGCAAGTCCTGCCGATCGCAAAAACCAGCGTGAATCGGTAATACCGTCGTCGGTATGGAAGCCGACCAACGCCCCGGCCTTTTCTAAAGCGGCCCCATTCTCAAATCTGATATCTGTAGATTCCAGCTTTCCGCCCGGCGAATCGATCATAATTATCGAGGCCGGGACTTTGGCTTTCGCAATTTCATCCGCCACTTTCCAGGCCTCCGACACGTGTTGCAGAACGAGCTTGAAGCCAAATTCTTTTTGCAGTCTCAAAGCGGTCAGAATGTCATCGTGACGATGGGTGTGAAAATGAACGACGCGTTTACCGTCAAGCACCTCAACAAGAGCCTCCATCGCCAAATCACGCGCCGGAAGTTTCGAAGCGTCATTTCCGGCTTTCCGAATTTTGTCCCGATATTCCGCGGCCTTGATAAACTGATCGCGAACTAAAGCGGCGGATTTCGCGCGAGTGCCGGGAAATGCTCCACCGCCCGCCCGGATCGGATTAGTCCCATTTGCAAACTTAATTCCGCCCGCATATTTACCGGCAGCGTCGAAGATAAGCAGATCGTCGATCTTGACAGCGTTATCCCGCAGCTTTAGGTAAAGCGTTTGGCCGCTGTCTAAATGCCCGGAGCCCGGCATTACATTAACGGTCGTAATTCCACCAGCTTGTGCACGCTGCAAACTGGCCGAACGGGCATTTATGCCGTCGAGCAGCCTGACATCGGGCTGGATCGGGCTCGAACCGTCAGCACCCGAACCGCCGCCAACGTGGCTGTGAGAATCGACCAGGCCAGGCATTATGACCTTTCCGGTCATATCGACAGTTTGAACATCAGCCGAAAGCTTCACCGTGCGGGCGTCGCCCACCGCAATTATCTTGCCGTTTTGAACGAGCAGAATTCCTTGCTCGATTGGTTGCCCGCTAATCGGAATGATCCTCGCGTTAATGAAAGCCATGGATCGTTCCTGTCCTAAAATCGTACAAACCAACAGGCATATCACCGCGGTGATATCAAGAAGCTGTTTTGTCATTATTTTCCTCTATTATTTCTTTTGCAAATTTAAGAGCCGGTGTGTGTATTGATAAATTGCAACGAAACGGTGCCGGTGTCAAGAGAATGTGCACGAATTGGCATTCTCTCGAAAGGAATTACAAGGATGTTAATTTCTTACGGCTTTTTATCGAATTATTGCGTCCAATGCTGTAACGTCAGCGAATGAAATACTAACGAAGCGAAATTTCTTTGATATTCCTGAGAAAATTCTAAATCGTTCTGCATTCATTCATTTTGAACAAATTTGCGGAACAATCGGGCAGATTGATCGTATTTACATTCAGAACGCGGAATAATTCATATTTCTGGGATTTTTTTAGGGTGCGTTCGGTATTCATAACCAGTCAGGTAAACATTCATATCGAAGTTACGCAAAACACGGTTGGAACATACGTCAACTGTACGGCACACTAATTGCTTATACATTTAAGGGTAACGGGTGCTTAGCAATTCCGGTAGAAGCCCCAGATTATTCCTAATAAGGAGGAATGCAAAATGACAGATAGACATAAAATTAAAGTTATCAAGCGAAACGACGTTTCGACGACGGAGCAGCGGCCAATCAAGCCCGAATATAAATCGAAGCGACAAGCCGCGAGAGAGGCCGTTTCGACTGTGACAAATTGGGTCAGCGACTTTCAATCACGCAAGCGCGATGAGACAAAGGCCGCGATCGAAAAGTTTCTGGTTGCTAAACCGCAGACCAGCGAATTATAGACCGTACGATATAACCCAGGCCGCATTTCTGGTCGGAACACGCTTTTTTACTCAATAATAATCAATTTCCAGTAGGCGGCTTCAAACTGAGCTGCCTTTTTCGTTTCCATTCGGCACTTCTTAACTCTCAATAGTTGGCAGAACTCTGTCCCGACTGTTATCCTACTTTCCAAAATAGATTCACTCGATTGGAAAAAATGAAGGAAAAAGTTGCCGTAATTACCGGCGCAAGCAGCGGCGTAGGCCGAGCGGCATCGCTGCTTTTCGCGCAGAATGGTGCGCATGTTGTCGCCGTTGGAAGAAATCAAAGCGATCTCGGCGTTCTGCGCGATGACGCGCGTCAAGCAGATGGATCGGTAAAAACTCACCTTGCCGATATCACCGAGACATCTCAGGTTGACCGTCTCGTGACCGAAACTATCGAGCATTTTGGGCGGATAGATATACTCGTAAACTCGGCCGGTATTATCAAAACCGGTTCGATCGAGGACACGACGCTGGCCGATTGGGACAAGATGATGAACGTTAATCTTCGATCAATGTTCTATTTGATGCAAAAATGTGTTCCGTTTCTCGTCAAATCGAAGGGCAATATTGTTAATGTTTCAAGCGTTACGGGTACGCGTGCGTTCCCAGGCGTGCTCGCATATTGCGTTTCGAAAGCCGCGACCGATCAATTGACGCGGTGTTCGGCCCTTGAGTTGGCGGCGAAAGGAGTTCGAGTAAATGCCGTAAATCCGGGAGTTGTCATCACCAATCTTCATAAACGAGGCGGAATGAGCGAGGAAAATTATGCAAAATTTGTCGAGAACGCTAAAAACACTCATCCGCTCGGGCGGGCCGGCACTCCGGAGGAAGTTGCGGAATTGATAATGTTTCTGGCCTCGGAAAAAGCGTCCTGGGTAACAGGGGCGACATATGAAATCGACGGTGGACGGGGCCAAACGTGTGCCAGGTAAGCCCGATTAAATCTTCTAATCAGGAACGAAAACGGTGAAACTGCAACTGCTGCCAAGTACATTTGAGGAAAACGGAACCGCTTCTAAGGGGCAGCATCTAACATGCTTTGTTGTGGATGACTCGGTTGCTTTCGACGCGGGAAGTTTGGCAATGGCGAGCAGCTCCCGACAGAAACAGCGTGTTCGCGACATCGTAATAAGCCACGCGCACCTCGATCACATTGCCGGACTGCCGCTATTCATAGACGATCTTTTCGCTACTTTGACCGAGCCTGTGCGTATACATGCTTCCGCCGAGGTTGTTTACATTCTTGAGCGGGATATCTTTAATTGGAGTGTTTATCCCCGCTTTTCGGAGCTGACGAACCAAGGTAACCCGGTGCTGGAATACCACGTGATTGAGCCCCGCGTTAAATTCGAAGTCGCGCACCTTTCGGTGCTGCCGGTCGGCGTAAATCACAAAGTTCCGAGTTCTGGATTCGTTGTTTCCGACGGTAGGACGACGATCGCCCTAACGGGCGATACGGCCGCGACGGATCAATTCTGGGAGATCGTGAACATAACAAAGGAGATCTCCGCCGTTTTGATAGAATGTGCCTTCCCGAACGAGTTGGGTGAGCTTGCCGTCATATCTCATCACCTGACGCCATCCGGATTGGCAAAAGAACTTTGTAAACTAAGCCGTGAAGATTGCCCTACATATGTTGTGAACATAAAACCCGCCTATCGCGATGACACAATCAGGCAAATCGGTGATCTGAATATTCGGAATCTCAATATTCTGGAGGTTGGCAGGGTGTATGAATGGTGATTTTATTTAACGGAATCACGCAAAAAGTTTAGCCGCTCAAACGCACCTTCCCTGTGTTCGCCCGTGAAATCGTGTAATATCACGCGGCCGTTTGCACGCACACTCTTGATCCGAAAAGTTCTTTCCTCACGTGTTTTGCCGGGCATTATTTCCGCTTTGAATGTCACGGACATCTCCGGCCTGGCCCATACGTTTACGGAAGCGAGCGGTTCTTTCTGGTTCTTTTTATTGAAGATCGCCATCTGGATTTCGTGGGTCAGTTTTCTTTTTATGCTTTACTTTACGCCGAGATGGATGGGCTATTTCGTCCGGTTTTTCCTCGCCAAAAGTACGCGAAGGCGGAGCCGTCGGCTTCCGAATTGAATCGAAGATCGGGCGTTCGTCCTTTTTGCGTTTTCCGTCACTCACCGAGCTAAAGTATAGCAGATGATATTGGATAATTTGATTGTCAAAGGTTAAATGCACAGAAGGCCGTCGCGACAGCGAGCATTGTTAGAATACTTAATGTTTGACAAATTTCCGCAAAATATTCACTATGAAGTTCGTTTATAGTGCAATCCCACAAATCACTTAAGCGATATCAAGAATGTTTCAAAGGGCAAATAACTCGGGCTCAATGCATCAATTCCGTCAAGGAATCACTAAACAAAGGTCGCCGTTTTGGCTTCCGGCGTCTAATTACTACCTGTTCGCTTTGGCCGCATCGGCCGCCCTTTTTTTCGTGGTGTGGGGAATTTTGTACGACGGCATCGACGATGTTCCGTTGGTGATCGCTGCTGTCGCATCGAGCCTATGCTTTTGCATAGCGGTTTTCACAAGGGAAGTCTTACTGCGAAATGCCCGCGAACGCTTTTTGACGGCTCAGCGGCTCGACAAAAGTGTTCGGCAGATCGCAGTCCGCAAGAACGATAATCGTGATTCAGGCAAACTTACACTCGAAAGAAATGAGATTATCCTGCGTGAAATACGAAAAAAATCGGAAGCGGCAAAAGTTCTCGGTAAGTTTCCCGAGGCTCATAAAGAAGTTATTAATCTGTGCGAGGAATACTTAACTGTTGCAGCGAATGAGTTAGCAAATGCCCGCGTTGGTTCGCCGCGAATTCCGGCGATACGCAAAGGCAGCGGCCTGGCAAGCGGCCATCACCGTTATCATACGCTTCAGTGGGCCGAGATCGAGACACGCTCGCTTACCCAGGAAGCTAAGACGCGTGATAAAATATCCGAGAAGCTTGATACGGCCCAAAAAGCCTTGGGCGTTGTCGATCACGCTTTGAAATCATATCCTCATGAGTCGAGTTTGGTCGATTCTCAAGGAGTCCTTCAGGATTTTCTGACTTCGATCCGGGTCTCGAATTCGATAGAAAAGGCTGAACGGGCGTTTTTCAAGGGCAATCATAAACGCGCCATCAGTCACTATAAAGACGCTCGGTTCGATCTTAAACGTTTTGACTCCCAAAATGCGGAATTAGAGATGATCGCTGAAAAGATCGACGCAGAGATCAGTAGAATTAAGGAGTTACAGAAACGAAGCTAGAACCGGTAGGGACGAAGCGGCGTACGATAATGTAGTATCGAAGGCTTCCGCTGACACGCACAAGGGGAAGATTTAAACAATGATTTCGCAGAAATGCCCTAAATGTCGCAGTATGCGTATTCGCCGCGGATATCGTCCTACGCCGCTCTGGTCGAAGATAATCTTTAGGTATAACCTTCTTTGCGACAGTTGTAATCTTGAGTTCAAGGGATTCGCGGTTCCGGGAACTTCGAAATCCAAAAATCGACGAAAGCCTCGAAAACAGATCGAGACCGAGTCGGATTAAATCGCTGCACCGGTTAATTGCGCAGTAGCCCGGACTTAATGAACAACCATTTGCACCATCCAAAGAAATAAGGTGAAAGACTTAAGCTTGAGGTTTTTGATGCTTTACGCGCTATTCGCTTTACTTCTGGTTCCTTCGATCCACTCACAGGCCGTCGTTCCCAACGAACAAACCCAAACAGATACAAATCTGATCCGTTTTGGCGATCTGATAGATGTCGATGTTGTCGGCAGCTTCGAATACGATTGGCGGGGAACATTGACTCCGGAAGGCTTTCTAGAAGGCTTTGATAAGATTCAGAATCAGATCTACGGCCTTTGCCGAAGCGAAGGCGATCTTGCCGAGGCTATTGAAAAGGAATACCGTGCATCACTTCGAGATCCGAAAGTCATCGTCAAGATACTCGACCATTCGAACCGGGCCGTTGCTTTTTTGGACGGAGCCGTAAAATTTCCTCAACGATTTCAGATACGCCGCCGTGTGCTTCTTAACGAGCTTCTTATCATGTCCGGAGGCATCACTGACAAATCCAGCGGCCAAATTCGCATATTCCGTCCTCAAAGCCTCAACTGCGAACCGCAAAAACAAGCCCCGTCGGACGGCTCAGCCGACAAATCTCGCGAAAGGCCTTCTCAGAATATTGCGATCAGGATCTCGGATCTGCTTGCGGGATCGGCCAGTGCTAATCCGCAGATTTTGAGCGGCGATATAGTTACGGTTGTCGAAGCGGCACCGGTTTATTTGATCGGTGGTGTAAATGTGCCGAAGCAAATATCTTTGCGGGTTGAAACTACGCTTTCCCGAGCGATCGCAATGGCCGGCGGCATCGCAAAGGAAGGTTTGGAAGATAAGGTCCGTATCTTTCGCCGCGACGGCAAAGACCGCCGGGTAATCGATGCAAACTTGCGGCAAATTTTGGCAAAAGCGGCCGATGATCCGGTGCTGCAGGCATTCGATGTCGTCGAGGTCGAACAAAAAGGCCGAGGGCCGAGAAAACTGCCGCCTTTTATCGAATCAAAATCGGCCGCGAACGACCGTTTGTCGAAATTGCCTCTGCGTATTGTCGATTAAACAACAATAGGATGGTAATGCGCATCGTAATTCCAATTGCTCTTATTTCCACAGCAGTTCTGTTTGTTTCCGTGAATTCGCCGTTTCGGTATTATTCGAAACAGACTAGGGAAGAGGCGACACATCGATAAACGGACATAATATTATTGTCGGCACTGTCCTAATTTTTGTTGGCGATAAAATATTTGAGCTGTCTTTGTGAGCTTCGCTTAGTGACCTATGGGATAGGCCTATTTTTGGTGAACACAAAGATCATTAGCGTTGCACAAAGGAGCACCGAGATTTTTCAACACGCATCAGGACACTAATTAATTGTCCAAAACGCGGAAATTTGTTTCAATAGACAGTATTATACTGTTATGCTTTCCCATTGGAATTAAATATGAAAAATCAACAGAAGAAATTTAGCCGTCGAATGGTTGCCCTATTTTGGCTCGCGATCGTCACGGTTGGTATTGGAACGCTTATTTATCTGGAACAGATCGCAGCGCTTTATGTAATTGCAACAGTTGCGCTCGTTATTTTGCTTTTGGTAGTTGCTTTCGCCGATCTGGAATCAGTTGGAACGGAGGGTTTGGATAGTTTTGGCCGCCAGACGGATTAGCCCCACATAAATGTTTTATTCGCTAAAGGTCTTATTGGTCTTCTTACTTGTCGCCGGTCAGGTTGCCGTAGCTATGGGTGACGCGATGGTCAGCGGAAGCGAACGGCCCGAGCCGACTTTTCGCTGGCGAGCCAAATCAATCCCGATAGCCGTCTCAGCTTCGCTTCTAAGACAATCATCGAACATTAAATCAGGAAGCGATGTCCTAGGTGCAGTGCGTCGAAGTTTGCTGACGTGGGAAAAAGCTGCCGGGATTGAATTTAAAGAGACTTTTTCGGATAAACAGAATGTCAGCCCGCAGGGAATGGCCGGAGATGGTGTCAGCTTGATAACCGTTGCTCAAACCGCGGAAAATGCACTTCTCTTTGTTAAAAACCCGGAAGATGTGGCCGCCACAACTAGGGTCTTTTTTGATGGAAGAGGCAAGATTACGGAAGCGGACATCGTTTTGAACCCGTACCAGCAGTTTTCGACCGACGGAACCTTCGGAACCTTTGACCTGCAATCGACATTAACACATGAGATCGGACATCTCTTAGGGCTAGCGCATTCGCCTATGAGGGGTTCGACAATGTACGAAAATTTTGCAAAAAACGGGATTTTCGGCCTTCAGGGATTCAGCCTGCGCACGTTGGCCGAGATCGACCGGACAACGATCCGTGCAAAATATGGACCCCCGGAATCGGATACGGATTGCTGCGGCTCGATCACGGCAAAAGTTCTAACACCGGACGGACGTTTCGCGGCGAACCTCGATGTGTGGATCGAAGACTCCAAAACAGGCAAGGTCTTCGCACAGGCCGCCACCAGTTCGGAAGGTGCACTGCAACTAAGCGGACTGCCTTCCGGCGAGTATACGCTTTACTCGCAGCGAAAAGCGCGTGCCAGAAACGCAATACCGGCCCAAGAGTTCGGAAACGTCACCGTCGAAGCGGGCGAGACTGCTTTCGTGAGCAAACGTTTAAGTTCCGGACCGGACGATGTTGACGTCAAATATATTGGATTTAACGGTCAGATATCGGGATCGGTAATTCCCGTTAACGCCGGAAAGAGCTACACAATATATATCGGTGGAAGAAACTTGTCCGCCAAGAGCAGTTCGATCAGTTTCAGTTCGCCCCATTTGTCCCTTATCCCCAATTCCATTACTACACAAGATTTCGGCGAAGAGTTCTCCGTCATAAGCTTCGAAATGAGTTCGGATTCGAAAACGCCTGTCGGTGAATATAGCGTTTTTGTTGATTCTCCCGATGGCGGACGCAGCGCGATCGTCGGCGGCATCGCCGTTCGAACCTTTTTGAACCCATACAGTAATTTCGTCCTCGACGACAATTAACCCCCAAAAAGTAGTTTGCAAATTACGTTGCATTATGCATAATCGGAGTTGTTCACCTCCCCGGTGAACACCCGGTCACGAGGGGTGAGGACTTGTGACCAATTGGGCGACGGAGTGGGAGACGTCGCCCTATATTTTTGCCCGCTTAACTCAGCGACATCTTACCAAGTCTAACAATACAAAAATGTAGTTTCGCCGTGAATTCACTGCAAGCATGGGTGCGGATATTACATTCGGCTCGGTTTTGACTTTCAAAGAAATCGGAGTATAAGTTGTGTTATCCAAGAACTGAGAAATCTAAAGAGGTATTTATGAAAGCTTCTGCAAATATTGCCGGTCACCCAATTCACCCGATGCTGGTCTCGATTCCCATTGGCTTGTGGGTGTTTGCAATGGTCGCCGACATTATCTTTATGTGGCGAGGAAACCCTGCGTGGAAGACGGTTGCGGTTTACTGTATTGCGGGCGGCATTGTCGGGGCGGCTCTGGCCGCTGCCATCGGCTTGATCGATTTGCTCGGTGTGAAGGACACGAAAGCGTTTCGCGTCGGGGTGATGCATGCCGGCTTTAACGTGGCGGCGCTCGTCTTATTCATACTTAATCTTTACTTGCGCACTGACGGCGGTTCTCAGTTAGTCGGTTCCAACTCGAGCGTTCCGCTGGCCCTGTCGGTGATCGGAGTATTAATTCTCGGCGTGTCGGGCTGGCTCGGCGGCGAACTCGTCTTCCGATACGGACTCGGAGTGGCGGCACGGCCCGAAGACGATACCGCACGCGAGACTCCTTCTTGAACGGTTATATTTGCTCTGCGTTTCGGCACTTTACGTGCTAGTCAGAATGCGCGGTCGGTGCTAAATCTGCCTTACTTATCGAATGATATGCAAGGCAGTGAAGTGCGTTTATTAACGTTCCTGTCAAAAACGCACCGGACGGTAAAATACACGCCCTAAGATGCCACAATAAACGCACCAATAGCACGTTCCGCCGCACCCGCGTCCGGAATTCACGCGCTCAAAAACATGTTATGAGCAATTTGTCATAAGACAACAAACAGCAATTCGAATAACGATTTGCATGACCTTGCTTAATAAAGAAGTTGAAGTGTCGGAGATCCGACATTTCAGGCTTTAGTTGGGGCGCCACTTCGTTCGCACGGGCTGGTTGCGCTTGAAATTCTGTTGTGTCAGGCGTATATTTTTGTCTTTGACAATTATTGCCGAAGTCGCTCGGTATTGAACGACGCGGGGGAACCAATTTTAGGGGCGAAGCATTTGCGGAACACTTTCATGTTCAAGCCCGACAGCTAATCTCGCAGGCACATGGAAGACAAGCCATTTGGAACTGGTATAATCAACACCGGCCGCCGACGCAATGCCTTGCGGACTCGGCCATTTTTATTTCATTTATGCCCAACAAAGAACGTGGATGGTTCTCGGCGTGGTTGTATCAGGGAGTTTCGGAAGTCGAAGGCCCTTATGAGCCCGATGGCAAGCATCCTACACACTCATGGTGGAAGGTGATGTGCCTCACCGGCGTGGATTACTTCTCTACGCTCGGTTACCAGCCTGGAATTGCGTTCCTTGCGGCGGGCGTTCTGTCGCCGATCGCCACCTTTTTCCTGGTCTTGCTAACGCTATTCGGAGCGCTTCCGATATACAGCAGGGTTGCGAAAGAAAGCCCTCACGGCGAAGGCTCGATCGCGATGCTCGAAGCTCTTCTATCGCGTTGGAAGGGAAAGCTTTTCGTACTGGTTTTGTTGGGATTTGTGGCAACGGATTTTGTGATAACAATTACGTTGTCGGCTGCAGATGCCACTGCTCACGTTTTGGAGAATCCGTTTGTTAAAAGTACCCTGCCCATTCTCGATCATCCGGTAATTGTAACGCTTGTTTTGGTTGCCCTTCTCGGAGCTGTGTTTCTAAAAGGCTTTGGTGAGGCGATCGGCATTGCCGTCATTCTTGTTGCGGTTTATCTTCTGCTGAATGTGATTACGATTGGGGTTGGCATTCACGAGGCGTTAACCCATCCTGAACTGTTAAATGACTGGCAAACAGCGATCTGGAGTACGAAAACATCGGGTGGCTACAGCGGCATCTTTGTGGTCATCGGGCTTTCACTGCTCGTTTTTCCGAAACTCGCCCTTGGCCTCTCCGGATTCGAAACCGGCGTTGCGGTCATGCC
>JAYSON010000411.1:0-2907 GCA_043722725.1 Chloracidobacterium sp.
GTCCAGATCAACAAATATCTCGTCAAAGAGCTAAAAGCACTGGGGCTGTGGACCGATGCGATCCGCAACAAAATCAAATTGAGCGAAGGCTCGATAGCCGAGATCGAAGAGTTTCCTGCCGAGCTGAAAGAAATTTACCGAACGGCCTGGGAAATTCCGATGCGTTCACTGATCGACATGATGGCGATGCGCGGTGCCTTCATCGACCAAAGCGCTTCACTAAACCTGTTTATGGAAAGCCCAAATATCGGCAAGCTTTCGTCAATGTACATGTACGCGTGGGAAAAAGGCCTGAAGACAACGTATTATTTGCGTTCGCGGCCCGCGACGCGGATTGCTCAAGTGACCGCCGACTATAAGAAGGCGGATATTGTCGCAGATGAGCCAGATGTAAGGGCCTATTCTGATGACGAAGCGATGGCATGCTCGCTGGAGAATCCGGAAGCCTGTGAGGCCTGTCAGTAACGTTGGCGCCATGATAGTCGGTATAGACAATACAAAAGATCTACTCGAGGCAACGGCATACGGCTCCGCGATTCTTGCGACAATTGCGGGGGCAGTCGCTTATTTAGTTCGCAGTCGAAAAAAGGCAATTGAAGCGACACGACAATTGTTAGTCCGCTCATGGACAAACGAAGGGGATGTTAATTCGGAAGAGACGGTTTTTGTTCAACTGAATCTGGCGAACCGTGAGGGCGACATTGTCGGGCAGTTAGAGAGCTCACGTCTGGTACGGCCGCTGGATGTTTCCTGTAAGATCGGTTGGTGGTCTTCAAAACTGGACCTTTACAAGCTTCGCGGAAGGGAACTAATTCCGGTCGCCTCAATTAAGGTGAGAATTACTGGAAACAACAATCGACTACGGTGGAAACCATTGCGCAGAAAAGCTGTGGATTTTCTTCCACTGGCAACTACATTATGGCCTTCGACTCATACGGGCGTTTGGCTATAAACTTTATTTATAAAAAGGATTTATGCTTCTAGACCCAGGATTCAACTTAACCCTTCGACCGATGAAATACCCGGATTTTTATGAAATGTATAAAAATTCGATCAAGAATACATGGACGGTCGAGGAAGTCGATTTTTCTACCGATGTTTCGGACCTCCGCAATAAAATGACGGGTCCCGAGCGTCATATGATCAATCGCTTGGTCGCGTTTTTTGCTACGGGCGATTCGATCGTTTCGAATAACCTTGTTCTAAATCTTTACAAACACATCAATTCGCCCGAAGCGCGGATGTATCTCTCGCGGCAGCTTTACGAAGAAGCGGTGCATGTGCAGTTTTATTTGACGCTGCTTGATACTTATATTCCGGACCACTACGAACGTGAGCAGGCGTTTGCGGCGATCGAGAATATTCCGTCGATACGCAAGAAAGGCGAGTTTTGCATGAAGTGGATCGACACCATCCAGGACCTCGATTCACTGCAAACGACGGAAGACCGGCGGAAATTTTTACTTAATTTGATATGCTTCGCGGCGTGCATCGAAGGGCTGTTCTTTTTTGCGGCGTTTGCGTACGTTTATTTCCTGCGTTCAAAGGGTTTGCTGCACGGGCTGGCTGCGGGAACGAACTGGGTTTTTCGTGACGAATCCGCGCACATGAGCTTTGCTCTGGAAGTCGTCAACCAGGTCAGGAACGAAGAGCCGGAACTGTTCGACCACGACCTGACGCGGCAGATAGTTGAAATGCTGGACGAAGCGGTCGAGTGCGAGATGCAGTTTGCCGACGACATCTTGAGCGGCGGCGTGGCCGGCCTGTCGGTCGCCGACATGCGGCAGTATCTTGAGTTCATCGCGGACCAGCGTCTGGCGATGCTTGGCCTGCAAAAGGTTTACGGAGCGAAGAACCCGTTCTCATTCATGGACCTGCAAGACGTCCAGGAACTAGCCAACTTCTTCGAACGCCGCGTATCGGCCTATCAGGTCGCGGTTGCGGGTGATGTGAGCTTTAACGAAGCATTTTAAGATATTTGCCCGCGAATTACGCGAATGAAAGAAATTTCTTATTCGCGTCTTTTCGCGTAGTTCGCGGGCAAAATCTTTTTTAACGGCCTGCCTAATTTGAATGGCGGCCGTTTTTGCTTTAAATTTCAGTAACGATGAACAACCAGATCACTGATTTTATCAAGCATCATTACCGGCATTTTAATGCCGCGGCGTTGATCGACGCGGCCGAGGGTTACAAACGGCATCTCGACGGCGGCGGAAAGATGATGATCACGCTGGCCGGTGCGATGTCGACGGCGGAGTTGGGGCTGAGCCTGGCGGAGATGATCAGGCAGGATAAGGTGCAGATCATTTCGTGTACGGGAGCGAACCTTGAGGAAGACTTGTTCAACCTCGTCGCGCATGATTTTTACGAACGTGTGCCGCATTATCGGGACCTGACGCCGCAGGACGAGCAGGATCTGCTTGACCGGCATATGAACCGCGTGACGGACACGTGTATCCCGGAACATGAAGCTATGCGGCGGCTGGAAAAGGCAATGGTCGATGTCTGGACAAAGGCCGACGCGGCGGGCGAGAACTATTTCCCGCACGAATTTATGTATCAAGTGCTGCGAAGCGGTGCGTTGGAGGAGTATTACCAGATCGACCTAAAAGATTCATGGATGTACGCCGCGATGGAGAAAAATCTGCCGATGGTCGTGCCGGGCTGGGAAGATTCGACAATGGGCAATATGTTTGCCGGCCACGTCATCACAGGCGACATCAAGAATGTGCACACCGTCCGCACCGGCATTGAGTACATGATGATGCTTGCCGATTGGTACACGGAAAACGCCAATGACGATTCAACCATCGGTTTTTTCCAGATAGGCGGCGGCATCGCAGGCGATTTCCCCGTCTGCGTCGTCCCGATGCTCCACCAGGACCTACAGCGGACGGGCGTACCAGT
>JAYSON010000412.1:0-13053 GCA_043722725.1 Chloracidobacterium sp.
GGAGTGATCTTCAGTGTAACGGTTGCAAGGAAGGAACAGCGCTCGAGCGCTCAAAATCAATTGAGCTGCTTCTAACAGTTATAAACGAACCGTCTCTCGCTCCTCTCCATTTCGCCCCAACATAGTGGCGAGTTTACCGTCGGTGAATGAGATACGGAATTATCAAGTGATTAGAATACAACATTTACGGAAAAGATGCAAGGTAATAGTGTTTTAGCCAGTTCGACGCAACATCCTTGGGTTTCCGTTTGTTTCCATCCACCTCATAATTCAGCTTCCGCATTTCTTCGGTCGAGATTGCGTTGTCTAACTTTTCAAATACGTTGGCTAAGGCCGCAGTTGCGTCCTGCCGGGCAATAAAAACGGCTTGGTACGGCGGGAAGTGGCGTTTGTCGTCCGCCAATTGAAACAGATCAAGGGCGGAGAGGAGTCCGTCGGTCGAGTTGCCGGCGATGATGTCGAGTTCGCCGGATTGGAGGGCTCGATAAGTTAGAGAGAGGTCCATTTCACGCGGCTTTTTTGCGAAATTGAAACCGTAAGCTTTCGAAAAACCCGGGTAGCCGTCGGCACGCGACATAAAATCCTGGCCGAATCCGGCTTGCCAGTTTTTGGCGAGCGGCACTGCGTCGGAGATCGTTTTCAGATTATTTTTGCGGGCGACATCGCCGCGGACGAGTATCGCAAAATCGTTCGCAAATCCGAGCGGCGGACTAACCGCGAGATCAAATTTTGCGGCATATTCCGCTTTTGTCTGGTCGTAAACCGCCTGTGGATCGGTGATTGGCGGCTTTTTGAGGATGGCTGTGTATGCGGTGCCGGTGTATTCGGGATAAACGTCGATTTGCCCGGACAGCAGAGATTCATGCGGAATGTTACCGCCAAGCTCGAACCGACGCTCGACCGCAATGCCTTGTTTCTCAAGCATCTGCGCGAGAATTTCGGCCAGGATCACCGATTCTGTAAAGTCCTTCGACCCGACCACGATCTTTCGGCCATCGACGCTAAGCGGGTTTGTATCCGAATGCTGTCGATTTGAGATAAAACTAATTCCGACTACTGCGGCGAGTATCGTGGCAACCGCAAATCCAATGATCTTGCGTCTGCCTGCATTTACGCGCTCACCGATCGCATATGACTTTTCAATTTGTCCCAATGCGAAATCGCACAGCAGGGCAAGCAATGCCGAAGCGATTGCACCGGCGAGAAGCAGATTGTTATCGTTTTGCCGCAGGCCGCGAAAAATGTAAGTTCCAAGACCGCCCGCTCCGACAGCGGCGGCAACGGTCGCCACGCCAACCGAGATAACGACAGCGACGCGAATTCCCGTCAGAATAACCGGCATCGCAAGCGGCAGCTCGACCATTCTCAATATTTGCCCGGTGGTCATTCCCATCGCCGTAGCCGCTTCGCGAACCTTTGGATCGATGCCTAAAATTCCTGTCACCGTATTGCGAATTACGGGCAGCAAGGCATAAAGCGCAAGGGCGATAACCGCCGTTTTTGCACCGATGCCGCCGATAAACGGGATCGGGATGAGCAAACCAAAAAGGGCCAGGCTTGGCACCGTTTGCATAATGTTTGCAAACCCAAGTATAGGTGTTTGCAGTGACTTCACGCGAGTAAGCAAAATTCCAAGCGGTACACCGATCAGAATCGCAAAACCGGTTGAAATAAAGACGAGAAAAATATGCTCGCGGGTGAGAGTGAGCAGTTCGGGCCAGTTTTGTTTTAGGAAATCAATGAAATTTAACATCTGCCCTGTTCGCGTTCGACGTTCTACCGTCCCTGTGCTGGAACAACTGGAACTAGGTGGAACAACTGGAACATGCTCAAATCTGTGACGCCGGATTCAATTGTAGCAGAAAGTTTTCGCCACCAAATACAACGAAAAAAACCGAATGGCTGCATCCGACTTATGACGAACCATATCTGACGCCCGGCAAAGACTCACTTCTTAGGATAGGTCGGCAGAAACCGCGGCGTCACCCGGCCTTTTGTTTTTTGTTCGAAGGCGTATGCGTATTTGATCAGAAGCGGTTCGCTAAATGCTCGGCCGAAGAAGGCCATGCCGGTGGCGGCGTTCTCGCGAAGGCCGACGGGAACGGTGATGTACGGGTACCCGGCCACGGCGGCTATCGACCATGTTGCTCCGCTTGTGGGCGCGACTATCGCGTCGAGTTTATCTTTGGCGAGAACGGCGTCAATTCCGTCTTCACGTGTCGCCTTTTTGATCTTTGCAAGACCGTCCGTATATGCCTTATCGGAAAGATCACCCTTGGCTTGAGCCTGCACAAAAAGCTCCTGTCCAAAAAGGGGCAGCTCTTTCTCTTTGTTCTCGTCGTTGAATTTAATCAACTCCTCGAGAGTCTTATATTTTGAGCCTCTCGCAGCGAGATACTTGTTCAGATCGGTCTTAAATTCATATAGCAGCACGTCTGTCCTTTCGGTCGCGATCTTGCTGTAATCGGGAGCAAAGGTAACGTCAACTAACGTTGCTCCGGCGGAACGCAAGGTGTCGATGAACGGTTGATAGTAACTCTTAAGCTCCGGCCGTGTGGTGTACTGCATCACCAGGCCGAGACGCGCTCCGCGTAAACCGTCCGCGTCGAGGAATTTGGTGTAGTCTTTTGCCGCTTTCTTGTCGGCTTCGGCGGTAGCTGGATCCAGCTTATCGCGGCCTGCCATTGCACCGAGCATAATGGCGGCATCCGCAACGGTTCTTGCCATCGGACCGGCCGTGTCCTGTGTATGTGCGATGGGAATGATGCCGCTTCTGGATATTAGACCGAGAGTCGGCTTGATACCGACGACACCATTGGTCAGCGCGGGACAAATTATCGAGCCGTTCGTTTCGGTACCGACGGCCGCGGCCGCCAGATTCGCCGAGACGGAGACCCCCGAACCGGAGCTTGAACCGCAGGGATTCTGGTCGAGAAAATACGGATTGTTTGTCTGCAGCCCTCGTCCCGACCAGCCGCTGATCGATTTATTTCCCCGGAAATTTGCCCATTCGCTCAGATTTGTTTTGCCGATAATAACCGCTCCCGCCTTGCGCAATTTCTGCGCTACGAATGCGTCCTGCTTCGGCGTCGGAGCATCAACGAGGGCGAGCGAACCTGCCGTCGTGTGCATCTTGTCGGCCGTATCGATGTTGTCTTTTATCAAAATCGGAATGCCGTGCAGAGGGCCGCGCATCTTGCCTTTCTTTCGCTCCTTGTCCATTTGATCGGCAATCCCAAGCGCGTCCGGGTTTATCTCGAGAACAGACCGGGTTTTTGAATCGACCTGCTTTATCCTTTCGAGATACATTTCCACCAGGCGCCGCGAGGTTAGTTGGCCAGACTTCATCTTCGCCTGAAGCTCGCTTATCGTTACCTCGACTAGCTCCGGGAATGGATCGCCATCAGCAAAACCCGCGATCTCGCCCTTAACGTTTCTAAACAACGCAATCGTGGCCAATCCGGCGGCCCCCGTCTTTAGAAACTCGCGTCTGTTCTGCTGCTTTTGATTCATAAGAGGTGAAAGTAAAAATCGATTATCGCGCTGTCGTTCGACGGGGAGAATCGGCCGGTATCCACGGTTTGATCTTTGCCAGAGTTTTGGCAAGCGAATCTCTTACCAAGGCTGCATCGTAATCTAATTGCAGGCCGATCCAAAAGTTTTCCGACATGCCGAAGAACCGTGAAAAGCGAAGGCCGGTGTCTGCGGTTACGCTTCTCATGCCCGCAACGATCTCGCCGATTCGTCGTTGCGGCACTCCGATCTCTTTGGCTAAGCGATACTGTGTGATACCCATCGGCTTTAAGAATTCTTCGAGCAAAATTTCGCCCGGGTGCGGGTAGCGAACCTTACGCATAATTTTTTTCTTTACTGATAGTCAACGATCTCGACTTCCATCGGTCCATCCGCCGTCCATACAAAGCACACCCGATATTGCTCATTAATACGAATACTGTATTGTCCTGCACGGTTGCCCTTTAGCATTTCAAGCCGGTTGCCCGGCGGGACTCGCAGATCGTCCAATCTTTCGGCCCGATTCAGCATTGCGAGTTGACGCATCGCCACTGCCTCGAAATTGACGAAACGTTTAATCCGTCTTCCGTTAAAAAGTCGATCGATATCAATGCATTTAAATGATCTGATCGGCACACGATCAATACTAACGTCCCGCGTTAGTATTGTCAATGATCGGATCAATATTATGCTGGCACCAAAACCGTGTCGAGGTAAGCTCGGGCGAGAGGCAATTCAGATTTGACGAAGTTCTCCGGCGTTTCTATCAGGACGATTTTCCCTTTATCCATCAGAGCGATCCGCGTTCCCAAGATCATAGCTTCGTGCAGGTCATGCGTAACGAAAACGGCGGTTTTGCCAAGTTCGCGGACCAATTTCGCAAACTCCTTTTGAAGATTTGTCCGGGTGATAGCATCGAGAGCTCCGAATGGTTCATCGAGCAGCAGCAGGTCGGGATCGGCGGCAAGGGCACGGGCGACTCCGACGCGTTGGCGCTGTCCGCCGGAGAGTTCGTGCGGAAAACGGTTGGCAAATTTATCGGCATTCAGGCCGACAAGTCCGAGCATTTCTAGAGCGCGGTTTGAGGTTTTTTCTTTTTCCCAATTCGCAAGTCCCAGCGTGAGGGCGACATTCTCTTTTACGGTAAAATGCGGAAACAACCCGCCGTCCTGCAAGACATAACCGATGCGCCGCCGCAATTTGATCAGGTCCCAATCGGTCGTCGCCGTGCCTTCGACAAGGACATCGCCGGCGGTCGGAACGATAAGTCCGTTAATAAGTTTGAGCGACGTTGTCTTGCCGCAGCCGGATTCGCCGAGCAGGATGAGAATCTCGCCCACGTTGATCGAAAAATTCAAATCGTTGAGGATCCGCGCGCCCCCGATCTCGTAGCGGACATGGCGAAACTCGACTATAGGATTGGCGTTCTTGTCCATAAGGAGGGCGGGCAAACCCGCCTCTAAACGAATTGCAATTTTATCGTTTTAGCCAACCTGCGCGAATGCGTTTTTGCTGATCGGTCAACTGGCCTGCGTCGACAAGCGAGTACGCCGTGAAATCCCGCGAGCCGACCACCATCGGCATTTCGGTATCGGAGCCGCCACGGTTTACCGTAAGTTGGATCGTTTTCCCTGCAAATGTGCCGAGTGGAGCATTCTGCGGCAAATCGCCGTTTATCTTCACGATCACGTCGCCCACCTGTAGTCCAGCCCGCGACGCAGGCGAATTCGAATCTACCCCATTGACCATCAAGCCGCCGTTTCGATTGCGAACGTTAAAACCAAATTCCGGCGACTGCTCGGGTTTGCGTTCAATTTTATATCCGGCGTAGCCGAAGATGCGATCGTAATCGGGCACCTCGACATCGAAGACATAACGCCGGTAAAAGTCGCGATAATCCTTCTTGGTAATGCGGTTTATTACGCTGATCATATCGTCGGTCGCAAAGCCTCGGCCGCGCATGTAAAAATCGCTGTAAAGAGCCCGCATCACATCATCCAGGCTCGAGCGCCCGTCCGTGTCCCGCCGAATCGAAAGGTCGAGCAACGCCGCCAGATTCTGACCCTGCGTGTAATAAGAAATCCCGAACGCAACCGGCGAATCGTATCCAACCCAAGTCGAAACTGATGCATTTGCTGGCGATATGTATTTGCGCGCCTCAGTGTTCTCTACTCCGGCGGCTGCATCGGCGGCACGCTGTAAAAATGCCTGCTGCGTTGTGATTCCGGCCCGATACGTTCCGACCACGCCGTAGTAATTTGTAAATCCTTCCGAAACCCAAAGCAGCGGCGTTTCATTCTCACGCGAATAATCGTAAGGCCACATTTCGGCGGGCCTTATGCGTTTTACGTTCCAAAGATGGAAATATTCGTGTGCGGCGGTGCCGATAAGTTGTTCCGGCGTTGCGACCGCTCCGGGCGGTGCGAACGAAACAAACGAATTCAGGTGTTCGAGCGCTCCGCTGGCATTCGATTCGGGTGGCGTGAAGAAATAGAACGCAATATATTTTTCGTAAGGATGGCCGCCGAAGATCGAGCCCTCAGCCGTCGCGACCTTGGTGAGCATTTCCGTAAAGCGTTTTGATTTTTCCGTGTTGAATGTTCCCGCGGGTGTCGCGACAAAGTAATACGGCTTGCCGCCGGCCTCCGACTTCGTCACGTCAAAATTGCCCATCTGCGTCGGTGCATCGACGAGTGTATCGTAATCGGCCGCCTTGTAAACAAAAGGGTCGGACGTGTCGCTAAGTGCGGAGATCAGTTTCCAACCGGACGGTATCTGGAACTTGACCGTGCTCGGCGTATTGCGATGGCCGATCGGTTCGAGAAAAAGTTCGATGCCGGTGAAAAACGCCCAGTCCTTGGTGATCTTTGCCTGGTTCAGCCCCAAAACCGTCGCCTGGTAGTCGTACTCGACGCGTATTTGCCTGATTCCTTTCGTATCTACATTCCACGTCTGTTTTCGCGACATTGTAATCGGCAGGCGTTTCCCGCTGCCGTCCGTAATGTTGAACCGCAGAAGATTCTTGCCGTAATTCTCGACCGTGTACCAACCTGGCGTCCATGTCGGTAAAGCAAGGTCGAGCTTCGGTTGATTGATGTTTTTTATATCGGTTGTGATATGAAACTGTTGTGTTACGGGATCTGAAAGGGCAACCGAGTATGTGATGTCGAAGTTGCCCTTTTGGGCTTGCATCGCCTGGACGAAGAATAGAAGTATCAGGATCAGAGTCCCGGGAAACGAACGTCGTAAATGGTGCATAGAATAATCCTAAATAGTTTTAGGAATGTTACTACAAAAGGACGCGAATTGTTTCAGAAGATCCAGGTTTCCAGTCCCTCCTTCAGCAGGCTTTCCTCACAACGAAGCCACCTGAAGACGGAACTCCAAACTGAAAACTCAGAACTACTCCCACTCGATCGTGCTAGGCGGTTTTGACGAGATATCGTAAACTACGCGATTTACACCTCGGACTTCGCTGGTTATGCGGGACGAAACGGCAGCTAGAAAATCGTGCGGGAGCCTGGCCCAATCGGCGGTCATGCCGTCGGTGGAGGTCACGGCGCGTAATGCGACGGTTTTTTCGTAGGTGCGAAAATCGCCCATTACGCCGACCGATTGGATCGGCAGCAGCACGGCGAAGGCCTGCCAAACGTCCTTATAGATTACGAAGTTATGCAGCTCTTCTATAAAGATGCGGTCGGCCTTTTGCAGCAGTTCGACCTTTTCGGGTGTGATGTCGCCCAGAATGCGGACGCCGAGTCCGGGACCGGGAAACGGATGCCTTTGGAGAATCTCATCGGGAATTCCGAGATCTTTGCCGATCAAGCGAACCTCGTCTTTGAAAAGCTCTCGAAGCGGCTCAATGAGTTTCAGATTCATCTTTTCCGGCAGCCCACCGACATTGTGGTGCGATTTTATTGTGACGGACGAACCGCGCAAGCTTACCGATTCGATCACGTCGGGGTAAAGTGTGCCCTGGACAAGCCATCGCACATTTCCGATCCTTTGTGCCTCGGCGTCGAAGATCTCAATAAACGTGCGCCCGATCGCCTTGCGTTTTAGCTCCGGGTCAGTCACATCTTTTAGCGCGGCGTAGAATTCGGCAGCCGCATCGACACCTCGGACGTTCAGGTGCAGGTGGTCTTTGTAGAGTTTGAGCGTGTCCTCGAATTCGTTGGCACGCAGCAATCCGTTGTTAACGAAAATGCAGGTTTGCCGCATACCGATCGCTTCATGTACAAGCACCGCCGCGACGGTCGAATCGACACCGCCCGACAGGCCGCAAACTACATTGTCTGTCGGGCCGACAATTGCACGTATCTTCTCGATCTCTTCCTTGATGAACTGCGACGGCGTCCAATCGCCTTTGCAGCCGCATATGTTGACTAGGAAATTGCGGAGAATCTCCTTACCCAGCGGGGTATGTGAAACCTCGGGGTGAAACTGCACACAGTAAATGCGTCGTTCTTCGTTCTCGATCGCCGTGACGACATCGCCGGTCGTCGCCGTCGTCTGAAAGCCGTCGGGCAACCGCGTAACGTGGTCGCCGTGGCTCATCCATATATCGAGTTCGAATGGCAGTTCGTTGAATAATGCCGTCTTGCCGCTCAGCACCTTCAACTGCGCATGGCCGTATTCCCGCCGCGCCGCAGGTTCGCTCGCACCTCCCAGATCAACCGCGACAAGCTGCATTCCGTAACAAATACCAAGTATCGGCGCTTTGACCTTTTCGTAAAAATCCGCCGCGACGCGCGGAGCATCTGCGTCCGCGACGCTCGAAGGCCCGCCCGAAAGTATCACTCCCTTCGGCCGCTTCGCCGCGATCTCGTCCGCCGAAAGATGAAACGGATGTATCTCGCAATAAACACCCTGCTCCCGCACACGCCGCGCAATTAGCTGCGTGTACTGCGACCCAAAATCAAGAATAATTATCAGTTCGTGGTGCAGAATAATTCCTCGCAAGCGTTATTTATGTACGCTGGGAATTCGAAAGGGCGAAATCGCAGGTGGCCAAACTTTCCTCAAAAACAGTTATGCAGTTATTTGTGCTTTCTTTTCCATGGGTGAAAGTAATGTCTGCGAGAAGTTCCTGTTTTGAATCGTCTGCGAAAGTTAAATAAATATCGGGAAATCTTCCCGCGAATTGTTTTTCATGTTCCAACTTACCGAACCCGCGGCCGGATTTCAGCACGCGATGGCCAAAGCCGACAATCGCAGGGCCCCACATTTTCGGCTCTTCGCCGGTGATGAGTTTGAACAATTCGAGAACCTTGAAGCTGTCCGCCCGCTGCTGCTCATCAGCAACATTGTTCAGAAAATCTTCGACAGTTGCTTCGTTCAGTTTCGTTTTCAGTTCCGCTTTTGCCATAGCTTCACATCGTGTCCATCCGCTTTTTTAGATAGTCCTTTACGGCCATCGTCGCTTTGCAGTCGTCTTCGTTGTATTCAAGAATTCGCTGCAGAATGTCTTCATCGCCCGTGTTTATAAAGTCATTATACCATTGGATGGAAAGAGCACCCGATGGCGTTTCGTCCCGCCATTTGAATCCAATGAATCTGGACGTCGCGATCGATTTTATGCTGTAACTCCCCAAGGGCCAGTCAGTCCTGCTTCTGATAATATCGGTGTAGAGATCGATTACATTCGGACGAGCGAAAAGAGAGTCCAGTTCTTCCAAGCTAACTGCCTCAGGATATTTTTTCTGCAATCTTCGGTAACTTGTTTTCTCGAAGCTTGAATAATAATAAACCGCCGTCTCGCTCGGATTGAAAGAGCGTACAAAATCCAATACTTCCATCCACTTTTGCATTTCTGCTTCGGGGCCAGGCTTTCGAACAGTGAAATGCTTGAATTCACTCGCTTCCTTGCTCCGAATCCAAAAGCCGTGAAGGTAAACGAAGTCTTGGGTAGGGTCGGTTTCAATATCGAAGAACAGCTCGGTTGAAGCCTCAGGAAACTCGAACTTGCTGTGCATCAACGGCTCGCCGTTTTCCTTTAGAAGCCGTCCCCGCCGCTGTGCGGTCTCAATGGTCTTGTCGGTTATATTGCGCAGGAAAGAGACTCCTGTTTTCTTAAGTTCTTTTTTTCGCCGCATCACTTCTGCTGAATCGACACTCAAAAGACTTACTACATCCGCAAAACCAAGGTCTTGTTTAAATATGTCTCTTTTTGTTCGTCCGAAATCTACAAGCTGCGTTAAGTCGTCCGATTCGGCACACCATTTTTTGCACGAATTGTACCAGCCGCAATCGCTGCACGAGCTGCACATAGCGGGATCATTTTGCTTCTCGTTAGCGAGCAGCGAAGCTACTTCAGACCGGATGCGTTCGTAAAACTCCCAGTAAGTCTCCAGCGGACGTATGGTTTTTGGATCATTTAGAGAATAACTGAACTGTTCTCCTGTTGTATCTATAATAAAGGCTTTCCGTGAATTATTAAGGCCCCGGCGGTTAAGAATATCGCAGTAAAGCGCTAGCTGTACGGCATATTCCTTTTTCAACTTGCCTTCTTTGCCCGAATCGTCGCTGCCTTCGGTGGCCGAGCCGGATTTGAGCTCGATTGGAAGGTACTCACCGTCGACAAAATGTAATAGATCGGGGATTCCGAATAGGTCGCCGTGAGCAAGTACGCCTTGATAGATATAGGCAGCCCGGTTAGCGAGTGCATCTTTGGTCTTCGCGATGCGTTCGGCTTCGCTGCCCTTGCTGCAATCGACAAACTCGAAACCGCAATTCTCAATTATGTCCGCCTCATGCTGAACGCCGCGTTCCCACAGTAATTTCAAAAACGGGTTGCCGCCCTCCTCGAATTCGTCCTTCGGGCCGTGAACATCACGCCACACGCGATGCGGGCACTGTATGTAGTCGTATAAAAGAGAAGGAGTTATTACGGGCAAAAGGAGCCTCCAATGTGCTATTTGCTCACAATTCTAAACGAGTTGCGGTGGCATTGAAAGGTTCCAGACAGCGCTTGACAAGCAAGGTGGAAATTTCTAATCTTTAGGTTCGTCTTCGGGCGAACTGTTCCGCAGTAGCTCAATGGCAGAGCATTCGGCTGTTAACCGAAGGGTTGTAAGTTCGAGTCTTACCTGCGGAGCCAATCTAATCAATAAGTTACGGGCACCATCGCGGTGTCCGTTTCCCATTTTAGCCTGTTACGGCACATAATTTTCATCCCACTTCCGAAATAGGTCTGGCACGTTAAACTCGCCGGGTCGGTTCCTCTTGTTCAAGAAAACGAATTCCTCTTCTCGTCGCAATGGTTCGATGCTTTTAAGCTCCTTTATTTGCTTGACCGCGAATATAACCGAAGGGTCGCATACTAGAATCTTACCTGAAAAGTGTTTGCACGCCTTCCGTAACCCGCCGATCCAAGTGACTCCGCGAGAATCTTAGTCCTGATCTGGGGACTATGCTATCGTGTCTGGTCGCAGGCTATCTTAGGGTCGCTCGGCGGGTAAAAGTCGTCCATTCCGCCCGCGCCGATCGCAGAAACGATCTCGTAATTCCCGACGTTCTTGCCTGGTGGTATGTTCTTTCGTAATAATCCCGCCTGCATTCAGGGCATCGTTTCATAAAGTTCTATTCCGGCAGATTCACGCGTTCGAGCAGATCTTAGAGCCTCGGGTCGGAGCGAAGATCATCAAAGACGCCCTCGACCTTTAATTGCGTTATTCCAAATTCACGGTCGTCGCAGGCACGCTCCAGCCACTTAAATACCTGATTCTTATCGTTCATACCGGCACAGACTATGGCGATGGCGTAAGGGGAGACATACCGGCTTCGATAATTACTGCAGTTTGAGGTGAGCCCGGCCATCGCTGAGTTCATTCTTGCTTCAATTCAAGATCGATAGCTTTGAAAACCCTTGAGCCGATGTTCTTTATCAAATGGGTCGTGCCGGCCTCCTGCCAGACAAAGTCACCTGCCTTTGGTTCCAGTATCCGCGACGGACCGCCGGCGGAAGTTATCTCGATCTTTGAGTCGTAAAGAACGATCCCCAGGCCGCGCACTGTATGTTTATGGAGTTTTGAAGATTCGCCCGGTTTCAGGGTGAGGCGATTTATTCGCACCCGTTTATTGTCGATTAGGATTGTGTGTCCGTCTGAGAGGATAGGAATGTTGGTTTCTGAGGCGGCGTTCTTGAAAGGCAATATCTCAATGAAAATATTACGGAAATCGCTCTTGCCGCTATTGACGACCCGGTGCGTTAGAGGTGAGAGACGCTCGCCAAATGTGGCATCCGCGTACTTGATCTCGAAAGCGACCTTTTCGCCGCCGACCGCCTCGTCAATGATCTGCCCATTGCTCACCCGCACACTGACGCCATCGTAAAGGTGAGTGTGATACTCCGTAGCTTTGCCGACCGGTACCAGAACATCAAATAGGCGGACAAATTCATTTTCGAATTTCAGCCGATGCATCGGTTCCTTTTCTACCGGAACGCCAGCCTCTCCGGCGGCCAAAGTCGTAAAACCCACCGCCCTGAACACCGCCGTTGCCGAGTGGGACCGAAGATAATTCAGGAACGTGTGCGCTGCGGTCTGTGCAGCCGTATATGAACTGGCGGCGGCCGAAACGCCGATGTAGGTTTGAATTTCCTCAGGGAACATGCCAGCCATTTGAACACCCGGACCGAGACCAACTCCTGGGAATGCGGTGTATTGCGCAGTGCCCTCGGCCACTGCCAAAGTGGAGAATCGACCAACAACGGGTACGAGCTTCGGCTTCATTGTTTCGGCAAGACCCATTTTTTCAAGCGTGCTAAGGAACACCGATCCACTATGTCCGTCCGCCGTATAAGCGATGGATTTTGCGGAGAGCAGTACCTTTTTGAACGATTCCAAGCTGCCAATATCTACAGCAGATGAACCCTCCTTCGATACCAGGGCCATGCCGACTTTCGCTAGATCCACAACGGAGTTTTTGTCAACAAAGCCGGCTTTGGAAAGCTCTATCAGCATTTGTGGCGCGATGATCACTACATCGAACTTAGCTCCCGCTTCTATTTGCTGCTTAATTATTGGATTATTCGCATACTCAACCCTCACTTTTATTTTGTAGGTCTTCTCGAACAGCGGAATTAATTCCGATATTGCAGGACGGGCAAGGTTGCTGCTGAGAACACTCAACTCGCCGGAACCCTGCGCTGCCGCCGCCAACGGGCCAACCGCAACGCAAAATATCAATACGCCGAATGGAAATAGGAAATGCTTAATATTCATGTCTGTTTCCGCATGAGCTCTCTCTGCGTTCCTTTTTCTGGTACCTCATACAGTCATCGTAAACCCGCCATCGGGCGTCAGGGTAGTGCCGGTTATATAACTTGCTTCGTCTGAACAAAGAAACAAGATCGCCGAGGCTATTTCCTCCGGCTTACCTACTCGTCGGACGTGAACCTGCGGCACCATACCATCGTCGAAGATCTCGTCACCGATGATGCCGCGGATCCGATGATGCATCGGTGTATCTACAAAGCCCGGGCAAACAATGTTGACCCTGATGCCATGCGGAGCGAGTTCGGCCGACACGCTTGTCGTC
>JAYSON010000413.1:0-4774 GCA_043722725.1 Chloracidobacterium sp.
CGAATTGCTGCTCATCATTGAGTTCGCATTACTGCGCATTGTATTGGCATTATTCGAAGTGTTTGTTGCGGGTGAACCGCATCCGATCAATGTCACGGCAGAAGCCGTAACCGCTAAAAACATTGCAAATTTTTGATACATTATCAGTCTCCCAAAGATTGGATTCGTAAAACAGGAAATCCGCAATTCAAGTTACATCCGCTAAAAAAAACGGATGATTCGTAAATGCGAAGTTATTTCCTAGGTGTGTGTTCGTTTAATAGTGGTGATCGGATTCAGTGTTTGACGTGAATTTAGCAGATAAAAGACCGTCGAAACTGTTGTTTCGACGGTCTTGAATTTTAATGGCGGAGCCGACGGGACTCGAACCCGCGACCTCCAACGTGACAGGCTGGCGTTCTAACCAACTGAACTACGACTCCGCAATACGAGTCTGGCGTCAAAAGTCTTGAGCAGAAACTTCGGCTTCCGGCTTATAACTCATGAGTATCGACTCTCGACTAATTCTTGGTGGGCACGAAGGGACTCGAACCCCTAACTTCCTCCTTGTAAGGGAGGCTGTCTACCAATTGACGTACGTGCCCAAAACCTAATAGCAATGGTTTAACTACAATTCGTCTACCCGACCGATTGTCAAAGAAATATCGCCGCTCTGGTCAGCAGAGCGAACAGGTATCCTACGAAAATTACTGTGCGGCTGTCAAGGGGAATGGCGTTTTGGGTATCAGCTTCAGTTTGTGCTTATTTCACCTTCCTGTCTACTTATCTTCCTTTGCGTCCTCTGCGAGCTTTGCGTGAAAATTTCGTGTCTTGTAAGAGATTTCACGCAAAGATCGCGAAGATCACAAAGGAATACAAGGGGAAAGGCTTTGGCACCTCACGATCGCCTGTCAAGGATCATACGGGTGATGTCGACAAGAATCTTTACCGGTCGGTCGAGTGGATCGAGACATGCTATGGTTTGTGCAAAAAGCACTTTGGCACGTTCAGCGGTTTCTTCAATTCCATAGATGCTGGGATAGGTTGCTTTATTCGCGGCAATATCCTTACGGGCGGTTTTACCAAGTGATTCCGTTGTCTGCGTAACATCCAAAAGATCGTCAGTTATCTGAAACAGCAGGCCCAGCCTGGATGCATAATTCGAAATCGCAACCACTTCTACATCGGTTCCACCACTGATGATCACGCCGGCTTTCCCGCATGCCGCAATCAGGGCGCCTGTTTTAAGCCGGTGGATTTGATTGATGGCCTCGATCGAGATTTGTTTGCCTTCGGCTTCGAGATCAAGATGCTGGCCTGCAACCATTCCGAAAGGCGTTCCCGCAGCCCGTGCCAGCTCGGCAACCAAATTTATCCGCATTTCCGCCGTCAATGATTGGTCTTCGGCGACGGCCTGGAACGCCAGTGTTTCCAGCACGTCACCCGCTAGAATCGCCGTTGCTTCGCCAAATTTCTTATGGCACGTTTCACGTCCGCGGCGCAGGTCGTCGTTATCCATCGACGGAAGATCGTCGTGGATAAGCGAATACGTGTGGATCATCTCAACCGCCGAAGCTGTTCGTAATAATTTTTCGGTAGCAGACCCGAACGTCCGGCCGACGGCGAATACCAGTGCGGGCCGAAATCGCTTTCCGCCGGCGAAAAGGCTCCAGCGAATCGCCTCGTGAAGGAGCTGCGGTTCAACGCCGGCTTCAGGTATTAGTTTGTCGAGCGATTCATCGACGATCCGAATCGACTCGGCAATGAACAATTGTAAATCATTCATTATTGGAGAATTATCGTTTATCGGGATTCACATTTCAAAAGCGCATCGTTTCCAGGGACAGCATCTGAGTGCTTTTTGCGAATTACTATTCGATAATGTAAATTTCATTAAGCTTATGGCGATCAGCAATGACGAATTTCGCGCGGCTTTGTCACGCTTTCCCAGCGGCGTTACCGTTGTCACAACAAAGGACGTGGACGGAGTTTTTCACGGCATCACGGTCTCTGCGTTTTGCTCTCTATCGCTCGAACCGCCGCTGATATTGGTTTGTATCGAAAAATCCGCCGGCAGCCACGATGCCCTCGAAGCATCCAAGTTCTTCGTGGTCAATATTTTAAGTTCCGTGCAGCCTGGTTTGTCCGAACAATTTGCCTCACAGCTAACGAACAAGTTTGACGGGATTCCGTTCATACCCGGAATTGCCGACATCCCGGTTATCACCGGCGTCGTTGCAAGTCTGGAATGCCGATTAAAACAGGTTTCCGATGGCGGCGATCATACCATCTTCATCGGAGAGGTCGAAAAAGTTTTGTTAAACGACGGTGATCCGCTGGTATATTTTCGAGGCGGATACTGGACACTTTCTGAATTTCCGCAAAATCTATGAACTTGGTCTGGGGCGATTTTTTAACATTTTTTGACCTCGATGTGAAAACTATTCCGCTAGTCCGATGCGGCGTACAAGGTCAGAGAATCTTTGGTCGCCGCGGAGGGTATCAACCAACGGATCCACTGTAAGCATAGGCATTCCGCTGTTGCGTTCCTGATAGGCCTTTTCCAGCCAATCAAAAGCTTGATCTGTGTCGCCGAGGCCGGTGTAAACAACCGCCATGTCATAGGGCGACACATAACCGTGTTTCGATTTTTCCCCCAATTTATCCAGGATTTTCAGCGCCGCGGTTTTTCTGCCTGCAGCACCATAAGCGTGTCCTAAGCTTCCAACGCCCTCAGTACCTTCACCGCGCAGAGAATACGTGGTTTCCAATTCTCTGATGGCCTCGTCATATTTTTGTTGTTTGAGTAAAGCGAGGCCGATAAAATGATGTGCCCGGATATAATTCGGCGACATTTCAAGAGTTTTTCGGCCCTGGGCGATCGCTTCGTCGTACTGTCGCGCGTATAAATAGTGCCAGGCTAGATGAACGTTCATCTTTACGGAAAGAGGCTCAAGCTCCAAGGCTCTTTGGCTTTCCTTCAATGATTCGTCGGTCCGACCCGTTTTCATCAGATAATGGGAGAACTCATGGTGTGCCGGCGTGTAATTTGGATTGATCTCAATTGCTCGATTGAACTCCCGCTCGGCGTTTTGCCAATCCCAATCGTGATAGAAAAGCACAAGTGCAAGAGACAAATGCGATTCCGCAAGGCTTTCGTCCAGTTCGAGCGATTTCATTGCCGCGATCCGACATTTTGCCATCGTTTCGCTGTAAGACATTTTGTCGTCGGCATCCGCGATGGTGAAATACGCATCGGCCAGTCCGGTGTATGCAAGCGCGTAATTCGGATCTTTCTCGACCGCGTCTTGAAAATGGCGGATAGCCAGGTGTGCTTCGTCAACGGTCTTTTTTTCCAGGACGAACCGGCCCTTGACGTAGGACTGATATGCTTCCGCGTTCGTTGTATAGCTTTTAGTTAGAAGGCGTTTTTCCTCGGCGCTCAAATTTTTTGACAGTAGATTGGCGACCTGCTCCGAGATCGAATCTTGAAGTGTGAAGATGTCTCCAGCCTTTTCATCAAATTTCCCGGCCCAGAGAGCGATCCCATCATTAACGCTAATGAGCTGCACATTAACACGAAGCATGTCGCCGGATTGCTGAATCGTTCCATCCAGGACCGAATCCACCGCAAGTTCGCGTCCGACCGCTACGGCACTCTGTCCGTCACGGTTATATTGCTGAACGGCGCTCATCGGACGTACCACAACTTTGTTCAAATTGCTCAGACGCGTAATTAGAGTATCTGCCAGACCCAAGCTGAGAAACTCATCTCCACCTGGTTCCCTAATCTGTTTGAACGGAAGTACTGCGAGTGTTTTTATATCTCCGGGAGCGATTACAGCGGAGCTTTGGTAAAGATATAAAGCTGCCGCGCTTAAAATGGCAATCAACAACGCACCGCCCAACACTGGAGCAAACGATAGCCGCGCTCTGGGCGAAGGCTGAGTCGCGAGATCATATTCAATCGCGGGATCATATTCAAATGACTCTTCGTGCTCAGCCACTACACGGGTCCGCGTAAACCGTTCGAAAACATCTCGGTCATCGCTGACCTCCAGCACATTGGACACAAATCTGTAACCTTTTTTCGGAACTGTTTCTATAAACGAATTTTGGCCCAGCGCTTTCCGAAGAGTGGAGATATTGACGTTAAGATTCGCTTCCTCCACAAAGCTGTCGGCCCAGACGCTCTCCATCAATTCATTCTTAGTAACAAGGCGGCCATGGTGTTCGACCAGAAAAACAAGCAGATCAAAGGCCCGCGGCGTAATGGAAAGGGGCTGGCCGCCGCGTAATAACTGACGCTCCGCTTTGTTCAGCCGGAAATCCGCGAATTCGTAAATCTGGCTATCTACTTTGTTCATAGGCACTAAGCGGCTTTTACAAAACTTTTCGAAAACTTTTACGGGTCTTTTAAGACACCCGGCGCCGTATCCGCTAACGTGAGTTCAACCTGAAAGAAGTTGATGGTACGACGCGTGGATATAAAGCCCTTTGCGCGAATTATAACCCAAGACCAGAAGTTAGGTGAAAGTATTTCGAATTATAAGGAGTTTCTCTATGTACAGTAAAAATAAAAAGTTTCTAGCGGCGTTTGCGATCGGCGCAATCGCAAACCTGGTTTTCTTTAGCTGCAATTTATCGGCACAGACCCGTTTAAAAGGCGTGAGCGGAACGCTTTGGGTTACGAACAAATCGTTGAACGATGTGACCGCTTTCGATGCATCGACCGGAGACGTTTTGGCAACGATACCCGTAGGTGTGATGCCGATTGGGATTATTGCCCCGCGCG
>JAYSON010000414.1:0-3987 GCA_043722725.1 Chloracidobacterium sp.
TGCGGACGATGTGCCGGTCGGAAAGGATGAAGCGGCGAATGTAGAAGTTCGGACGTGGGGCGAGCCGAAGGAGTTTTCGTTCGAGCCGAAGGACCACGTTGATCTTGGCGAAGCCCTGGGCATTCTCGATCTCGAAAGAGCGACGAAAATTACCGGTTCGCGTTTTGCGATATTAAATGGAGCCGGTGCCCAGCTTGAGCGGGCCTTGGTCAATTTTATGCTCGACGTTCATACGACCGAGCATGGCTACACCGAAACGCTGCCCCCGTTTATCGTCAACCGGAATTCGCTGTTTGGTACAAACCAGCTTCCGAAGTTTGAGGACGACCTATTTTTCCTGAACGACGAACGCGGGCTGGCTCTGATCCCGACCGCGGAAGTGCCGGTAACCAATTATCACGCCGGGGAGATTCTTGACGCAAAGGAGCTGCCGATTGCATACGCGGCTTACTCGCCGTGCTTTCGCAGCGAGGCGGGAAGCTATGGACGGGACACTCGGGGGCTGATTCGGCAGCATCAGTTCGAAAAGGTCGAGTTGGTCAAGCTATCGATGCCGGAGAATTCGGAGGAAGAGCATGAAAAGCTGACGGCGAATGCCGAGCAGATATTGCAGCTTCTCGGGCTGCCCTTTAGAACGGTCGTGCTTTCGACCGGCGATATGGGATTTGGGGCGAAGAAAACTTACGACATCGAAGTTTGGCTGCCTTCGCAAAAAACGTATCGCGAAATCTCAAGTTGCTCGAACTGCGGCGATTTTCAGGCACGAAGGATGAACCTGCGATTCAGACGCGGCGACGGCGGGAAGCCGGAATTTGTACATACGCTGAATGGTTCGGGTCTTGCGGTTGGAAGAACTTGGATCGCTGTTATTGAGAATTATCAGCAGGAAGACGGTTCGATAGTTGTGCCGGAAATTTTGCAGCGGTATATGAACGGGCTGGAAAAAATCGCGTGACTGGACCGTAAGCATCCTGCCTGCATAAATTGCGGAGCAATCTTAACCTGTCAGTAAAACGCGACGCTGTTCTTGTGCCGAGGGTTGCGAACGCACATGAGTTCGTGCAAGCAAGGATGCTTGCGCTCCAGTCTTGAAGTAATTACGATGTAATTATGAAAGCTCAAATCATTCAGATTGGTAATTCGCAGGGTATCCGCATTCCGAAGATGATGCTTGAAGAGACCAAACTGACCGGTGAAGTCGAACTCGAGGTTCACCCGGACGGACTTCTTATCAGAAGCGCGCAGACACCGCGTGGGGATTGGGATACGGCTTTTAAAGCCCTTGCCGACAATGAGGACGATCAAACGCTGGATGCAAGCCCGGCTACCCGCTTTGAAACGAAGGAGTGGCAATGGTAAAACGCTTTGAGGTTTATCTCGTCAATCTCGATACACAGCCTTCAAAAGACGCGAAAAATACGCGGCCGGCGGTCGTCATTTCACCGGATGAAATGAATGATAATATGGAGAATGTTATCGTCGCTCCGCTTTCTACAACCAGGCTGAAATATCCAACCCGAGTTTCGACGGAGTTCTTAAACGGCGAACGCACGATAGTACTTGATCAAATAAAGACCGTCGAATCCAGGCGGCTGGTAAAGAAGATCGGTGAGATCGACTTAAATACGCAAAAAGAAATGCTTGCCAAACTGAAAGAGCTTTTTGCTGAATAAAAAACGCCCGAAATTTCAGGTCAATATAATATCGACCTGAAATTCCGAACGCCGCAAATTCCCAAATACTGCAGTTTCAAACCTTACTGAATGGCGGTATCGACTTCTTCTTTAATCGTCTTCCCCGCCTCGCTCGCGACCTGCTTTGCCTTGTCCACCAGATCGCCGGCCGTATCTTGTGCCTTTGACAAGAGGTTGACGCGTGCTTCACCCATTAACTCGCCTTCATAACGCGTTGATGGAATGGCTAATCCGACGGCCGCTCCAGCGATTAAGGCAGCCGCGCCGATAGCCCACGGCTTTTCGTCGAGGTATTGACTATACGTTTCCTGCGCTTTAGTTCCGAATTCGCCGGCTTTATCGTACGCACGATTTGCAAGATCGCCAGCTCCGGAATACGTGCTGCTGGCTGCATTGGTCACGCCTTCGTAAGCCGCTCCCGCAGCATTCGATACGCTGTCTTTAACGCCGCTGACCGTCTGTTGCGCGGAATTAATGAGTGATTGCTTCGAATCGAGCGAACGTCCGGCTCGGTTGTCTCCAAGCTGCCGGTCAAATGATAGAGATCGATTCCGCTTTTTTCCATAGCTGTTGTAGGCCAAAAGTCCGGCTCCCAAGCCAATAAGAAGAAACGGAAGCGGATTATCTTTCGCCGCCGTGACTATGGATGAATGTGAAATTTCGTTACCTGCATTTTTCATAAAATTTACCGCCTTGCCCATTGTAGCGTCGTAAACGGTGTCTTTTGCCGTCTCGATCGCATTGTTTACCTGCTCTGAAACCTTCTCGGAGATGTTTGAGAAGCTCAGTCTCTCTTGAATAGCGTCGATGGTTTCACCCATATTCGACCGCGTTTCTTCAATCTGAACCTTGATCTGTTCCGTCTCCTCGTTCGCGTCACCCGTACTGGCAGCAGCTCCGAACTGATGAGCTTCGCTGACGTTGTAATTGCTACTTCGCTCTTCAAGCGACAGCCCGCTCTCCGCCACAGTCGGCGGAGGCACCGGATCTACATTGTTTTCATTTTCTAACTCACCTGATCTTTCAGCCATTGTGCATCCTCCTTGATCGATTCAACCGTTTCGCGAGGCGCGAGGTCCGTTTTTTTCAATTCAGCAAGCGCCGACGTGATCATAAAATAAGCGGCCACCCCAACGACCACTGCTACCAGAAGTGCCGACGCCCATAACGGAACCAAAGCGTGCAGTATAATCACTGCCGCCGCCAGGAATACCAGCAAAGCTGCGTACCCAACCGCGCCGCCAATTACCAAGTACCCGACGCTCTTGCCTACCGCAGCCGCCTTGCCCGTCAACTCTACCTCTGCAAGCGCAACTTCCTGCCTAATCAAAGTTCCGGTCCCGGCAGCGAGTTCGGAAAACAAATCGCCCAAACTGGGTTCTTCTTTTACCATTATTTGTTGTGCCATTTTATCGCCTCCTGCCTTGAACTAATAAATCGGTTGATTAGTAGCAGACCTCGTTTCGCCGTTACTGTAAGCGCCCTTAGCCGACTGGTCCGAACCGAAGGTCTGTCCGGCCCCATCCGTCAAATGCTTAGGGCTGGAACTCTTAAGAAATCTCGCCGCTAAAATACCGAGCGCAAAAGCTCCGCCGACAAATATCGCAGGATTGCTGCGTGCGAAATTCTCGACATCGCGATACATCTCTTTGATATCTTTACGTTCGAAGTAATTGGCGGCCTGTTCGATTTTCTGTGCTGCCGCATCGCTATACTCGGCGGTATATTTTGCGATGCCGCCTTCAGAGTCAGAACCCTTGAGATTTTCACCCACCTTTCGAACGCTGTCCGCAACGCTCGCCAAGCCACTAGATAAAGAACTTTTTTGCTCTTCAATTTTTGACGTCGCCTTTTCGGCTGCCGAGTTATAGGCCTGTCCAGCCGTGTCCTTTGCCTGATCGAGCAGGCTCCTATTGATATCTGATGGTGACACCAGTTTCATTGAATTTTGGCCGCCATCTTCGCTAAAGGCTTCTTTTTTCGGCGCAAATGCCGCGCCGGTATTTTGGCCTGACTTATAATCAGCCGAGGGCACTTTGCCTTCCGCCGAAGGATTTTGTAAAGACTTATCTTTTTCGTTAGCCATACTATTTACTCCCTTTGATCGTAATTTGGAAAATCACTCAAATCGCATTTGTAAAACCGATTTACGTGGTGATACCTAATTTGTATTGCAATAATTGTACCGAAAAAAAACATCATATTTCCCGTGTTTAGGTAAGTTAGATAGGTGGGGAGTCACAGAGCCGTACTGGTTTCGAGATCATGTGTATCAAATTACTACGCTTTCTAC
>JAYSON010000415.1:0-4289 GCA_043722725.1 Chloracidobacterium sp.
GATGACGGCACAAAAAATCGCTCGGCGGTCGATATTGCCAACCAGCTTCAATCGATCGGAGCGTCGGTAAACGCGGGTGGCGGATGGGATTCGACAAACGTTACGATGCAGACGCTTACCAAAAATCTTGACAAAGCTCTTGAGATCTACGCGGACGTGATCACGAACCCGACGTTTCCGGCGAATGAATTGGAGAGCCTCCGCGGGCGTTCACTCGTCGGTCTGCGTCAGCAAAAAGCAAATCCGAACGCAATCGCCAACATTGCTTACAATAAGGTGCTTTACGGCAATCACCCGTACGGACGCGACAATACCGAAGCTACGCTGAAGGCAATTACGCGCAATGATCTGGTTAAATACTACGAGTCCACGTTCAAGCCTAACAACGGTGTTTTGATCGTCGTCGGCAAGTATAAAAAAGCAGAATTGAAAAAGAAACTCGAGGCTGCATTTGCCGAATGGAAGCCGGGCGACGTCTCGTTAAAATCGCTGCCGGCGGCAAAGCAGCTCGATAGGACCGGAATTTATTTGATTGATCGTCCTAATTCGGCACAGTCCGTCGTTTCAATCGGCCAGATTGGGATAGACCGTATGAATCCTGATTATTTCCCGGTCGTGATAATGAATTCGATACTTGGCGGTGCTATCACTTCACGCATCAGCATGAATCTGCGTGAAGACAAAGGCTACACCTACGGTGCAAACAGCGGATTGCAATATCGCCGCGGCCCGGGTCCATTCCGTGCCGGCGGCGATATACAAACGGCGGTTACCAAGGAAGCGATCATCGAGTTTATCAAGGAACTCAACGGCATTCGCGGGGCAATTCCGATCACGGCCAAGGAGCTGGACTACAACAAGCAGAGCCTGATCCGCCGCTATCCCTCGGCATTCGAAACGGTCGGCGGAATATCCGGTCAGTTGTCTAACCTAGTGGTTTATGGATTGCCAGGCAGCTATTTCAACGATTATATATTGAAGATCAACGCAGTCACGCTTGACGATGTGAATCGTGTCGCGAAGCAATATCTTGACCCGTCAAAAATGGCGATCGTAATTGTCGGCGACAGAAAAGTGGTCGAACCGGGCCTTAAAGAACTCGGTTACGATATTACCATTCTCGATGCGGACGGTAATCCTGTCAGCGAATAGCCGTTGCTTCACCAAAACGGAAAAAGGGCAAGGTTTCGCGACTTTGCCCTTTTTTTACCAAATAACCGAGTTTTTACGGAATTTTTTTATCCATCCTGATAGGATAGAAAGTGTGAGCATTGCCAGGCCAATTTTTGAACCAGCGAAAGCGAAAGCCGCAATAGAAAAAGGGCGTCGGGCAAATTGGTGGCTGCGAAAAGGCGCGATGTCGCGAGGCTTTTCTTATGTCGATGCCCAAGGCAAAAAAATAAATGGAGAAGCGGATCTTGCCCGAATAAAAGCACTCGTTATTCCGCCCGCGTGGAAGCACGTCCGCATATCGCCATTTGCAGGGAGCAGCATCCAGGCCGTCGGAATGGATACGACGGGACGTGCCCAATATTTATACAATCAAAAATTCTCCGAAAAACGCCAACGGCAGAAATTCTCAAAAATCGAGAAGTTCGGTGAGTTTTTGCCGAAGCTGCGTCAGGTGACAAATGAGCACATCGCTCTCGAAGGATTTCCACGCGACAAGGTTTTGGCGGTAATGATGCGGCTCATCAACTCGCTTTACATCCGCGTCGGCACCGACAAAAGCGCCAGGCATTATAAAACCTACGGCATTACAACGCTTCAGAACAAGCACTTCACAGTAGAAAAAAAGGGCAGACTGATCTTCGAATTCGTCGGCAAAAGTCATATCAAGCATCGCAAAGTGCTGGTTGATACAGAGCTTGCGGCGGTGATGAAGGAATTAAAGGAACTCGGCGGTGCGCGAAGGCTGTTTCATTATATTAACGAAGAAGGGAAGGCCCGGCCGATAAAGCCAGGCGAGATAAATGCCTATATCAAGAACATAACATCGCCCGAATTCTCGTCAAAAGACTTTCGGACTTGGGGCGGCACGCTTCTTGCCGCAATCGAACTCGCAAAGATCGGAAAAGCCGAAGATGAAAATCAGTTAAAGAAGAATGTCGTCAAAATAGTCAAGAAAGTGGCCGAACAGCTCGGAAATACGCCGACAGTCTGCCGCGGCTCATACATTCACCCGACGATTCTCAAATGCTACGAAGCCGGAATTACTTTGGACGAATTCCGCCCGCGAAACTCCCGCCGAATTAGCCGCATCGAGACCGAATACGAGCCGGAAGAGAAAGCGCTGCTGAAACTTTTCAGCGGCGAGCGTTGAGAAATAATAAAACCGCCTCACCAATCGCGGTTCGGTCGAAAGATCATTTCCGAATGAGTACCACCGGCGATTGCTCGGCATTTAGAATCCTCGAAAAAAAGTCACGAACTTCGTCGTAGCGAGCCACCGGAACGGTCGTCCGGTTCATCGTAAGCGATCTGGTAAACACAAGCTTGCCGCCCTTTTCTTCGACAGTGGTTGCGTATTTCCCGAATTTCATATCGAAGCTAACCGGAGCAGGCATTTCGTCAACGACGAAGCCCGCCGGCAGAATGAAGGTTACCTTTTCATTGAATGAATTTGACTCCAGAATGACCGGGTGTTTTCGCAGTTTCTCGGTGAGATAGACCGAATTTGTACGATTTGCGATAGTCGGCTTGAATACAAGCAGCCGGTTCTGCATCAACTGGCCGTACATCGGTGCTGTAAATTCGACGTCCATTTCAAATGCGGCGTCGGATTGTCTGTCCTTCGGCGACAGCTTAACAAGCTTTGCCGCGGTCGCTCCGCGCGTCAGCCATGCTTCTATCGACTTACTAAAATCGTTGCTCGACACAGAGCGGAAGAACGTTCTCGCCGGCCGCGATTCCTGGCCGCTAACACGTTCGCGGATCATGCCCTTGATGCTGCCGTCGGCGGCGAGGTCGATCTCGGTTTCGCGGTTCCAGGCGTTGAAAGCCGGCGGCGTCACCGGCATCTCGATCAGTCCGCCATTCTCACCGGCCATAAGCAGGGCGTTGCTGCCTTGCAAATAATCAGGCAGATCGCCGACCGGCGTGAACTGATCGGTCGCATCGAAAATGAGCAGACGGCCGAGCTTCGGATGCTCGATGATCGTCGGTGAAATGGTCTCTGACGAAACACGTATAGCAATAATACAGTGGTTGAATTGCCCCGGCGACGCCCATTCCTTTCGAACATAATTTGGATCGCCCGAATAGATGGCTATCGGGTATGCCTCGATCTTCAAGGACTTGAGCATCGCCCGCATTAGATTGGCCTTGTCTTTACAGTCGCCGTAACCACGGTTCAAAACCGTGTTCGACGGGCGAGGCTTCATTCCGTTCCCGTAACCAACGCCGATATCGATCGAAATGTACTGCATATTCTGAACGAATGTACCGATCGCCCGGATCTTTTCCAGCTCGGTTTTCGCTCCGGCGGTAAGGTCCCGGGCTTTGGCCGCCACCTCGTCGTCCACAATCACCTGCGGATCGTGAAGCGCGGTTCCCCAACGCGAGACGTCAAGCCAATCGGCAAAAACCTTGCTGGCGGACTGGTTGCCGGCCGCAGGTAAATAGTTAATCGCGATTCGCGGGGCAAGGTTCGCGAAAGACGGGCTCATTGGTTCGTACGTGATCGGCGGCAGGTCGCGGAGTTCCCAGATGTACGAAGTGCCGTTAACCTGCGGCGTGACATCCGACCGGTTGAAGGTCATGCTCGTAGCTTTCCACCCGTCGGGAAGCGTCAACGAATATCGCGAAAAAAGCGTCGGAAGATTGTCCTGAAACCGCCATCCGTCCTGATAGAAAAGCGGGCTGTCGTCCGTTGTCGCGGTATAGCCGAAAACGTATCCGACATCGGCGTTGTCGGAGGCGTCGATTATCTTAATTCGCCCTTCGTCGTAAATATCATCCGGGTCGGAAATCCTGTCGATCGTCTCTTTTTTTCCATAACCGATAGTTGTACCACCAGGACTTATCAGCCAGGCCTCCATATCGTGAACCTGACTGAACTTCGAGAGATAAAACGCGATCGCGGCGGCCTCGCGTTTGCCTTCGCGGGTGAGAATTCTGACCGCGTAACGGTCCACGGTCGTCAATTTTCCATTGCTGCCTAAGGTGACCTTTTGTTCGTGGTGTAGAACAACTGCCGGCACGTCTTTCTCGTACTGCGGAGGCCGCATCTGGGCTGCCTGCTTTAACCAATCGGGGGCGTTGTCATTCGCGATAACCGGTATTACGGA
>JAYSON010000416.1:0-10871 GCA_043722725.1 Chloracidobacterium sp.
GGCTGATTCTTATATCGATGAACTAGGATCAACCGTCGGTGATGCTTTGTTGGCGACACATCAAAGCTTCCTTCGCCCTCTCGAAGGCTTGCTCGACAAAGGCATTATCAAAGGCCTCGCGCACATCACCGGCGGCGGCTTCCTCGAAAACATTCCACGCATACTGCCGGACGGCGTGTCAGTCGAGATAAACCGCGGCACCTGGCCGGAGCTACCGATCTTTGGATTGATGCAGAAGCTCGGCAATGTCGACGAAAAAGAAATGTTCAGGACGTATAACATGGGCGTCGGGATGGTTGTGATTTGTTCGTTTGAGCAGAAACATCTGGTGAAAAGCCACCTGGGCGGATGTTACGAGATTGGAAGTGTACTAACCGGAGATAAAGAGGTAAAAATTTGAACATCTTGACGCAATCGTGGTTTATAATGAATTAGGGGCAAGTTTTAATCCCGTCATTCTTTCCCACAACCTGCCCGATTTATGAAAATCCGAAATTTAGTTCGTGCGGCACTACTGCTATCCATTCTTATTTTGTTAAATACTGTCGCCAAGTCTCAACTAATAAGAGCGCAAAGTGTTGAGGTATACGAGATTAAGATAATGGGAGTCGAGCGTATAAACATTTTCGACTCTCGAGGAAACACCAACAATAAAATCTCGCCATATGTAGATAACGCGGTACTAGGCGTCGAATGTGAATATGGCTCTGTTTCCGACGATGAGTATGTTTTTCCGTATATTGTAAGGTTTGCGAATAATGCTACATTTGACATTAAATTCGAGACCACTTCGGCACCATGGATGTCGGTAAAGATTAATCGGGGCCTACAAATAAAATCGCCTTCCCTCGTCATTCGCTATCTCGATTTTCGTGATTTGGGCATACCGGCAGGCGTGAATGCCTGGTTAAGATTCACACCCGGCGGCGTGAGCGACCTCAGGTATGATGGTGATGGAAACGGAACTTTCGAAACGATCGTAAAACCTCAATTTTTCGCTACCGGACGAGCGGCAAGAGATATTACCGAACCTACCATCAACATTAAATCTGAAATCTCGGGCACCACGGCGACCGTTACGATTACAGCCGCGGATAGTGAAACGGGTGTGAAAAATCTACGATATAAGACTGAGGATTCAGTATTAAGAGTTTATACCGGTCCGTTTAAGATCGATGTCTCGACCTCGTATGGTACTTGCAATTGCCGATGATCTTGCGGGAAACAGAGGAATGCTGGCAAGAGATTTCAACTTAGACCCTATAAGAAATGGTGCCGATCCTTTTAAGTTGCGATCTATACCTTTTTAGAAGCGCTCTTCATTAGAAGAGATTATCGCGCTTCGTATCTTTTCCTCGTTCGCTAAGTAAAAAATCCGATCTTCTTGTGTCAGCCGCGGCGTCCCCGGCCGAGCCTAAAGTACCTAGCTGATCTCCAAATGAACCTGTTTGCCAAGGGCTTTGGCGTATTTTCTGATCGTGGAGAATCGAAAATCTTCGGAATGATTCTCAATGCGGGAGACAACAGATTTTTTTGTACTAAGCTTTCGGGCGATCTCTTCCTTAGTGAAACCCGCCTGTTCCCGAGCAAGGCAAAGCACGGCTCCGAACTTAAAATTCTCATAGCCTTCGTCAAATCCCTTGGCAAACTCTTTGTCAAGCTTTTTTTTATTTTCAGTGAATCTATCCAAATCGTCCATTGTTAGTAGTGATACCTCGCCTGCAGAAATTCAATTTGATCATCGCGAACCGAATAGACGATGCGGTGTTCCTGTGTTAAACGACGCGACCAAGCACCGCCGGCCTTATGTTTTAGAGGTTCTGGCTTGCCGATGCCGCTGAAAGGTTCACGTACGATCGCTTCCATTAGGTCGAGCAGCTTGAGCAGCACCTTGCGGTCATTCTCGGCCCAAAACCGGAGGTCATCCCGAAATGCATCGGCCATTACGACCTCACGGTTTGGTCTTGTTTTTGGGTTTTTCTGCACCAAATTCTTTGCGCAAAGCCTCTATCGTAGTCGTTTCGCCGCCGCCCGCCCTAACCTGCTTCATAGCGCTGATTAGCCGTTTTGCGTTCTTCGGTGACCGAAACAGGTATTCAGTCTCCATCATGCTCGAGAGCTCGGCCGCGCTGACCATCGCCACATCTTCGTGGCCTCGGCGGCTAATGACGACGATCTCCTGCTCATCGGTGACTCGATCAAGCAAAGATGCTAAGTTGGTTCGTGCGTTGCTGTAGGTGGTTTGGATGGCCATAGTTGTACAGGAATACTGTACATATTATTTAATAATAAAGCAAAGATTAGCGAAGAAATTAAAAGAATCCCTCCGTGATCTCAGTGTCCTCTGTGGCTTAAATCTTATGAAGATCGGCATACTAATTTCAGGACGCGGGTCGAACATGGTTGCTCTCGTCGATGCGGTAAAAAGCGGCGAGATACCGGACTCGGAAGTCGCGGTTGTTATAAGCGATAAGCCGGAGGCTCCTGGGTTGGCGAAAGCCCGTGTACACGGCGTAGAGACGTTTGTCGTCGAACTTAAGGGCCGGACACGCGAGGTGCATGATGCCGAGATCCTCGCCGAGCTGCGTAAAAGAGGTGTCGAGCTTGTTTGTCTCGCCGGATATATGCGGCTGCTTTCGGCGGGATTTATCGGGGCGTTTCCAGACCACATCGTGAATATCCATCCGAGCTTACTGCCTTCGTTTCCAGGACTTGATGCGCAGAAACAGGCTATCGAGCATGGTGTGAAGATCTCAGGCTGCACGGTGCATTTTGTAAATGAAGATCTCGACGCTGGGCCGATCATCTTGCAAAGGGCCGTCGAGGTTTTGGATGACGATACGGAAGAAAGTCTTTCGGCGAGGATTCTGAAAGAAGAGCATGCGGTATATGTTGAGGCCGTAAAACGGATCGCGTCAGGCAAATTAGTGATCGACGGGCGAAATACAGTTTTTAGCGCACAAGTGGCGGATAACAAAAGCCCGATTGAACCTTCGGAATAACTAATAGGTGATAGCTGACAAGTGACAATTTCGGAAGTATCCTCCTATCTTTCACTCGTCAGTTTTCGGTTATTTCCTACCGGTCGATGCGGCCTTTTAAGAATCGCCGTCGACGCGGGATTCGAAATGCAGGACGGTCATATCGCCTTTGTCATTTGTTAATTCGATGGTGTTCTCGCTGTTATCGGAGTCATATTGAACAGCGATGCCGTGGATGTTTGGAATCTCGTCGGCCATTGATTCGTTTTTGCCTTCGGTATTGTCGGTACGCGTGACCGTCACGACACTTCCGTCGATAGACATCGATTCAAAAACGCCTTCCTGTTCTTCTTCGCCGACATTGCCGCCGCGGCTGAACAGCTCAAAGCGGGCACGGCGGCCGCGGTTTCGCTCGGAAAATTCGGAAAGAAAATTCGACCAATCCCCTGGTTCGATCATTTTGCTCATTTTGTGCTCCTAAGTTTTGAAATCTGTTCTAATTGTCGACAAACGGATCGAAGTTCGCAAGGCGTGTCTCGCGACGCCAAAATATGCCTAAGCCTATCGGTCGTGTTTCCGCATTCTGTGCCGAAGTCATCCTTGTTTCTCCTGTTGAATCAAAAGTACATCAGGCGTATGCTTTTCGGTATCTGGAGTTGAGCTTGCTCTCGGTGTCAGATCTTCCGGAATTACCCGAATCTTCTGAAGGTTACAGCTTCGATCAAATGGAGAAAATTATGAGTGGTCTTAATATCACACAGCGTCGGTTTGGCGGCGTTGTCATCCTAGATCTGGACGGCAAAATAGCATTGGGCGAAACCAACCGCAGTCTGCATGAATCGCTGCGGACGCTCGCAGATTCGGACGAAAAGAATGTTATTATCAATCTCGCCAAGGTGACGGCCATCGATTCGAGCGGGTTGGGCGAACTCGTCGCGGGCTTCGCCACGCTGGAAAGAAGCGGCGGAAGCATGAAGCTCCTTAACCTGCCGGAGCGGATTAACGAACTAATGACGATAACCAAACTCTTTACCGTTTTTGATGTATTTGAAAATGAGACTGATGCGGTCGCGTCTTTTGGAAAAGCTGCGGATACGGCCAATGCAGGCGGTTCGGTTTCCTGATTCTAGGGATTCTAAAGTTAATCGGAGAACCACACAGTTCGCCAAAGCGGCGTTTACCCTTCCTCAGACCAAGAAGGGAGTTTTAACCACGGGTAGCTTCGATGTCGACGGCGATCGTCCGCCATTTTCCCTGAAGGAATCGGGCGACGCTCAGAACGCATCGGGTGATGTGGCCGGCGAGGATGGAGAGCCATATGTCCAACGGCTCAAGCGTGCCGAAATACTTGATGGCGAAGCAGATGCCAAGCGGGATTGCAACTTGTGAGATGATCGAGATGTAGAGCGGGCTTTTGGTATCGCCGGTACCCTGCAAACCGCCGGTGTAGGTCAATGCGACCGAGATAAACAGGCCTGATACGCTGAGCACGCGTAGAAGCTGAACGCCGATGGCTACCGCATCAGGGTCGGTCATGCCGAAAATGGCGAGAAGCTGCTGCGGGAAGAAAAAGAAGAAAATTCCCAAAAATGCCGATCCGATCAATCCAAAACGAGCCGCCGTGTTTACGGCCGCGAAAGCACGGTCAGGATTTCCCGCACCCATATTTTGCCCCGCGACGGCCGCCGCCGCTCCCATAAGACCGACCGACGTCCAGGTGACTAACGAAAAAAGCTGTGTGTAAGATACGGCAAATGCGGCTTGGGCGGCGGCGCTGTGTGCGATCGAGCCGATGAACGATAGCATCAGCACACCGCCGACATTCATTGCGATGCCCTGAATTCCCGTGGGCAGGCCGAACTTGAATAACGACCGTATAACGCTCCAATTCGGCGCCCAGCCCTGTCCGCGTGGGAAGCTGACCACCCATCCTCCGCTCGCCATTTTATAGATCGCGTAGCCGCCGACGATACCCGTCGCGATGCTCGTTCCCATAGCCGATCCCATCGTACCGAATGCCGGAACCGGGCCGAGGCCTCGAATAAGGATCACGTTTAAGACTAGATTTAGCACGGTCATCGCAATGCCGAGAATCATCGGTGTCTTGGCGTCACCAGCCGAACGCAGAGCGCCGGTCGTCATAAAATAAATCAGCAAACCGAAGCTGAAGACAAACGTGATACGCAAAAACGGCAGAGCCTCGGCCTTCACGCCGGCGTCCGAACTGACGAAGTCAAGCAGGAACGGCGCGGCAAAGTAGCCGACCGGGGCCATTACGCCAACCGCAATAAAAACAGCGGTGAGGAAGGCCTGATAGACGGTGCGGTTTACCTTTTCGACCTCGTGCGCACCAGCGAATCGGGCAACGAGCACACTCATCCCGGTAAACAATGAAGATATAAAAACGATGACGACGAGAAAAATCTGGAAGCTGATTCCGATGGCGGCGTTTGCCTTAAAACCGACAAGATTGCCAACCAGCACATGATCGACAATGCCCTGCATCCCGGCGATGACGTTTGTCAGCATCGTCGGCCAGGCTATCTTCCACACCGCGCTCGAAAGCGGGCCCTCGATGATCGAGCGGTCGTATTTCGGCTTTGCGGGAGCGGGCTCCGGAATTTCTTCATCGATTGCCGCGATATTCGGTTGTATGCTTTCGTCCATTATAGATCGACGAGTATTTTGAAACCGCCGTAAACCATACGTTTGTAATCGAAGATCGGTTTCTCGCCTTTTTTCGGCATCATCGCTGTCATTTCGGGATCGGCAAAGACCTTTTTCATTACCTTGTTGCGGTGTGCTTCGGAACTGAATTCGACGGACCCATAAACAAGCGTCTCGCCAGGCTTGAGCTTGACGACCTTGGGAAACGGAACGACGTCTTCGGTACTGAGGTCAGAAGCAACGTATTCACGGTACTTTAGGGCGCCGCTTTTTATGAACAGCTTGCCCGCCGCCGTGGCCATCTTTTTGTAAGTCGGAATATTTTCCTCGGGAATCGGCAACAAGTATACATCTGCGTATTTCGACATTAAAATTATCTCCTATTGAGTATTGCAACATTAAACAGCTTTTATAACATCAAGATGAACGAAATCCGAACAGGAGGCGCAAGATGAGCGACAGACCTGGCAGTCTGTCGCTCTAGCGGACCTGGATCGGAAACGGCACGAAGCAGAGGACAAAGATCACGAGCGTTAGAAAGGCTATAGCTGAGCGCGTCGCACCAAGCGGTGATTTGTCACGCGGTTCGGGGTGGCGGACGCGCATCATTACACCGAGCAGTACCGCGATCAGGAATCCGCTTGGGCTGTTGAAATAGACCCAACCCAGGATCGACAGCGTTGCCATCAGAATGAAGGCGATCCTGCCCGTCCAGCGATGGATCGTTTCGCCGAAAACCGCATAGATGGCGTGGCCACCGTCGAGTTGGCCCGACGGTATCAGGTTTAGTGCCGTGACCAATAAGCCGATCCAAGCCGCGAAATAGAAGGCGTTCCCGGAACTGAAATGTAAATCAATGCCGCATACGGATGCGATCAGCTGCATGAAAAGCGGATCCGCAAAGACGATGCCGCTGGAATTTGCGATTTGCTGAGCCGTAACCGGTTCCATTGTGGCAACGCCGATTATAGCGATCGGAATGAGTGCGATGAACCCCGCTATCGGGCCGGCGACACCGATATCGAAAACGGCTTTGCGCGAAGGCATCGGCGAACGGATCTTGATGAATGCTCCGAATGTTCCGGCCGGTCCGATCATCGGCGGCGTCGGGATAAAATACGGCAGCGTCGCATCGACCTTATAAATACGGCACGCGATGTAGTGGCCCATTTCGTGCGAGATTAAAATGAACAGCAGCGAGACGGAAAAGCTCAGACCGTATTTCAGGTATGTGATATCCGTAAGTAGATAATGTATCGCCGTCGCAACCAAAGCGACGTAACGAGATGGAAGGCTTGTTATAAACTGGACTGTCTCGGGCCACGTCTGTGGGTCGGAGTCGGGAAGTGTCTGGATGAGCCCAAAAGGAAAGAGTGTTCCGGCGATCGTCGTCGTCACGAGCGTCAGCAGCAAGAAACCTATATGCTTTAGCCACGTTCGAGGCGTTGGCCGCACGTCGTGTTCAAAAAAACTGTCGTCGATATATCGCTCGGGAACTGACATCAATACTACTAAAACAAAAGCCGCAAATCACAAGCATCATTTGGCATTTTGTGATCTACGACTAAGAATCTTTTTAAAGTTAATAGGTTCGTAGCCAAATACTTATCAATTTACGGCTTTTGGCGACAGCTCTTTGCCGGGCTTGAATCGGATGGTTTTACCGGCCGGAATTGGAACTTCCTTTCCAGTTCTAGGGTTGCGGCCCACACCGCGTTTACGGGGCTTGACGACAAATACTCCGAAGCCTCTAAGCTCAATGCGATTCCCTTTGGCCAGGGCATCCTTCATGGCATTGAAAAGCGAGTCGACAACCTGTTCGGCCTTCTGTTTCGGCACACCCGTTTTGTCAGCAACGTGGTTGACTATGTCCAGCTTGATCATAATGTCCTCCTTTTCTGAACGAAACGTGGAAGCGAAATAACTCCGTGGGTATTGTAGCATCATAATCGCCTAACTCTACATCTGTCAAGATTTTGCAAAGACTAGGTTGTGTCCTAATTTGTGTTGCTGAATCGATCTCAATGTACTTTGTGCTTACTTTGTGTTTTTTGGGTCAAAAAAAGGGAATAAATCCCAAAACACGGAAGGCACGAAAAAAGACACGGAACTGCACGGAAAAAGACAACATCCATTGCGGCTGAATTATGGTTGATCGGAGATCGCTCGATGAAACCTGAGAAATTTGTCGAATACGATCTGCGGCGCTTCCAGATGAGGAAAATGGCCGATCTTAGGGAGCTCGACGATGTTTTTTTGATCGGGCACGACTTCGCGGAAACGTTCTACCAGATGTTTCCCAGAAACCGGATCATACGAGCCATTTATGAAAAGCAAAGGCTGTGTCATTTTTCGCAGCGGTTCTACCCAACGCTCGCGATATTTTGCGCGTTCCGTCATGTAGCGGATCAGCTTGTGGGCGATTAGCTTGCCGTTATTGTGGTTGAACAGCGTGACAAAATAATTGAGTTCGTCGTCGGTTGGTTTGGTTTCCGGGCCGAAGATGGATGCCAGACTTTTTGCAAACTGTGAATCGGGAATAAGGCGCCCGAAATATTTACCGATCGGGCTTATCAGTAGTTTTTGGGCCAGTATCGGGCGATGAGTTTCGGGGAAAAGCGCTCCGTTCATAAAGCAGATCGATTCCATCGAAAAATTCAAGCGGCCTTCCGCATCACGGGCGAGAAGCTCTTGAGTTATAGTGTTTCCGTAATCGTGGGCCAAAATATGGATACGGGAAATGCCGAGATGATCGAGTAATGCCACGATCGCGTCTGCCTGAGCAAATGTTGTGTAATCGAAATCGTATGGCTTGGCGGAAAAGCCGTAACCGATTAGATCGGGCGATAAAACTGTAAATCTTTCCGATAAGCTGTCCCATATCTTTCGATAGTCAAATGACGATGTTGGGAATCCGTGAAGGCATAGTAAAACCTCGCTCTTCGAACCGCTTTTCCGGTAAAAAATAGGAAAACCGTTGTGCTCGAAAAAGCTGCCGCTTTGCTGCCAATTGATCGGATTCATAATTTGCTCTGTTCCAGTGGCGTTTGGAAAAATGTTACGATGTACGACAGACCGCCAAAAGTCCGTCGCGGATGAACAGGCTTGGCAGCCTGTTCTACGGTTTATAACATAATACTTAGTTGAGGGCACAGGAACTATGCGCTGGAGAGACCAAAGGCAAAGCACAAATGTTGAAGACCGCCGTGGAATGGGCGGACGCGGCTTGGCGATCGGCGGCGGCGGGATCGGTGTTCTGGTGATAGCGGTTGCCGCTTTGCTGTGCGGCGTCGACCCTCGGCAGTTGCTGGAAAATTTACCCACCGGGACTCAGGTTCAGCAGCCATCAACTGCCAGCAACTCAATAGATAAACCTGCGACGGATGAGAATGCACAGTTTGCGAGGGTAGTGATCGGAAGCACTGAGGACGTTTGGGGAACAATCCTTCCGCAGCAGGCACGGATCCGCTACACGCCACCGAAACTGGTACTGTTCACCAGGCAAGTTTCATCGGCTTGCGGTTATGCGAGCGCCGCGACCGGGCCGTTTTATTGTCCGGGCGATCAGAATCTGTACCTCGATTTTGCGTTTTTTCAAGAGCTAAAAAATGAGTTCAAGGCACCGGGAGATTTTGCACAGGCCTATGTGATCGCACACGAGGTCGGCCATCATGTTCAAAATTTGCTGGGCACGATGGACAAGGTGCAGCGTGCGGGAAACAACAGCAGGCTGTCGATCGCTCTCGAACTACAGGCTGACTGTTACGCCGGTGTTTGGGCGAACTACGCCGCGAAAAAAGGCCTCGTCGAAGCGGGTGACCCGGAAGAGGCCATCCGTGCAGCGGCGGCGGTAGGCGACGATATGATACAAAAACGCACCCAGGGCTACGTCGTACCAGATTCGTTCACGCACGGTTCGGCACAGCAAAGAATGGAGTGGTTCGCACGCGGATTTAAGTCGGGCGATATGCGGCAGTGCGAAACCTTTAGGTAAGGTGATTTACGTTGTCGAGCGTTTTTCTTTTCGGTTGGCCCGTGTCTTCTTCCGTAAATTCCGTGGTAGGTTCCGAAACTCTTTTACCACGGAGCACACGGAACAATAACCGAACAAGAATAGAGAAGAAAGCCTGCTCAAGTGGTTGGTGTAAACGGCCGGCCGTAGATCTCCTGATAGATCCAGCCCAGGACGCGAGCTTCGGCGGTACACAGTGTCTCAAGCCAACAGCATGATAAATACAAACGCTTTTCGGCGTTGGTCGTCAGCTTTTCAGCTTTCTGAATTGCCGAATCGAGAGGTTTTGAATCGAGCTTATTCGCTTCGCCGACTTCATCTTTCGTCGCCTTGGATTCGTGCAGGGCCATCATCACATCGTTTAACCACAATCCTAGTAACGGCTCGGAAGCATTTTCCTGCAACGCCTGAAAAACGCCAATGGCAAACCGTGCTTCCGCATTTTCGAAAGGGTAGGTGCCGATTCCGTTCGCCGCGTCGTCGGCCTGTTTCCATTGAAAAAGCTCTTCGGTATTGGCGTGCCGCATTCGCGATGTTCGCTCATCGAAATTGAGGAACCATTCGACCAGATCGGCAATTGAATTCGGATCTACTTCACCATCGGCGTTTTTACGAAGTTTCGGCGGTTGATTTTCTTTCTGTGCTGCTTCTGTCATGTCTTTTAAGAATAATTTTACACTATTGCGTTAAGAAAGCCGCTTGCGAAGCCTGAGTGGGCCGCTAAACTGAAGTTTGAACTCTTAACGTTTTGAACTCTTAACGCGGGCGTGCATATAATCTTCACATAACGTGGCAGAAGAAACTTTCGACAAGACATTTCAATCGGCCGAAGGCAAGGAATCCGTAGATCGCGATCTGGGTTTCGGATCGGTCGTCAGCGGGCAAAGCCGTCAGCGTCTGCTAAATCATGACGGCTCTTTTAATGTTGCACGCAGCGGCCTCAGCCTTTTCACTTCGCTTAATATTTACCACACGCTGCTGGGCATGTCGTGGACCGTTTTCCTGAGCCTAGTTCTGCTGCTTTACTTTCTGAGCAACATTTTTTTCGGCGCGTTGTATGCCTCGATCGGCCCGCAAGCAGTGGTGGATACGTCCAGCACGCCAACCGAAAATCTTTTTATTCGGGCCTTCTTCTTTAGCGTTCAGACGTTTGCGACAATTGGTTACGGAACAATTCATCCGGTTGGGATTGTCCCGAATCTGCTTGTCAC
>JAYSON010000417.1:0-2889 GCA_043722725.1 Chloracidobacterium sp.
ATGACTAAACAAAAACGTCTCCTGCGGCACAAACCCGATCGACCGCCGCAGTTGTTCGATCGGAAAATGGCGAATCGGAATTCCGTCCACCAAGACACTCCCATCGGGCGCGTCGAGGAGGCGCGGAATGATGCTCATCAGCGTCGATTTGCCGCTGCCGGTTTTGCCGACAAACGCGACGGTCGTTCCCTGTTCGATATCGAGGTCGATATTTTGCAATACCGGCTTGCCGTTATAGCCAAAAGTCAGGTCACGGAATTCGATCCTGCCTTTGATCTTCGGTTGTTCCTGGGTTCCGGGAGCGTCCTTTATAGTCGGCTCGGTTTCGAGAATGGCGTTAAATCTCTTGAGCGAAGCGGTGCCGCGCTGATAGAGATTCACCACGTAACCAAGAGCTATCAGATACCAGATCATTCGCTGCAAATACAGTATGAACGAGGTGAAATTGCCCGCGGTTATCTCGCCGCGTATCGCCATCGGAACTCCGACCGCCACGATAATTACGAATCCGAGGCCGATAAAGAAGAAAAGCAAAGGCCGCATCGCCGCCGCAAATTTTACGAGTCGTAGATTCTGTGCCGCATATTCCCGGTTCAGTTTTTGAAACTCTTCGATCTCCGAATCTTCCTGTGCGTACGCCCGCACCACGCGAACGCCGCTCAAATTCTCCTGCGTCCGTGCTGTAATGTCGGAAAAAAAGCCCTGGATCTTTTCAAAACGAATATGTATTTGATCGCCGAGATACTTGACCGTCAGCGAAACGAGCGGCATCGGGATCAGCAACAGGAGCGTCAATTTCACCGAAATATTCAGCAGGATCGGCAGCACAATTGCCAAAGCAAAAACGGCTTGAAAACTGTAAAGGATCATCGGCCCGACAATCTGCCGGATCGCGGCAAGATCGTTGGTTGCGCGGGCCATCAGGTCGCCGACGCGGTTATTGTGAAAGAATTCGAGCGGCTGATCGACCAGCGATTTGTAAAACGCGGCGCGCATATCGAATTCGATATGCCGCGAAGTGTTGATTAGCAGCCGTCTTTGCAAAAAAAGAAAGATGCCGGCCATAAAATTTACGCCAAGTATGACCAGCGGATAATAGATTATTTTGTCCCAAGTCACCTCACGGCTTAGGTCATCGACCGCCATTCCGACCAAATACGGCACAAGCAGCCCAAACAGCATCGATACCAGAATGAACGAAATTCCGGCTACCATGCTCCACTTGTACGGCTTGAAAAAGCGTGCGAATTTTCTGATCTGCTCCATCTTTTTTATAGTTGCAGAAAGTTACGGGAAGTTTCAGACAGTCGCAGAGTTAAATCCTCAGACTTTGTAACTCTGCAACTTTCCGCAACTCTGCAACTAGTCGCAACTTCCTAGACCTTCGTATAAGTCGAGACCGCCGTCGCGATCAATTTATCCTGTTCGTTTACCACATTCGCCGAAACGGTAAAAATCCGCTTTCCGGCACGCACGACCTTTGCCGTGCATACAAACGTGCCTTCGGTGTGCGGCCGCAAATAATGTACGGTCAGATCGATGGTTGAAGCGCGTTCATCCTCAGCCAGACGCGTTATGACGGCAAACGCCATTGCCGTATCGATCAGGGTCGCGGTCACGCCGCCGTGAAGTAATCCGGCCGGTTGGCGAAGATCATCGCGCATGTCAATTTTGATTACGGCCTCGTCAGGACGCATATCGATCAGTTCCATGCCGATCATTTTTGCAAAGGGCAGATTGTGAAGCGCATCGGCTGCCCGCTGTTTTTGCTCTTCGGTAATTTCTTTTATTTCGCTCATTCTTAATCAGAGGCTGTCTGAAAAGTCTGATTCTGCACCGAAGGTGCCGGAAGAAAGTAGCCAGATGTGAAACGTCTGGAACGCTGCACCTGCGTCTCGCGGGCTGAAGGCCCGAAAAGATTGATGTTGTCGCCCCTCCAGGGCGCGAACATCGTTCAATCCTTACCAGACGTTTTACATCTGGCTACTTTCATTTCGCGGCTTCGCCGCTTTATTTTGACTTTTCAGACATCCTCGTCAGCCCCCTAAAAAACTCGTCTATTGAAACCTTTCGGAATCCCGCCGGAATTGCGAACAGTTTATCGCCAGTTTCAAGCTTAAAGTTTTTCATTTCAACCGAATATTGCAGCGTTTTCTGTTCGCCATTCACGCTGAAAAACTCCTGCTTCACCGGTATTCCGATTGTCTCGTCAACGTAGATCAATATTTCGCTCGCGTCGCTTTCGTTTATGCGAACCCGATATCTCGTCAAATTGTCTTCGCGGCCCAGTTTCTCAAACTTCGCATAGTCGCGCCGGTTCAGCAACTCCGATGTAAGATCGTTTTGCGGCGTTTGATTCGCGGACAAACGTGAGCGGGGCAAGATTTCGGCATAGATCTTTTTGCGATTCGAGATCACATATTCTTTATCGGTCTGCAATACTGAGTGTTGATTCTCTTCGCCGAAATTATAGTCGATCCGGCGTCTTTCGCCGTTGCGGGCAATAAACGTTTTACGCTCTGTGTCACCCGAGGTGACAACGATCTCGGCCTGAAAAATCTCGGGCTCTTTGGTTGAGAATGGAAACTCGTCTTTTGTCTCGGAAATCAGCGGAACACTTGTGTTCTGGTTATTTTGCCAGAAACGGCAGCCCGCAAAAACAAAAAAAAGTAAAATGCTCGCAAGAAAAAATTTAGCGGGATTTGACAAAAACATTCGAGTATTTGAATTTTAACATATCCAGTCGAGGGGCGCCCCCGAAAACTTACTTGGTGGAGATATCTAGATCTGAAAAATTCGCTCGGTTGATGGAGGTTTTCTGTCGGGTGTTCGTTTTCGACATCGCGACAGTATGTTGAAGCCGTGTGAAGCAACGCTTTTTGTCATCGA
>JAYSON010000418.1:0-26669 GCA_043722725.1 Chloracidobacterium sp.
CTGAAAATGTACGAAATGGGCCTGGCGTACAAACGCATGACCCAGGTTAACTGGTGTGAGACGGACCAGGCGACGCTTTCGAACGAGCAGGCGAGCGGCGGTTTGTGCTGGCGTTGCGGGAATCCCGTGACGAAGAAAGATCTGGACCAGTGGTTTTTTAAGACGACGGCTTACGCCGATCAACTGCTTGACGACATGGCCGGGATCGAGGCGGGCTGGCCGCAGAATGTTTTGAAGCGGCAGAAGGACTGGATCGGGCGATCGGAAGGGGCGTTTGTCGATTTCAATGTTGTGGGCAGTACCACCCCGCCAGAGACCACCCCGCCCGCCCAAAGCGGCGTCCACCCCTCCTCAAACCAGGAGGGGAGCCAAAACGCCACGCCGCCTGAAACAGGACGGGAGTTTAAGAACCATATACGTGTGTTTACCACCCGAATCGACACTATTTATGGCGTCAACGCTATCGTAGTCGCGGCAGAGCACCCGGTGATCGTAGAGCATCTTTCTATCTTTTCAACCGATATTTTGCAGAAAATCTCCGAGATCAGGGCCGAGAAAATGAACCCGACCGACCATGATGCCGATGCGGTAAAGGACGGAATTGATACTGGTTTGAAGGCCGTCAATCCGTTCAGCGGTGAGCTGGTCCCGGTTTGGATCGGCAACTACGTGATGATGGAATACGGCACCGGTGCCGTGATGAGTGTTCCGGGGCATGATGAGCGGGACTTTGAATTCGCTCAGAAATATGGGTTGAAGATTAAAACTGTCATTGAACCAATAAGACGCGGAGGCTCCGAGGAGTTTGCGGGCGGAAACGCGAGTGTGACCGAGCGTGCATCGACACCCGGAGCCGAAGGCACGCTCCCTAGCGGCGGCTGCGTTTCTGCCCGTAGCGCCGGACCTTTCACCGACTACGGCGTTATGGTCAATTCCACCGAATGGAACGGAAAAACGAGCGAGGAAGGCAAGAAAGAAATGACGGCGTTTGCCGCCGAGCGTGGCTTTGGCGAAGCGGCGACGACATTTCGCATACGGGATTGGGGAATTTCGCGGCAGAGATTTTGGGGGTCGCCGATACCTATAGTTTATTGCGATAAGTGCGGTGTTGTGCCCGAAAAATACGAGAATTTGCCGGTTGAATTGCCGGATACCGCTCCGTTTACCGGTAAGGGCGAATCTCCGCTCGCGAAAGTGCCAGAGTTTTACGAGACGACTTGTCCGAAATGCGGTGAACCGGCAAAGCGGGAGACGGACACGATGGATACATTCGTGGATTCGTGCTGGTATTACTTTAGATATCTCGATCCCAAGAATACCGAGGTACCGTTCTCGCCTGAGAACGCGGCTTATTGGACGCCGGTTGATCAGTACATCGGCGGCGATGATCATGCGGTAATGCACCTTATATACACGCGGTTTTGGACAAAGGTGATGCGTGACATTGGTTTGGTCAAGTTTGACGAGCCGGTGAAGCGGCTTTTGACACAGGGGATGGTTGTCGGCGAGACGTTTTTCGATGAGGTTGGTGGGAAGAAAAAATATTATCCACCTGTAGAAGTCGCGGTTAGGCGGGATGCGAAGGGCAAGATCGTTGAAGCCAAGTCCGTCGACGGCAAAACGCTAAAACACGCAATTGAGCGTATGTCGAAATCGAAGGGCAATGGCGTCGATCCGGATGAGATGATCGAGATCTATGGTGCGGACGCCGCTCGCATTTTTGTGCTTTTTGCGGCTCCCATCGAAAACGAACTGGTCTGGCAAGAGTCCGGGATCGAAGGCGCGGTGCGGTTTCTGCAGAGGGTTTGGCGGATAGTTTGGAAGTGGAAGGCGGCGATTATGACGCATCCGACCACCCCGTCAGCCGAAACGGCTGCCACCCCTCCTAAGACAGGAGGGGAGCTTGACGGGAGTGCCAGGAAGCTTCGGCAGAAGACGCATAAGACGATCAAGCGTGTCGGCGAGAGTTTTGAGGCTTTGCAGTTCAATACGCCGGTGGCAGGCTTGATGGAATTGTCGAATGCATTGACTGAATTTAAGGTCGAGCCGGAGGCGGCGACGGAAGGCGATGTTTACGCGGTTCGCGAAGCCATTGAGGCGCTTGCACTTATGCTGACGCCGTTTGCTCCGCACGCGGCGGAGGAACTGTACTCGGTCGTTGCGGGCAATGAAAATGGGATCGTGGCAAACGACGCACGCTTTCCGGAGTTCAGTGCCGAACTAGCGAAAACGGACGAGATAGAAATACCGGTGCAGGTTAACGGCAAACTGCGGGTGAAGATCATGGTCTCGCCCGACATCGCGGATGACGATCTGCGCGAAACGGTAATGAATGACGAAAAAGTAAAGGAATACGTGGCCGGGAAGGAGATTGTGAAAATTGTGGTTGTCCCGAAACGGCTGGTCAGCATCGTAGTGAAAGGATAAGTTGAACCTGCACAGCGGGTTTGTCGTTTTAACCTTGCTTGAAATATAGAAAAAAACTAGAATTGTGCGTTGGACAAGCCGCAAAAAGGCCGTACATAATCTGTCATCATTATGTAAAACTGTCTTCCTAGGATTTTACGCGTTGAATACGGGCGTCAAATGAAAGAATGTCAGCTCTGTAAAAATTGCTATACCGACGAGGTTGCCACCTGTCCGAAGGACGGAATGCCGACAATGCACACCATCACGGGTGAGCCGGTACTCGAGGGAAAATATCACCTTGAATGCCGTCTCGGCCAGGGCGGGATGGGGGTCGTTTACAAGGCGCGGCACGCATTTTTGAAAACCCAGCTTGCGATTAAGATCATTTTGCCCGATCTCGTCGGCAATGATCCACAGCTTGTCACGCGATTTAGGCAGGAAGCATTGGCCGCAGCTGCTATTCGGCACCAGAACGTTGTTGGCGTTACCGATTACGGCGTAATCCAGGGACAAATTCCGTTTCTCGTAATGGAATATGTCGATGGCGAATCGCTTCACGATCTGTTGGCACGTGAAAAGATACTTTCGCCTGAAAGAGCTTTGGAATTGATGTCTGCAATATGCGCCGGGGTCGGGGCGGCTCATCACCAGGGTATCGTTCACCGCGATCTCAAACCGTTGAACATCATGATCTGTTCGGACAAACCGAGCATGTCGCAGGCGGTCAAGATCCTCGATTTCGGGCTTGCGAAGATCAAATCCGGCGAGCTGCTGGGCTCCTTCATTCAGGCACAGACGACCGGGCTGATGGGTTCGCCCTATTACATGGCGCCGGAGCAATGGGCCGACGATGACCCCGATTCGCGGTCGGATATCTATTCTCTTGGTATAATGCTGTTTCAGATGCTTACCGGTGATGTTCCTTTCAAAGGCTCATCTATACCGGCGATAATGAAAAAGCACATCAGCGATCCGCCGCCGACGTTTACCGAATTGAAGATACCGCTGTCGTTGGAGCTCGAACAGGCTGTACGGCACACGCTGCATAAAGAAAAAGACAAACGTACCGCATCGGTCGAACACATGATCGCCGAACTGAAGACCGCCATCGAACCGACGCCGATCGGTATTCACACGACATCATCAGGCGGAGCATTGCCAATCGCGGCTCTGAATATCCGGACAAATCCGCCGAGGTCGAAAGTTTTTATAGATAACGTTGCCGTCGGCGAAAGCCGCGAGGACGGTTGGATAACCCTTAACGGCATACAGAGCGGCAATCACTTTTTACGGGTTATTCATGCGGGTTTTGACGATTGGCAAAGCGATGTCGTCTGTGACGGCCGTCCGCAGCAGGTGATTGCGGAGCTGCGTTCAGGCGCCGGAAAGATCCCGATGCCTGCGGCTCCGACGGTTGCGTTTAACGCCAATTCACAGCATAACACGCCGCATAATTTTTCATCGACCCAAGACAACCAGGCCGACATGAACAAAACTTCGGTTCAGGTGTGGGACACCGGCCCTCAAGGCGTTGCTGTTCATTCGATGCCGCCGAAGAAGAAAGGCTTCTTTTCACCTCTCGTGCTTGGAGCTATCGCGCTTTTTGGGCTGATCGCACTTGGCGGAGTGGGAATTGGCGGAGCTTATATGGCCGGAGTGTTCCGTAAACCCATCACGGCCCCCGGGGTTAATAATTCACCGACGACATCGCCGACGCCGACGCCAGGGGGAACGACGGGAGATGTTAAGGCCGAAATGATCCCAATCCCTGCGGGGATGTTCCAAATGGGACGCGATGACGGAGATCCAAAGGCGAAACCGGCACACCCGGTGAACGTTCAATCATTCTGGATGGACAAAACCGAGGTGACGGACGGCGAGTATCTTGAGTTTGTAACGGAGACAGGCCACGTCGCGCCAAAGCACTGGAGCGCCGGACGCCCGATTCCAGGTACAGAGATGCTGCCTGTACGATATGTCAGCCTGGAGGACGCGGAAGCATTCGCAAAATGGCGTTCGAAGCGCGACGGATTGAAATACCGGCTGCCCACCGAAAGCGAATGGGAGTATGCCGCACGAAACGGCCCGAAGGCCAACATATTTCCCTGGGGAGACGAATATAATGCGGCAGCTACCGTGATGGCCGTTGCCGATGCGGAACCGACCAAGGTGGGATCGAAACCGCAAGGCAATGATATTTGGGGCGTTGCCGATCTAATTGGAAATGTATGGGAATTGACCAGTTCGGAGCTTCGGCCATACCCGGGCAGTGATGCATTGGGCGTTAAGAAGCCGGCGGAAAAAACTACCGTAGTCCGGGGCGGTTCGGCCAATGAGGATCCCGCCAACCCAAATTTAAAGATCGATTCGACGTTTCGAGTTGACGTACCGGTAACCAAGAAAGACAAGACAATGGGATTTCGATTAGTTCGATCGCAATAAAGCCGCCCAATCTTAATTATATGAAAGCGTAGGGAAATGTTTCTTACGCTTTTTGTTTTTTCTGATAAGCTGAAGACCACGCAAATTTTCCTGAATCGGCTCGTTATCCAATGACCATCATCCTAGTTGAAAAGAGCGAAGGCGGCGGCCAAAAGCCGGAGCGGTCCTTTAGCAAGGGCGTGATCCTTGTCGGCCGCGATGCTAATGAGTGCGACATTGCCTTCGACAATAAAAAGTTCCCGATGGTTTCGCGCAGGCACGCCGAGTTTCGCTGTGAGAATGGCACATGGTTTGTAGTTGATTTAAATTCGAGTTATGGCGTCTTTGTAAACGGGCAGCGCGTGAGTTCGTCGCAACCGGTCGCGGTCGGCGGTTCCGTTCAGTTTGGTACGGACGGGCCGGTATTGATCGTCATCTGGTTCGAGGTCGAGCAGGAATCTTTGAACAACGCAAACCCTGCATCTGCTGCTCCGTTTGCGACACCCAATCCCGAAACTCCGCCGCAGCAGATTCCGCAGGCTTCACCGCAGTGGCCTGCCGATCCGATACCTCAACAGCAATCAGCCCAACCCCGTGCGGCTCAGACCGCGACGCTCGAGTTTGTTGGCGCCGAATCGCGCAAGCCTTTTGTTATCAACGCGCCGCAGATCTGGATCGGGCGCGACCCTGAATGTTCGATCGTCATCGAAAGCACAGCCGGGATGGTTTCGCGCAAGCATGCCGAGATCAGACTTGAAGAGGGTAAATTTCTGCTCGAAGACAACAAAAGTTTTAACGGCACGCTCGTCAACGAGCAGCGAATATCGGCACCGACGCCGATCTATCACGATGACGAAATCAGGCTCGGGGTGGGCGGGCCAGTGCTGCGTTTCAATTCTCCGGAGCGAATTGCACCAAAAGGAGCTAGCCTTTCTGGCCAGCGTGCGGTGGTGGTGGTGGCCGGTTTGACAGGCAATAACCCTGAATCGTCCGAACAGCCCGGATCTAGGACTATGATTCTAAATCGTGAAACCGCGAAAAAGTATATGCCGGTGAAATCGCCGGCCGAGCCGCAACTGCTGATGTCGGTTGCGTTTGGTGATAAGAACGAGCTGACGATTGGCCGCCACGAAAACAACGACATACGACTCGACGGCCTACAGATTTCGAACCGCCATGCACGGCTTTTGCGGTCGAACACGGAAATTATCGTCGAAGACCTGAAATCGACAAATGGCGTTTTCATAAACGGCAAGCGTGTTTCGAAGGAGCAGATTCGTCCGAACGATGCCGTGCAAATAGGAGCGTTCCTCATCGGCGTCGATGCGGGCGACAACATAAATGTTTTCGACACGCGATCCAAAACGCGCATCGATGCGGTAAATATCACAAAGCAGGTAAAGGATCGTTCGGCGGGCGGGCAATTGACGCTGCTCGATTCAATCTCACTTTCGATACAGCCGAACGAATTTGTCGGAATTCTCGGACCTTCGGGTGCGGGCAAATCGATGCTGATGAATGTGATGAACGGCATGCGTCCGGCAGACAGCGGCAGCGTTCTAATAAACAATCTCGATCTTCACCGCCACCTCGATTCGCTTAAACAGTCGATTGGATACGTTCCGCAGGACGACATCATCCATCGCGAACTGACGGTTTATCGGACGCTTTATTACGTCGCAAAGCTCAGGCTTTCTCGTGATGTTTCGTCTGACGAGATCAAGCAAATAGTTGACGAGGTGTTGGATGTGACCGGCCTTGCGGAACGCCGGAATGTGCATATTCATCAACTTTCCGGTGGCCAGCGAAAGCGTGTTTCGATAGCCGTCGAGCTGATAACCAAGCCCTCGATCATCTTTTTGGACGAGCCGACATCTGGGCTCGATCCGGCCGCCGAAGAGCGAATAATGAAGCTTTTCCGCCAGATCGCCGAATCGGGCCGGACGGTTATCCTGACGACGCACGCGATGGAGAACGTAAAGCTTTTTGACAAGATCGTCGTGTTGATGGGCGGCAAGCTTGTTTTTTACGGCAAGCCCGACGAGGCATTGACGCATTTGCGTGCGGCGAGTTTTAAAGAGCTTTACGACCGTCTTGAACAGCCGGTCGAAGAAAGCGTTCTTGAGCACGGTGAATCGCATCGGCGGCAGATCACCGAACGAACGGCGGAAGAATGGAAAAGAAAATTTCTCGCAACGCCGCAGTATCGAAGCTACGTCCAGAAGCCGCTCGCCGAACTGGGCACGGTGATTCCGGCTGGGAAGCAGAAGAAGCGGCGATTGGGAATACTTGGCGGCTTAAGCCAATGGCTGACGCTCTCGCGGCGGTATTCCGAGGTTTTGTTCAAGGACAAACTGACGCTTTTTATACTGCTTGCACAGGCACCGATAATCGCGCTGATGACCTATTTTGTGATGGGTGCCGATCAGCCGCGGGATTTTGTTTATTTCGTTCTGGCGTTGGTCGCGGTGTGGTTCGGGACATCCGTTTCGGCACGAGAGATCGTCCGCGAACGGCCGGTGTATGAACGCGAGCGGATGGTAAATCTTGGTCTGTTGCCGTATTTGGCATCCAAACTTTTTGTTCTAGGCATCATCGTAAGCTTGCAGTGCTTTATGCTTTTTGTTCCGCTAAAGCTACTTGATCTGATCGGGCTGATGCCGATGCCCGGTGAACACCTGGGGATTCCGCAGTTTTGGGCCATGCTCTTGACGGCGGGCGTCGGTATCGGCGTCGGGCTGCTTGTATCGGCCCTTGTACGCACATCGGAGATGGCGACAAGCCTCGTTCCGTTAATTTTGATTCCGCAAATTTTATTTTCGGGATTAGTTGGGGTGCCAAATGGTATTAATAAGGTTGTGAGCATGACGATGCCGGCGGCGTGGTCGTTTGACACGATGAAGCGGTTTTCGACGCTCGATACGCTTGAACCGGAAGGAGCCAATCCAAAAGGGAAAACCAAGGGATTGGGCCTTTATAAATACCTTGAGGCCGAAAACGAAAAGATCGTGGCGAAGGCGAAACAGGATTTTGAAGATTATAAAAAGGTCACAGAAAACAGGTTTCAGGACGATCCGGCGTCGACGGAGATAACACCGTCGGTTTCGATAAAAAAGGTTCCGGACGACCTCAGTCCATATGTCACATTCCTGCATCCGTGGATGAACGAGGTTTTAAACCAACTCGTATTAGTGCTAATGTTTGGAATGATAGTGATCGCGACGTTAATCATTTTGCGTCTGAAAGACAATTAAGAGGGTTTGATGAAGGAAGTTATTTCTAATTTATTATTGTTGGCGGCTTTTGCCGTGATCTTCTCGGGTTTGACGGCGTGTACCGGTACGGCAAGCTCGCAAAAAGGACCGATTGACGAAACCTTGCCTGCGTCGTCCCCTGCTGAACCGGCTAACACCGAAGTGGTGAAAAAGAAATCGGAATACCCGCCTATTGCGTCAGCGGTCGCGACAGCCGAGATCAAGAATCTGGACGGAACGCTTTTCACCGTCAACGATAAGAAAGGCAAGGTTGTGCTTCTTAATTTATGGGCGACGTGGTGCGGACCGTGCCGTGCGGAAATGCCCGCTCTTGTAAGAATGCAGGAGAAGCATGGGGCACAGGGTTTTGAAGTGATTGGACTGAATACGGATGACGAAGAGGTCGAGAAGATCAATTCGTTTGCGACAACCATGAAGCTTAATTATCCGCTCGCCTGGGCAGACACCAGCCTTCAATCTTCGCTGCTAAAGATCAGCAAATTCCCCGGCATTCCCCAGAGCTTTCTTCTGGACCGCGAGGGAAATCTGCGCGGCGTTTTTCGCGGTGCTAATGAGGCCGACATTGCGAAAATGGAAGAAACCGTTGCGAAATTGGTCGGAGAATCGCAATAGGAGTTTTTGACGACTAGTTGCCTGTGCCTGCGGCAGACTCAGGCAGGGCCGGAAACTCGGGAACGACAAGAATAGTTTTAAAGCTCGCCAGACTCACCAAACCCGCTGCGGCACCCTTAGGCTTATTCACAAATTTTTTCTGGGTATAGTGTACCGCGGCCTTGGGCTGCGATTTTCCCTGACTGTAAAACGCTGCAAGCTGAGCCGCCTCGAACAGCGTTCGTGGTGGAATTTCCTTTCGATTGGGATTCCGCACGACGACGTGAGAACCCGGATAATCAGCCGCGTGCATCCAGAGATCGAGCGATTTGGCTATTCGAAACGTGAGAAAATCGTTGTCCTTAGCCTTTTTCCCAACAAGAATTTCGAAGCCGTCAGACGAAACGAAGCTGCGTGCACCGGAGCTCGTTTCGACCGGCCTGCCGCGCGTTTTTTCGGACGGCTTTCGTTTTTGATCGGAGGCGAACTCGGCTAACTGACTTTCGTCGCGTTCGATAATCGCGTTTTCCAGCCGGTCTTTTTGGTGCCCAAAAGATTTTAACTCGGATCTTAGTTTTTCAAGGCGTGCGGCAATCTCTTCACCGGCATTTCTCGCTTTTGTATATTTTTTGAAAAACTTTTCGGCGGCTTCGGTTATTGAAGTATTCTCATCAACCTCGACGGCAATCTCGGCCATGTTTTCATCGTAGTAATCCGTAACAAAGATCTTGCCGCCATCACGCCTTGCGTTTGCGGCGTTGGCGAGCAACAGGTCGCCCAGGCGTTTCCATTTATCGGCGGTGCCATGCCTGGCGAGGTCCGCATTTAGCTTGCCGACGAGCTTCCGGCGTTTTGCGATCGAGGTGTTTATCTTGTTTCTCGCGGCTTTTGCCAGCGATTCGAAGCGTTGCTCCGCTTTCTGTTCCAGGTAGAACATGTCGAGAGCTTCGGAAGGGCTTTCCAGAACACCGAGCACCGAAATATCGCTTTTCTTTTCAGGTGTTTGGACTGCTTCGTCACGCGCAGGCAGCGAATACATCTGGCCGATGGCTTGCCCTTCGCGCTCCGTTTCGCGTGCGTCGTCGATTATCGACCGGTTTGCCGCCAGTAAAAAGAGATTAGCCGAGCGGCCCGTGAGCTGAGCGATGAGATTGTAGCGATGAGTTTCGCCGAATTCGTCGTCAACCGACAGCGAAAAATCCAGAACACGTTCGCCGGGCAGGCGTTGGATCGCATCGATAGACGCCCCGAAGAGTCGTTTTCGCATTGATAAGGCGAAAGGCGACGGGTTGCCGGACGATTTGTCGAGATCCTTCATTCGCCGTCTTATCAGATAAATACGCGGATCGGCGGGTTCGAAGCTAATAAAAAGGTAGCGTGAATCGGTTATTCGAAAATCGACGACAAGCTCGAATCGGGACAACTGGAATATTTTGCCGACGGTCCGGCCGGGCAATACCGATTCGAGTTCGGCCCATATTTTTTCGAGTGTGGATGCGTTCACTGGTCTAGTCTAGAGCCATAATTGCAAAAATCCAACGTCGATCGATATCGGCGTTGGACTCGTAAAAAAAGCTGTCGCGATATTCTATAATTCCCTGATCAGAATGGTCCCGGACGCAAGGTCGTGGGCCGCTCGCTTTTCTTCGTTAAGGAACATCGGGATAAATCCAAGTCCGCCGAATGCCAGCGAAAGCAGATAAACCGACGAGTTGACGGCGGCCTGATGAAGCGTCGGGTATTCGCTTCCATCGGCGGCAACGAGTTCAAGAGAGAAGAGTTTCATGCCGAACGATCGTCCAATATAACTGATAGAAGCCGTTAGATAAACGAACATCACTACCGACAGCACTGCCGCAAAGGCAAAAAAGCCTGACAGCGAGATCCATCCTTCGCTCGCAAAAAGAAACGGTGAGAGCAGGGCAAAAGTCGCAAATCCGCCGATTATCAGATCGAAAAGACCGGCGTTAAAACGCATCGCGATCGGGGCGAGATCATCGATCTCATCGGCTTCGATCTCCTCAATTACAGGAAGTTCCGTTTCGATTGCCTCTGCTTCAGGCTTTGTTTCTTTGATTTCGATCCTTTTTGACCAATCTTGTTTCAACGGCTGCCTGGGTTTATCGACCACTTCGTCCATACTTTCAAAACTGGACGCTAACTTTGCCGCCTCGGGGATCGGAACGAGTTTGTTGGTGTCAAAATCTTTTTTCTCGATCCGCAGAGAGGAAACTAGCTTTGGCCGCGAAACCATCGCCGCCGGTTCACCTGCGCCTTCGGGCCTATCGGGCAGGTCCGCCGAGCGGGAAACTACGTTGAACGGGAATGTTTTGCCGACAGCCGGTTTTGAAGCGGCGTCTGTTCCCACTTTTTTATTCTCTTCCGGGAGAAAAGCCCGACGCGATTCTTCGATACGCTTTAAGGCGTTCGCGACCTTTAGATTCATCGGTTCCGGCGGAGCAGGCTCTTCGATATACTCGGCCTTCAATGCGTTCGCACCACTGGTGTGCAGCTTTGCCTGTGGTGCAACGGCGTCCGCCTGCGACTCTTCGACGCGGCTTCGGCCGTTACGCTGACGGACGGAATTTTGGATCTGTAGCCGCCAATCGGGAAGCGTAGCGCTTTTGGTTCGAAACTCGGCCAACGTCGGACTTGTTTTTTTGATAGCCAGATCGGACGTGTCGAAGCGAACCGGTGCACGCTTCACGGCCGGTATGTGGGCGGGCGACGGTTCACGGTTGACGGACGTGTTCCTGCCAATCTCCAACTTGGCCGGTTCAGAGGCCGGAGAGAGTTTCGATTGAAGATCTTCACGAACCGTATCGTTCATCATCGCACCGCACGTCAGGCAAATCGACAAGGTTGGTGCAAGATCGCGTTTACAAACGGGGCACATCATAATCTTTGAAAAATAACTAAATTGTGATTGATTTCGAGCGAGTTCGGGGCAGAACACCGAGATACTATCAGAAGTTACTTTAAGTAGTCAATAGTAAAGCGCAGAAAACTTTAAACCTTACGGCTGCTATAAAAGAGGTGAAATTCAGGGCAAACTGACAGAAAATAATGAACTTAGTGTTACAAACACCCGGTTAGAGCGGCTGCCTGCCGGAAAATCCTGCTTCAAGTTCGTGCCACCATTCAATTATTTCATCCTCACCAAGCTGCCAGCACAAAAGCACGACGCGACCGTCACGCATGCTCGGAAAGTCGATAAGCCCGCGAGAATAATCCTTTAACTGAACGCCAAGGTCGTGCAGTTCGGTCGTGATCTTGCCGATCTCGTAGAGCGCTTTTACGTATTCAGCACCACCCTTCATGCCGCCGCCGAATTCGGATGCGACCGCGGCCGAGCGAGCAGCGTCGCGAAACGTATCGATCCTCGCATATAGCTTTTGGATCGTTTTCAGATTTGCACTTACGCCGGGCAATAATTCGTTGGCTTCCGCAAGCGTGAATATTTTCATCTTTCGTCCTTAACGCGAACGAAATCACTAGCGTCGTCTTCATCGTCGCTGAAATGCCTCTCGACGCTGACGCTCCTCGATACGGCGAGAGGCTGTCCCTTTCCGTTTGAGCGCAGCTCATCCTTCATCGGTATTTCCTCAGGCGGAATGAATGACGGAACATCGTAATCGCCGGCCTGAGTAATGTCTTTACGTATCTGCTCGGCAATATCGCCGAGATCGATGAAAAAATCGGCAACGTCGATCAGCCGCGGTGCGGTATTAGAACGAAATCCGGCAACTTCGACGCGACAGCCTTTATAGGCAACAGCATTTATTGCGTAAACGAAATCTTCGTCGCCCGAAACAAGCACCGCGGTATCGTAACGTCCCGCAAGGCTCAGCATATCGACGGCGATCTCCACGTCCAGATTTGCCTTTCGCGTTCCGTCGTAGAAGGTCTTCAGTTCTTTCTGAATGACGCGGAAACCGTTTCGCCTCATCCACAGAAGAAAGCCCTGCTGCCGCTCTGCGCCGGCATCAACCCCGGTGTAAAAAAAGGCGCGAAGCAGACGCCCATCCCCCAAAAGAATGCGTAGAAGCTTATTATAATCGATGTCGATGTTATGAAAGCGGGCCGCGTGAAATAGATTATTGCCGTCAATAAACACCGCGACGCGACCGCGATGCCCAAACTTCCAAGAGGAGCTTGTGGTCGTATCAAACTGCATTTTTCTAACCTCGCCGGTTGTGGTCTGCAGCTAGTTTTGGGAACGGGTCGACAAGTGAGATTCGGAAAAGAAGAGCATAAAAGTCTTATTGCTAAATCGTGATCGTTAATAACTTTGGATCAATGCCAAATACATGAATTATCAATTCTAGTCAAAAAAAGTGTAAAAAAAATCAGAAATTTCGTTTTCTCAATGCAAACTTGTTATCAAAATAAGCTTAAGGCTAGTTTGCCTCGACCAATTGAATCGGTCAAGCAATTTCAGATGTTAACGTGATAAAATTTGGAGAAGCAAGTGCTTATGGAGAACAGGAGCGACAAATCGCAGGACGGTGGCTGGCTTGACGGCGTGCCGATCCAGTCGGAAAACATCGCCTTTAGTACCGACGAGATGATTGCGTGTGCGAAATGCCGAAAGGCGAATCCGCCGAATCGCGCGAGCTGTCTTTACTGCGCGACCGCGATAGAGCTACCGGAAGATCGCAGGCACCAGGCGAAACTCAATCTTCGCCCGCTCGAGAGTTGGGAGAAAGGCTTCAACATAGTTTTCGTTCCGCCGCAACATGGCCCGGATGTTGAGAATATTTCGCGCTATTTGTCGATTGACCCGGAAGTTCTTGATCAAATGCTTGCTGCAATCCATCCGTTTCCGATCGCCCGGATCGAATCGGAGACCGAAGCCGAAATTGCGGCAGAGCAATTGAAAAATCTTGGATTGACCGCAAAGGTAGTAGGCGATGGGGTTTTGCAAGCCGACAAGCTTCCGACGCGTCTTCGCGAGATCGAATTTCGTAACTCATCCATGGTCGTGACATCGTTCAACGGCGGCGACAAAACCGAGATCGGCCGCGATGAACTGCGGTTGATCGTGTCGGGTTCATTAATTGAATCGAGGACCGAATCGGTCGAAAAGCGAAAGAAAAAAGAGACGAAGCTACTTCAGGAAATCGAAACGACGTCGGACGAAAAACTGATCGATATTTATTCCGATGGCGACTCCGGCGGATTTCGTATTCTTACGAAAGGTTTTGATTTTTCATGTCTCGGAGCTGAAAAAGGCCTTCTCGCCGCCGCGAATATGGAACGCCTAAAGGAACGGCTTTTGAAATTCTCGCCAGCCGCGAAAATCATTAACGAATATCGCTTGATCGTTCACGTTTTGGGCGCCGTATGGGAAATTGACAGGCAGAGGGATTTTCAGGGTTTGACGCGGACAGGGATCGGACGGTCCGGTTTTGCCAATGTGGCACGAACAAGCAATCTGCTGCAATTTACAAAATATTCGCGGCTACAGCGGCATCTTATATGAAGGACAGGTTCAGAGTTCAAAGTTCAAAGTTCAAGGGTGAAAACAGGCAGCCAGGAATAAGGAAGACTAAGCCCGTTAGCGAAGACCAAACACCCGCAACTGCGATCAAGGAACGGCGGTCCGACATGCTCTTCGGCGTATCGCCGGTGTTGGAGGCTTTGCGTGCAAACTCGCGGCGTATCGACAAGATACTCATCATCGAGGGTGCAAAGGAGCAGCGGCTGAACGAGATATTTGACCTTGCACGCAAGAACGGCGTGTTGATCGACCGCGTGTCACGAGAAAGTCTTTCGAGGATTGTCGGCGGCGGAGCAAATCATCAGGGCGTTGCGGCAATCACAGCTTCGGCGGATTACGTTTCGGCGGATGAGATATTTGACAGCATTGACGGCGACGCGTTGTTGGTCGTTCTCGACGGGATCGAGGACCCGCGAAATCTGGGTGCGATACTGCGGGCCGTTGAATGCGCGGGTGCGGATGGCGTATTTATCCCTGAGCGGCGCGCAGTTGGGCTGACCGACACTGTGGCCAAATCGTCGGCGGGAGCAACGGAATATGTGAAGGTCGCGAAAGTGACTAACCTCAACCGGCTGATCGACGATCTGAAGGAACGGAAGATATGGGTGGTCGGCACAAGCGGCGATGCCGAGATCAGCTATGACGAATGGGATTGGAAACAGCCGTCAGCACTCGTACTCGGAGCCGAAGGAGGCGGGCTTCATAGGCTTGTTGCCGAGAACTGCGATGTTTTGGTAAAAATACCTATGTATGGAAGAATAGAATCTTTGAACGTATCGGTCGCGGCAGGCGTAGTGTTGTTCGAAGCAAGAAGACAAAGGGAATTTGGAAACTAGAAACCAGAAACTAAGGCCGACGAGTTATGTTTTGTCCAAAATGTGGTACTCAGAATCCTGAAACCGGCAAATTTTGCCGAAGTTGCGGCGTCGATCTCGGGAACGTTTCGGCGGCGATGAGCGGCGATCTGCCTGCGAATTTTACCGATCCTGCTGTCGCTGAGATTCACAATAAGGCCAAACGGCGCAATGATCCCAACGAAGTTTATGCCGACGCGATCAGGAGTATTATCTCCGGAATCGGATTTCTTGTGGTTTCTCTGGCATTGCTTTTTACAGGTGTGGCAGGAGGACGTGCGTGGTGGTGGGCAATGTTGTTTCCGGCCTTTACGTTTTTGGCGAAAGGGATTTCGGAATATATGAAGTATGGCAAGATGGAAAGATCGCGGATGAGTTCAGCGTCGCAATACCCCGCCGAATTGAATCAGACCGGCGCACACGCAGGTCTGCCGCCATCGCAAACCGAATATGTTTCGCCTGTAGAATCCAGCTACAAGACCGGCGACCTCGCACCGCCTAGTGTTACCGACAGCACCACGAAGCTGCTCGAACTAGATTCGGAACGGCAGACGATGACGCTGCCGAAGAAATAACGCGGCATAAAAATATTGTCGTTGAAAGGGATTCTGCGATAATATCCAACTGTTATGACTGTTGCCGAGACAATTAATCGAAAGATCGTTCACCGTCCGTCAGAAGCTTAAGAAGAAGTTTTAGAGATTGTCGAGGAGATAGAAGCTCGATACACGAGTGATGGTAAGGAAGAACCAAGCAATTTTAACGGTAAACACCTGTTCGATGCACTTATGGAGATCGCCATTGACGGTCCGCCGGATTTAGCGGAACGGCATGATTTGTATGCATACAGTAAACTTTAAGTTTTAATCTGATTTACTTCCACGATGACGTTTTATGAGTGAACTAAATAGTAAATTAAAAAAAGCAATTGATATCGCCAAGGCCTTTGTATCAGAAGTAAGCGGCGAGACCGAAAATTTAGAACTGGAAGAAATCTCCCTAACGCCAGACAAATTAAAAACGGAAGTTGTTTACAGCTTCAATAAGAGATTTCCAAATCCCAATAGCCTCCAAAAGGCACTGGGTTTGGGAGGATTGCGAAACTTCAAGAAGATAGTGATTGACAATGATTCTGGCGAGGTACTCGGAATGTACAATTGGTCACATGAGCGACGCGAAGCCGCATGAACGATTACTTGCTTGATCTCTTCACAAAATATCGTAAAAGCGGCATTTTGATTGATACGAACATTCTTTTACTGTTCGTTGTCGGCTCGTTGAATCCAGATTTGATTCCCAAGATTTCGAGAACGGCAAGCTTTTCATTTCAGGATTTTCAAATCGTCGAGAAAACCATAGATTTTTTCGATAATAAAATTACTACTCCTCATATTTTGACCGAAGTAAGCAACCTAATTGATCGTGTCGAAATTCAAGATGCTCTTCGTACCTATGTTGAAATAGCCATCGAACAATTTATAGAAAGTTCGAGGGTAGTTGCCAACAACATGTTCTCTAAATTTGGGATGGCTGACACGGGTATCCTAGAATTATCAAAAGGCGCTCATCTTGTGCTTACAGACGATGGGCCATTGATGGGAATACTCGGAAATACAGGTGTGGATGCTATCAGCCTAAAGATGTTGCGTAAGGGTATGTTTTGATTACTTCTTCCGCAGACTCATCTTATGCCCGTTCAGGCGTTCGAGTATCTTTAAATAGCTTTTTGGAAAGAGGCGGGAAAGGTGGCTGATCGCGCGGGCGTCTTTGCCAATCAGCAAGCGGGGATTTTTCTTGCTGATCGCGTTCATTATGTCTTCGGCAGCATCTTCGGGAGACGTTTTGGCGATCTTGTCGAAGAGTTTTGTTCCCTGCTGTTTCCATTCATCTGCGGCGTTTTCGCCGACGCGGGAATTTTTCACGATATTCGTTTTGACGCCGCCGGGGTGGACGCACATTACCGAGACGTTTGTTTCGGCGAGTTCGTGACGGAGGCTTTCGGTAAAGCCGCGGACGGCGAATTTAGAGGCGCAATATGCACTTTGCTCTTCCGGGGCGATGAGGCCGAAAACGCTTGAGATGTTGACGATGTGGGCATTGCCCTGATCGATCATCAGCGGTAAAAAGACCTTACAGCCGTAGACCACACCCCAGAAATTGATGCCCATCAGCCACTCGAAATCCTCGATCGAAAGCTGGTCGAATGTCCCGATCAAACCGACGCCGGCGTTATTTACAAGATGAGTTACACGTCCATGCCGGTCAATGACCTCGTCAGCTAATTTCTTTACTTGATCGAGCTTTGAAACATCAACCAAATGTGCCGAGACCGGAACGCCGAGTTCGGTTATCAGATCGATCGTCTCGTTCAAGCCGATTTCGTTCACGTCGGAGATAGCGATACCCGCGACACCTTCCCGCGCAAAGCGAACCGCCAATGCACGGCCGATGCCGGATGCCGCACCTGTGATTACCGCGACGCTTTTATTATCTATCGCCATAATGTTTTAAGAAGCCTTCCGAAATAACTGAAAACTGATAGGTAAAAACTGATAATCAAAGGAAGGAATCGCCGTTTTGTTTATCCGCAAGTGCCAATCACTTTCGTGCCACCGCACGGCCATTTCCCGCATTTCCGTTAGCGTCGAAAACGCGAAGGGTCACCACATATTCCCCAGCAATTTTTACGGGAAACTCGATCGTGTAACGCTCGTCAGGTGAATCCGAGATGCCGTCCTCGGCAAAGACCGTTTGCCATTCGCCGCCGTTGATGCTGAATTCGGCACGATTTAGATAGCTTGATTTGTCGGACGCCGTAAATACGACACGGGCGTTATCACCGTTTATCTGTGGTGCACCGGAGGCGGCAATGGTGGGCTGGCCGTTATCGATGTCGAACGGCTCGCTCACTTTCTCACCCATCAAAACCTGGCCCGGCGGGTTTGCCGGAGAATCTTTTGCAACGATTTTTACAGTGTAGCGTCCGTCAGCGAGCGATTGGCCGTCTATCGTAAAGAAGCTTTCGGCGATATTCTCCCTGAGCAGTTTATAGGCGGTTTCGCCAACTTCTTTGTAATAAATGTCGTACATCAGCTTATCGCCGTTTCGGTCCTCGGCTGTCCATTGAAACGCGCGGGCCGCACGCTGAAACGCCCGTCGCGGCGGAATGGACATTACCGGTATACCAAACATCTGCGGATCGAGGCCGGAAAGCTCGATGTTGGGATCAATCTGAATTGGAGGATTGGCCAGCAGTCCCAGATTGGTCGGGAGCACCTGGATCGACAAAATTTCTGGTGCAATGTTTCGCGGAAGAAACGAGACACTGACCTCATTCAATGTCGGACTACCGCCGACATTTTTGAGAACTGCACGCCACTGGAGGTACTTCGCCTTCGGACTCGCGATTTGGCCGTTGCCCGTCTGGCCGGTTACGGTGCTCCAGGCGCTCCAGGTTTCTTCGGGCCTTTCGGTGTTACCGGAACGAGTTTGGATCTGTACATTTCCGATGGAACGCCACCATATTCTGCCCCACGATGCGACGGATTTTGCGTCGAGCACGGAGGATTCGTACGTTCCTTCAGCCACCGTGTCCGGGCCGATCTTGTAAAGCGTTCCCTGATTGCTGGAGGTCGCGTAGAGATTGGAGCCTAGACTTCTTATCGTCGATATCTGGCTTGCATCGGATTGCAGCGTGAGCGTTTCGCGCCCGTTGTTGCCGATGCTGTAAATTCGTCCCTTGTCTGATGTTCCGATCATTACACCGCCAGTTTGATTTGCGTAAATCGAAAATCCGGCAACCGTCGCCGACGCCCAGATAATGTCGGTGCCGCCGTCCGGCAAGATTCGATAGACGGCGGATTTTGCACCGGTCAGATCGTAGCGGCTCTTTTGCGGTGGCTCGGGTGTCACCGGGGATCGATTGCCGGAAACCGTTTTTGATTCGGGTACGGCGGGTGTTACAGGTGCGGCGGGTAATGCGGCTGATGCGGATTCGCCCAAGGCCAGCACATAGATCGAGCCGTCGGGACCGACCGCAATTTCGTGGATCTCTCGGAGCGGCGAGTCCAGAAGAGCGAAAGGTTTACCGTCGGCACCGAATTTCAAAACCAATCCATTCGAATCGGTTCCGGCATATAGATTTCCCGCCTTATCCACGGAGAGCGTGATGATGTGCGAATCACTCGTGTCGAAAAGCAGCGAAGATTCCGGCGCAGCATTCGCTGTCCGGACGCGATAGATCTTGCCGCTTTCGCCGGTTCCTACCGCCAGGCTGCCGTCATTCATCACGGCCAGCGACCATATGTACTTTTCTTTTGCGTCGAAAAAGACCGAGGATTTTCCGGCCGAGTCGATCTTGTAGACTTTGCCGTCGGGTGAGGTGGCGGCGAAGAGATCGCCGTTTTGGCCAACGGCAATCGCCGTAACATTCATTTCGGTGAGATCCGAAAAAAGCGAGCCAACTCCCGCGGCTGTGACCTTAAATATCTTCCCGTCGCCACCCGTTCCGAGATACACATTTCCGCTCGAGTCGAGGGCGCTCGACCAAATGTATGGCTGCCCGGTTTTATACACTTCTGTTAATTTAGGCGCAAGCCCGATAGCACCGCTGCTGTCAATAGAGACGTTCCGGGCGTCGCCTTTTAAGACATCTAAACGCGTGTTAACAGACCAGATCGACGGCTCACCAGCAAAAGCTGAAAACGTAAGAACAGATGCTACAAGCAAGGAAATAACGAGTTTCTTCATTGGGTAGAAAATTGCAGAGCGAATAAAAACTACTGAATTTAATCATAAATCGGTGTAAAAAGACACCGCCCCTGTTAGCGCAGTGAATCTTTGAAGACACGCATTACGATTGTACCCAAGGTTTTAGGCCTCAGCTTTGCCTGCCTTCGATTTCTCCTCGGATTTCGATTCGGTAACGACGGCCACCGGTTCTGCGTTGAGGAAATGCAGGGCGTCCTTCAATTCGTCGGCGTCGCCGGTGATCAGCCGGGCGCTTCGTTCGCGGGTGAGATAGGCCCAAAACCATTCGAGCATTACGTAAATGCGATTTCGGAAACCGATCAGGAACAGAACGTGCAGGAACAACCACATCATCCAGGCAATAAAGCCCTTGAAATGAAAGCCCTGGACGTCGGCGATCGCTTTGCTGCGGCCGATAGTTGCCATCGTGCCTTTATCTATATAGCGGAAATTCTTGCGCGGTTTCCCCTCGATATCGGCGAGAATGTTATTAGCCGTCGCCGTACCCATTTGCATCGCGGCGGGACTGACGCCGGGAACCGGTTCGCCGTTCTCCTGCTTTAGCGATGCCATATCGCCGATGACGAAGATATTTTTCCTGCCGGGAATCGTGAGGTCGGGCTGAACAAACACGCGGCCGGCCTTGTCGGTCTCGACGCCGAGTTCCTTGCCAACGGGTGAAGCGGCGACACCGGTTGCCCAAAGAACAACGTCGCACTCGATCCAATTTTCGCCGACCTTTACGCGGCCCGGTTCAATGTCGGTGACGAAGCTGTTTAATTTTACTTCGACGCCGATGTCTTCAAGCTGCTTTTTCGCGCTCGCTGAAAGATCCTTGTGAAATGTTCCCAATACGCGGTTGGAGCCTTCGAAAAGCATCACGCGAGCCTTCGTCGTATCGATGGCTTTGAAATCTTTGGCAAGGGCCATCCGCGCAATGTCGGCAATAGCTCCGGCAAGCTCGACGCCGGTCGGGCCGCCGCCGACCACCACGAAATTGAGGAGCCTTTGATTGCCGGTAAGGTATGCATCGCGCTCGGCAAGCTCGAATGCGAGCAAAACGCGGCGGCGGATTTCGAGAGCGTCTTCTATAGTTTTCAGGCCCGGGGCCGACGTTTCCCAATCGTCATGGCCGAAATACGCGTGGCGTGCCCCGGCGGCAATTATCAGATAGTCGTAGGGAACTTTCGAACCGTCGGCAAGTTTTACGATCTGCTTTTCTTTATCGAAGCCGGCAGCCTCGCCAAGAATAACCTCAATATTTTTTGCGTTGTGCAATATCCTGCGGATCGGTGAAGCGATCTCCCCGGGACTCAGCACCGCCGTCGCCACCTGGTACAGAAGCGGCTGAAATGTGTGGTGATTCTTTTTGTCGATCAATGCGACGTCGACCGGTTTGTTCTTGAGAGCCTTCGCCGCCCACAGTCCGCCAAATCCGCCGCCGACAATGACTATTTTTGGTTTGGATTTCATAACATTGTTCTCCCCATATTAACGCGGAGAATATGAAAACGAAATATCAGCTTTTTCCTTTGCGACCTTTGCGTCATTGTGTGAAATCATCTCACGCAAAGCTCGCCAAGAACGCAAAGGAAGACCAAGAAGATGAGGAGCCGTTTTCTCACGTGCCGACAAATCTCGAATAAAGCGTTCTTGCAACTGAAATATCATCGGTTCCTTTAATTATCGCACGAGCGTCGCGGAACAAGGTTACCTCGTATCGGCCGGTGGTAAAACGCACTAGGTACTCGTTCTGTTTGACGTCAGGAACATGCGATAGACTCGCGGCAAATGCAGGCAGATCGAGTTCGGCGGGTTTGGGCGGAGCGATCTGGACGGCATTTCGGCCGCAGAGGACGGCTGAGAATTCCGGCGACTCAGCATCGAGGAACTCGAAGTTTCTGTGTCCGCAAGTTTTGCAGTTAGGATTCGGTGCGGCAAGCTTTATCTTACGCCAGTCGTTCTGCCATACATCGACCTGGACGATCGAACGATGAAGGGAATCGAAATCGCCGACCAATATCTTGATCGCCTCGGCCACTTGGATCGCCGAAATGCTTGCGATTATCGGCATGATCACGCCGGCCGTGTCGCATGTCGGCGAGCTTCCGGCGTCGGGCATTTCCTCAAAAATACAGCGCAGGCACGGAGTCTCGCCGGGAATTATGGTCATCGTCGTGCCGTAGCTTGAAACGGCGGCACCGTATATCCACGTTTTGCTGTTTTTGACGCAGGCGTCGTTGAGCAGGAAGCGGACCTGAAAATTATCGGTGCCGTCGATGACAAAATCGCAGCCTTCGAGCAGCGATTCGACGTTCGAGTGATTTACGTCGGCGACGATGGCCTCGACCTCTATGCCGGAGTTTATCTCGGCGATCCGGGTTTTGGCGGCGACGGCTTTGGGCAGACGCTCGGCGGCGTCAGACTCTTTGAAAAGCGTTTGTCTTTGAAGATTCGTAAACTCGACAAAATCGCGGTCGACGATCCGTAGTCTGCCGACACCGGCACGCGCCAGCATCTCGGCGTGCGATGCTCCAAGTGCTCCGCAGCCGACGATCAGCACGCGGGAATTCAAAAGCTTTTTCTGCCCGGCTTTACCTATTTCGGGGAAGAGTGCCTGGCGGCTGTATCGTTCGTTCATTTTGAATTTGTTAATCAAAGAACATATTAACAAACTTACGCACCGGCGATTCGGTTTCGCCTTCCCATGTAGTTTTCAATCCGTATCGCTGGTCTTGAACTGTTTGGCGCCGTTGGTCGTCACGGCGCTTTTTGCGTTCCTCTTCCAGAGATACGCGTTCCTTTTCGCGGGCACGCTGCATCCCGCCGCCAGTGATGAATTCGATTATTTTGGGGAGTTCATCGCGGTCGAACCAGACGCCGTGCTGTTTACAGAGGTCGATGATCACGCCCGATGTGCGTGCGAAATTGCTGCGGTTCATCAACTCTTTGCAGTCGGGGCAAGGAACGTAGGATATCGTGGACGGCTTAACACTGCGGTTGGTCGCATCGGAAACGAGTCCGAGGATAGCGACCCGCTGTTCCTTGTTCGAGCAAAGCTCTTCGAATGCCTCGATGCCCGACCATAAACCTCCGCACTGTGTACATTCGCGGATATTAGCGTCATCGATCCGCACCATCTCCAGCTTTATTTTGCAACGCGGACACTGTCCGGCGTACGCGTCGCTGATTATCTCTGCCGTAACGGCTTTGGCACCGCAGCGGCCGCAGAATTTGCTGCCGAGGAACATTACGCCGAGACATGACGGACAGCCGACGGTCTTGAGACGTGAGCGGCAAAACTCGCATTGCGTCTTATCGCTGCTTACTGCTCCGCCGCAATTTGGGCAATTTAAGGCTTCGGGCTGCATAGAATTAGTTTAGGTGTTCAGTCGTTTTCGAACGGCGGCTCTCATCGCGTCGAGCGGCGCCGCGGTCCCAGCCCAGATCTCGAATTGTTTAGCCCCTTGAGCGATGAGCATTTCGATTCCGCCTATGTTTAGAACTCCCGCGGCTTTTGCTTCGCGGATCAAGAGAGTCTCCGCTGGATTGTAAACGAGATCATACACAAGCTTTATCCCGTCCAGATGGGCGGCCGAAAGGATCGTAAATTGCTCTGGCGTGCCGGCAGTTCCAAGGGGAGTGGCATTTACAATAATATCAAAATCCACGGCCAACGGTTGTTTATCGGAAGGTGGCTGGCGGTATTCGATACCGAATTCATCGGACAAACCTCGCCCTCTTCTTTCATTCCGAGCCACGAGCGTGACGGTCGCATCTTCCTGTTGAAGCGAGTAAATACAAGCCCGTGCGGCCCCGCCCGCTCCAAATACGGCGACGCGGGCACCGGTCAGATCGCCGTACACATTTTTCAAGGGTTCGATAAAGCCTTGAGCATCTGTGTTGTAGCCGTAAAATTTGCCGCCTTCGATCTTGACCGTGTTGACGGCACCGATCTTTTGGGCAATTTCGTCGATCGCATCGAGATAAGGAATGACTGCTTGCTTATGTGGATTTGTCACTGAAAAGCCCTTGAAATTCAGATCTATCTCGCGTGTATCGGGCGATACCATTCGAGTGAAAAATCCGTCCAGATCGGCGACTTGTAAAGGCACAAAAACGGAGTTCAGGTTGCTCGTCTTGAACGCCGCGTTATGCATCCACGATGACACCGAATAGCTGGTGTTTCCGGCGACGATACCGTAAACAGCGGTATCTTGGTCGAGTTCTCTGACGCGGAAAACATCGATCATATCTTGCACGGTGATTTGTCCGGCAGCGGTTTCGCTGCCGGTTTCGATAGACGCGTAGGTCATAAAAGCCCCGTGAGCCAAGCCCAAAATACGTGTCCATTTTCCTGCTTCGCCCATCGCGATCGGAATGATACGCTTGCCTTCCTCATTCGCTCGTTCGAGAAGCTTCCATATACCGATCGTGTCGGTGATATCTTTTGCCTGAATGGCGATCTTGCTAACCTCATCGTCGGAGACGGTGCGGTTGTATAACTTGTTCAAATCTTCCGGCACACCTTCCATATCGTGCTGCGACCGGATCACAAAACAGTCATCGACCCAGAACAAAAACTCTTTCTTTGCGATCAGGTCAGTTTCGTGATCGATCCAGACTGCTTTATGGTCAATCTGCTGATTCATCGCATAGGTGGTCCAGAGCGAGATTCGATCCTGGATATTATACTTTGCTCTACCGCCCTGTGATTCGGGGCGAATGGTCAGCAGGATCGTCTTGTCGGACTTTAATTGGTCGAGTGCCGTGCCGATCTGGTCAGTTTTTAGACAGTCAAGTCGGATCTCGACCACGTCCGCTGATTCCTCGGCGCTCCGTAGCTGCCTTATCAATTCATCCGCGGTTTGGGCACAGACCGAAACGCAAATTTTACCGTTGTTCATTGATCGAGCTGTTTAGGTTCATGACGAAGCTGAGAGATGCGATCAGACACGCGATCACGCCCGCCGCCGCCGCCGATACTATCCACGTTTGGCCGCTTTGTTTGACGGCGATCGCGGTCAATGCCCAGGCAATCGAAAGCGGATAAAAATAGTTGGTTAGTTTAATGCGTATAATTACGGCCAAGGCTGACGCGAATAGGATCAGGAGGACGCCGACCGTCGATGCCGATGAGCCGAGATCTACTTTTAGATACACAAGCAGAATCGCAAAATTAACTAGCGATGCCGCCGTAACCCAACCGAAATATATGCCGAAAGGAGCCTTTACGATCGCCGAGTCTGCAACAGATTTAAATTCGCGAAGCTTTACATTAATAAGGAGGAGGACGGCAAGCAATCCGAGGATTATCGCTAAACACATCGCGATCTGATCCTGATGCCAGAAATAGATCCAAGTGCAGTTCAATGCGCAGCTCATTATATATAAAGAACGAATGCCGCGAAAACGAACAACGTTCGCGGCGGTAAGTTGATATATACTGAATGCGATCATGCCGACATAGATGAGGCTCCAGATCGCGAATGCATAGCCCGCCGGTGTGATGTTCGTTGGATATTTGTCGGAGATCATCTGCGGTGTCACACCATTGACGTACCCTGTCGCAGCAAGCCAGTTGAAGGCGATCGTGCCGACCGTGGCCGCCAAAACCAAAACCGCGCGAAGTTTATCGGTCGCTGAGCCCGCTTCTTGCATATCCAGATGATTGTAGATAAGGCAGGAATGGTAGTCAATTTGAACGATCTGCCGGATTCCGTCGGGTTTGAGTGGGCAAGTTCACTATTTCGTATGACCATGACCGAAAACGTAAAGTTCTGTATAGAGGCTGAATACGAGCGTATAAGATTTCCAACCTAAATCATGGCATACGCGTCTTATAAAGGTCATTGGCACCGGGATTGCCTTATAAACAGCGACGCACTTTCCCTCTTCCCCGGATGCGTAATAAAAGAAGGAAAGAGGAAATCTACTAAAATGAACACGTTGAAACAAATACTATTTACAATTACGGTGGTCATCGGGCTTTCGATAGCGATATCGGCCCAGAAAAATGATGATCAGAAGAAGCCGCCGCCGAAAGACCCGCCTCCGGTTGTTAATCCGGGTGGAGAGAAAAAACCGCCGCGTGATAGTCCGCCGCGCGACACAAATAAGCCAAAGAAACCCTGAATAGAATAATCGATAACACCCCCGTAAGGAGACTTTTGATCTCACGTAATCCTTACTTAATTTACATAATAAAAGCAGCTCCGGATTCGAGGAGCTGCTTTTTTGTGTTGATTTTGGATTGTTTTACAGGCTTTTGCCTTTAGTGAATGAAAGAGTTTGGCGTCGGAATGTCTTCGCCGATGCCGAACTTCTGAATTCGAATGCCTTTCGCTAGAGTTAATAAGGTCGTCATGTACACTAATCCTAGCGAATTAATCAGTCAAAAAAATCGGATAATACGGCCTTTTCTTTATCATAACAAGAAAGAAATTAACTTAATTTTTCTTTGTTTAACACGCAGATCGATTTTTTGTTTTCGAGCCCGATTTTTGCTGCTTGAAGACTTGTAGTTGCTAAAAAATGGGATTACATTAAGGTAGTTCAGCAAAGAAAATAAATCGTGCGCGTAGAAATAACGTTCGGCATGTATGCCAGCATACCGTATCGACTGCAAAATTGATTTAGATTGTTGGATGAATTGCCAAACTTGAAGGCGAAGTGTGCTTTCATTTAAGACGTTTTAGGTGCGAGCTGTCGTACCTGAACGTTATTAGGGACGGCGGCGGCTTTCGGTCGTTGGTGGCTCCCACTATACACAAGGACTCGAAAAAACAATGGAGGATTCGAAGATGGACGAGATCAAAACAAATGTCCCCAAGACATTTACAGATCGGGTGAGCAGGAAGTTAGTAT
>JAYSON010000419.1:0-12127 GCA_043722725.1 Chloracidobacterium sp.
CCGTAATCGGTGCCTCCGACTAATCCCGTTGAAAGTTCAGAAATTTTCTCCGCAGGTAGGGTGAAGAGGAGTTGAAAGTCCTCGCCACCGTTAAATGCAAATTCCAGTTGTTCGTCTGAAGAATCGAATAAATTGTCCAAATTGAGGTTTAGAGGAATCCTTTCCGCCAACAATCTAGCCCCTACATTACTCGCTTCGCAAATGTGAAGTAGATCGGACGCAAGACCGTCGCTAACGTCAATCATCGAGTGGACAATCTTCTGTGTTTGAAGATATAAGCCACTGACCGTTTGAGGCCAAGGTTGTAGGTGGATCGATAGCATCGCATCCTCCCAAGATTCAGTATTTTCCCCGATTCGTTGGCCACTTTCCAGCAATTTTAATCCTCCGGCTGATCCGCCAATGTGATCGGTAACTACAATTGCGTCGCCTTCCATGGCCCCGGAGCGCATTATCGCTTTTTCTTTTGGCACTTCGCCGCCGACGATTGAGTCGATGACAAATTTATCCGGCGTCCGCGACACGTCGCCGCCGACAAGTTCAACTCTCGATTTGCGAGCCAAACCCTGCCATCCGTCGTAGAATTTATCAAGAAAGTCGGTTTTCCAAAGGTGTTCAGGTACGCCGAGCGAGAGCATTGCCCATATTGGCTCAGCACCCATCGCTGCAATGTCCGAAAGAGAAACGGCCAGTGCTTTGTGGCCGAGAAATTCAGGCGTTGTCCAATCCAACCTAAAATCTATGTCTTCAACGAGCAGATCGGCGGTAACAACCATGTCGGTTTTGTCGTCTTTGGGAAGCACCGCACAGTCGTCGCCGACACGGGTGAGGCCGTATTTCCTCTTAATGTTTTGGATGAAGTCGAATTCGGAACGCATAGATTCAGTGTTGACACAACTTGATTAAATACATACAATAACGGCGGTAAAATTTATACAAGACCTTAACACAATATTATCTAGATGGGGCAAACAGCTGTTGTAATACCTGAGAAAATTTACTTCAAGATCGGTGAGGTGTGCGACCTTGTCGGCGTGCAGGCACATGTGCTTCGATACTGGGAAACCGAGTTTCCGATGCTCTCGCCGCAGAAGAACCGTTCGGGCCAGCGAAGCTATCGCCGCCGCGATGTCGAGATATCGCTGCGGATAAAAGAGCTGCTTTACGACGAAATGTTCACCATCGCCGGAGCTAGAAAGAAGCTTCAATCCGAGATGCGTGAGACGACGAAGCTGAAGATTGTTTCCAATGAATCCGGATACACTTCCTCTCCGGACAGCAGCCCAAGCTTATTCGATTCCGAATTCGAGATCGACGGAGCGCCAAGGCCATTGGGCACGCACGCGAATCAGCTAAGCGAAGACGGCCGCGAAGCCTTGCGTTCGCTCGGTTCGCAGCTTCTCGAGCTTCGCGAAATGCTAAAAACCAACCAAACCGAGGAAGCTACGGAACATCTGCGAAACAATTGAGTTTGACAATTCCCCGCGGCAAATCTAATCTAAAAATTCGATATTTCGGGACGTAGCGCAGTCTGGTAGCGCGTTCGCTTGGGGTGCGAGAGGCCGTGAGTTCGAATCTCGCCGTCCCGACCAATAAATACGGAGCTTTCGATGAATTTCGGAAGCCCTATTTGTTTCAGTTTTGGTTATCCCGCGAAAGGGCTGAGGACCTAAGAGCCAGCAAACACAGGATTTAATTAAAAACTGCCACCATCTTCCTTCTCGGCCTTGTTCCTCAGATTCAAGCCTTCCTCCTTGTAAATTCGGTAAGTCCCCTTGTGATTGTCCGTCCAGCCTTCGCAACGCAGCAGAACTTGTATCCGATCGAATCTATGCCTTACCCGCGTCTCGGCGACGTCTCTGATCCTCTTTCTTATTGCCGGTCGTCACGTTTGTGCTCAAGGGAATGAAACACCGTTCTTGAGAGCATCACCACTGAACAAGCCTTCCGCTACGATACCCGCCAGCCATCTAACAACCCGCATACCAACTGCCTTCTTTGCCCAGGCCTCAGAACTTTTTTTTAACACGTCCTGGAGCATCTGCTTGTCCAGCGTCAGATCCGCTACGATCCGTTTGAGCAGACTGTTCTCTTCCTCAGGCTGCCGCAGCCGTCTCAGTTTCATGGCAATTATATCCTCTCATCTTTCCATAATTTACCCGTTTTTCTCTATTTTAGATCGGTACTGTTTTTAGAGGAATACGTCATATCAGCCTTAATAACGCTCATCAACGTGTTCTAGTCGCTTATCTAAATCTTTAGTTCGATTGTAACTTCGCATACAGTCAGAAATTAAAACTGTTATAAAATCGGATTAGTGTGTAAGATGTAGCCGGAATTCACAATCAAGAAATTCGCAATGTCTCTGAGAGACTTCCTTTCGAGGTTACCGTGATCAATAAAGTTTGAATCACGAAGGCTTGACTGTGTCTGCCGCCGGGCTAGATATAGACTGAAAACCGAGCAAGTTTGTTCCTCGACAAATCGAAGCTTGGCAGGGCAACCGAGCCAGAGAATGGGCAATTTTAGAATTGAATTTTTGCTTAAAAATCGCCTTTCACTCCTCAGGCAGGGCTGTTTGCGATCCGAAATAAAGAGGGCCTCGACCAACCTCCAACTAAAAAGTATCGGAGCATAGGCGCAATCCACAGTTAAAACCGGAGAGTCTTTATTTCCTTGAAGGAGTAAATTTTTATGAAACGCATTCCGAATGTGGCCGAAGGATTGAATAGTCCCATCGCAGCAGACGAGTTAATAGTCAGAACTCTGGCTAAACTGGACGCAATCGCAATGGGAATTTCACTAGGCACGCTTTTTGGCTTGGTTATTTTTCTTGCAACAAACATATTAATTTTCAAAGGCGGCAACGTCATCGGCCCAAACCTCACCTTGCTAAACCAGTATTTTATCGGCTATGACGTGACATTTGGCGGGAGTTTGATTGGAGGGATCTACGGATTTATTTCCGGCTTCATTTTGGGGTTCTTGATCGCGTTTTTGCGAAACACTATTGTCAGGATCTATCTCCATTTACTAAAGCTGAGAGGCAGCATGTCCGCGATAAACGATTATATCGACAACCCCTAACCCTTAGGTCTCAGCCAATGCAACAGACCGAAAAAAAGAAGGTAGTAATAATCGGTGCCGGGCCTGCTGGTCTGACGGCCGCTTATCAGCTTTGTAAGGAGGGCGTCAAATCCGTTGTCCTTGAAAAAGACGTCGTTGTCGGCGGCATCTCGCGCACAGTCAACTACAAAGGCTATTTATTCGACATTGGAGGCCACAGATTCTTCACAAAGGTCAAGGCTGTCGACGACATGTGGCGCGAGGTATTGGGTGAAAAGAAATTTCTGAGGCGTTCACGGCTTTCACGTATTTATTACAATAAAAAGTTTTTCAATTATCCGCTGAAGGCCACGAACGCCCTGCTCGGATTGGGCATTTGGAATTGCTTCATGATGGTGGGTAGTTATACCAAGGCTCAATTATTTCCGATTAAAAATGAACGGTCGTTTGAAGATTGGATCTGCAACCGTTTCGGTAAGAGGCTCTACCATACCTTCTTTAAAACTTATACGGAGAAAGTCTGGGGCATACCATGCAATGAGATCTCGGCTGACTGGGCGGCGCAGCGCATTAAGGGATTGTCTTTGATTTCGACGATCAAAAACGCGATTCTTTCCGCTCAACCTCAAAACAAGAGCGATATCATTAAGACACTGATCGACGCCTTCGATTATCCCGAAAAGGGTCCAGGTCAAATGTGGGAAATGGTCGCTGAAAGTATACAGGAAAAGGGCAGCACCCTTAAAATGAAGTCAGGTGTTGAGAAAATTGTCTGGCATAACGGTAAAGTAACGGCATTAGAGATCGAAGTCGACGGAAAAACAGAAATAATTACAGGCACAGATTTCATAAGCAGCATGCCGATGCAGGAATTGGTAAGAAAAATGGATCCGCCGCCGCCAGATGAGGTCCGGGAGGCAGCGGAAAAATTAGGCTATAGGGATTTCTTGACCGTATCTCTCGTCATTAACAAAGCGGACCTGTTCCTGGATAATTGGATATATATTCACGATCCTGATGTTAAAGTCGGACGTATTCAAAATTTCAAGAATTGGAGTCCGTTGATGGTACCCGATCCGAACAAAACATGTTTGGGATTGGAGTATTTCTGCTTCGAAGGCGATGGGTTATGGACGACTTCGGATGAAGATCTGGTTAGTTTGGGAGCAAAGGAATTGGGTCTTTTAGGACTGGTTGATCCGAAGGATGTCGAAGATGGCGCTGTCGTACGGATGCCGAAAGCGTACCCTGTTTACGACGGAGTTTATGCCGAGGCGGTAGAGACGATTCGTGAATTTGTGACGGGACTCGGTAATATGTATCTTGTGGGCCGGAACGGAATGCATAAGTATAATAATCAGGATCATTCGATGCTGACCGCAATGCTTTCCGTTAAAAATATTCTTGGGGCTAGTTACGACGTTTGGGAAGTAAATGTCGATAATGAGTATCACGAGGAAATGAAAGAAAGAGATAACGCCGAATCTTCGTTACTGAGTTCCACGCAGCCTTTAGTTCCCAAAAGAATAGTTTAGAAAATAATGACATCACGTGATGAAGCACATAATTTTTACGCACCTATGAATCGTAATGAAAAAACCGAAGAGGAGATGATTCGACATGCCGTATTGCGGATGAACGGGAATATTCTCGGTTTCGTTCTAGGGGCGGTCATCGCCATTGTTGTATTTGCCGCGACGAATTGGCTTGTCCTAAAGGGGGGCGAAGTAGTCGGTCCCCATCTTAGCCTCTTAGGTCAGTTCTTTTTAGGGTATTCAGTTTCTTTTGTGGGTAGTCTAATAGGTGCGTTATACGGATTCTTCCTGGGCTATTTAAGTGGTTTGTTCATAGGATGGGTTTATAATGCCGTGCTTTTTTTGAGAAGGCGTTAAAACTAGATCGAGGGAATAGGACCAAGCTTCCCCCTATATGCTGGTTCGTTATTAGAATAATTACCAGGTTTTATCCGGTGCAAAGATGGAAGGTAAAGAGGAGGTAAAGGGTCAGCCGCTACGATTCGCATCCTTAATTCTCGGTTTTTGTGACACAAGTAATTGTTACCGAATGAACCTGCGCTTACAAGTTAGGATAAAGAATGGGCGATAAATCAATTATTTCGACGAAGCGCACTCAAATTGGCGTCGGCGGTTTTAATGTCAGCGACAGAGCGAAAGCTCTTGTGATGGAAGTTCTCGACAGCAATCGTATTACGGCAGGACCGAAAATGGCCCAGTTTGAAAGTGAGATTGCCGCGATTCACGGCTGCAAGTATGGCTTGATGTGCAATAGCGGCACGAGTGCGTTGCAAATAGCACTAGCCGCGCTTAAGGAAAAATATAGCTGGCAGGACGGCGATGAGGTTATTGTTCCGGCGGTGACTTTCGTGGCGACCTCGAACGTAGTCATGTATAACAACCTACAGCCGGTTTTTGTAGACGTAGATCAGAAATATTACGGCCTTGACCCTGAAAAAATCGAACAAAAGATCACAACTCGCACGCGGGCGATAATGCCGGTTCATCTCGCCGGCCAGCCGTGCGATATGGAACCCATCCTCGAAATTGCCAGGGAGCACGATTTACGGATCGTTGAAGACTCGGCCGAAACGATGTTCGCTGATGATAAAGGCCGTCCGGTGGGCTCATTTGGCGATGTCGGCTGTTTTTCGACCTATGCCGCGCACATGATTTCGACCGGTGTCGGCGGCCTGTGCACAACTAATGATCCGGAATTGATCGTGATGCTCAAGAGCATTATGAATCATGGGCGCGACTCCATCTACATCACGATTGATGATGACAAAGCCGCTAAGGGTGAAGCGTTGTTTCAGATTGCCAATAGCCGTTTTTCCTTTGTCCGGCTCGGACACAGCTTTCGCTGCACGGAGATGGAAGCCGCTCTTGGTATAGCACAATTCGAAGAACACGAGGAATCAGGCGCCCGACGACGAGAAATCGTCCGCCGGCTAAACGAAGGTCTAGCCGATTTACAGGATTTTCTACAGTTACCGTATCCGCGGCCCGGATCCACACACAGTTATATGTTTTATGCATTGACCATTTTGGACGAGAGCATACGACGTGACGATTTGATCCGCTACCTCGAAGACAACTCGATTGAAACACGGTATCTTTTGCCGCTAATCAATCAACCGATTTATCGCGAAATTTTCGGTGATCTCGACAATGAATTTCCGGTTGCCGCTCGAATCAACAAAAATTCATTTTATATCGGCTGTCATCCAGGTATTAGCGATGAGGAAGTTGGCTATGTAGTAGAGAAATTCCATCAGTTTTTTGGAGTTGTAAATGAGTAAACAAATGGCCGCCGAAAAAAATAGCCCTGCGGAAATTGGCCGCCTAAATCTTGGCATCCCTGGCCGTCGGCAGCAACACACGCGTTTGGCGCAGGTCAAATGTCAAATTTGTGGGACAGGGACTACTCCGGGAGTTGATTTGGGAAATCAACCGATCGGCGACCTCGTCCTCTCTCTGTCGCAGCTCAATCAACCGGAAACTTTTTACCCGCTTAAATTGCAGCATTGCCCGGAATGCGGCTTAACGCAGCTTAGCTATATAGTAAATCCGAAAATCGTTTACAAAAATTTTCCGTTTGTCAGCGGTACGACCCAGACGGCGACACGGCATTTGCAATCCCTTCCCGCTCGGCTCGTCGAGATGCAGAATCTCAGTGGGAAGTCGTTTGCCGTCGATATAGGCTCAAATGATGGTACTTTGTTAAAAGGCTATATTCCATCCGGCGTGAAATTTCTGGGTGTAGACCCGTCGGGCGATCCAGTTCGCATAGCCAATGAGCAGGGCATCAGAACACTACACGCCTTTTTCAATGACGAAACCGCCGAACATGTTAAATCGAATCATGGCCAAGCTGACGCCATCACTGCTTGCGGCGTTTTTGGACACATCGCCGATCTTGGAAGCGTAATGCGCGGCGTAAAGATCTTGCTGAAAAAACGTGGAGTTTTTGCCACCGATTCGCAATACTGGCTCGATACGATGCAACGGCTTCATTACGACAACATGTTCCATCAGCATTTGCGCTACTACTCGATGAAACCGCTGATCTATCTGCACCGCCAATACGGAATGGACGTTTTTGATGTTGAAAGGTCCGAAGTCTACGGCGGTTCGATTCGTGTTTTCGCTTGTAACACGGGTGAATATCCAATTTCCAATCGCGTAAAAAAACTCGTCAAACTTGAAGAAAAAGATAAGTTATATGATGCCGCGACCAATGAAAGTTTTATCTCACAGGTCGAACAGCGCCGCCGCAAACTTTTTGACGAGGTTTACAAGCTTGTCTCAAAAGGCAAAAAGGTCATCGGCATCGGCGCCCCGGCCAAGGCGTCGACGATTTGCAATTACGCCGGGCTCGGCCCGGACATGGTCACATATGTGACGGAAGTCAATCCGCTGCGTGTTGGGAAATATCTCCCCGGTGTTCGTATTCCTATTATAGATGAAGAGTTTATGTTTGAAGATCCCCGACCCGCCGACGCAGGAGTTCTGTTCGCTTGGAATTATTACGACGAAATCGTCCCAAAACTCCGTAAGCGCGGTTTTACAGGGGAAATTCTGTTGCCATGACTGAATTTAACGAATCAAATACAGAAATAGGGAAGGACACGATTTTATTTGGCGGAAGCGGTTTTTTAGGTCCATACATTCTGGAAAATTATCCAAACATTATCTCGGTTGGGCGAACCGTACCGCCAACACGCAATCGTCATATTCCGGTCAAAAGCCTGGAAAATCTGGACGCTCTAAAGGACGTAGAATTTGATAAGGTCATTTTCATTATAGGCAACACCGACCATCACAATCTTGAAAAAGAAACCCTTCCGCGAGGCGAGCCGACCGCGTTCGATTATCATTTGCTGCCGCTGGTCCACACGCTCGAACAACTGAAAGATCGGCCGATCAAAAAATTTATCAATTTTTCCACGATTTTGATTTACGACGAACATAAAATAACGCTACCCGTCTCGGAACACAGTCCCATTGACCCGTATAAGAATCGGTACACGATAAGTAAATATCTCGGCGAAGAAGTATGTAAATTTTACGAGCAGTGGCTGCCGATAATTACCGTTCGGCTTTCGAACATCTACGGCCCCACACCGCTCAAACGGTTTGATTTGATCCATTTGCTTTGTCATCAATTACTGGATAATGGCAAAGGCCAGGTTTGGAGCACCAAGCCAGAACGCGATTTTATTTACGTCGAGGACGCGGCGCACGCTATCGTCAAACTCCTTGAAACGGATTACACCGGAATTTTGAATCTTGGTACCGGAACGCAAACCGCAATAAAAGAGATAGTCTATACGCTTGAGGAAATAAGCGGCTGTCCAATTACCGATCTCGATCAATCGGTGTCGGGCCCGATAAAATTCCGATGCGATATGACGACGATCAATCGTTTGATTGATTGGACGCCCCGTTATTCGACGGAAGAAGGCGTAAGGCGAACCTACGAATTAATGAAATCCTGGAGAAAGGCGAATGAAGCTGGGAATTAATGGCTGGCGCATTCACGGGCAACGGACGGGGGTGGGGCGCTACCTTTTGAATATCGTCAAACATTGGACGCCGGAAATGATTGGCAATCAGTTCGACGAAATTAACTTTTACACACCGAAGCCGATTGACCGCATCGAAATTCCGCTTCCGGAAAATATTCGCGAGCGCGTTTTGTCGCCGGATATGAGAATGCTGGCTTGGGAGAATTTGCGTTTAGGACCCGCAGCCGCCGACGACGTAGTTTTTCACCCGTCTTTTTCGAGGCCGATCATGGCGCGCGGAAAGACCGTTGTCGCATCGCACGAAGCCTCGAACTATTTATACCCGGAACTTTTTCCGAAATCAGCTCCGCTTTTTTACAACCGTCTTTATGCCTGGAGCGCCCGGCACGCCACGCTGGTCATCGTCGGCTCGGAAGACTCGAAAAAAGACATTACCCGTTACTGCGGAGTACCCCTGTCGCGGGTTCGCGTGGCGTATATGGCCCCGGCGGAATTTTTCAAACCGGTAAAAAAAGATGCGCAAATCGAGGCGGCGCGGGAACGGCACATCGGTTCGGCTGACACGCCTTTTTTTCTGACCGTCGGGAAGATGTCCGGACGGCGTAATTTTCCGCTTCTTTTGAAGGCGTTTGCCGAATTCAAACGTCGCAAACGGCATCCGCACAAATTATTGATGATCGGATTAAATATCCATAACATAGACATTGCCGGACTAATTAAAAAACTCGGTATCTTGGGCGATGTGCTGAGCCCCGGTTATATTTCGGACGATGAATTAAACTTGATATACAACGCGGCTGAAGCGTTTATTTCCCCTTCGGTTTATGAAACAATTTGTCTTCCCGTGATGGAGGCGCAGGCCGCCGGCTTACCCGTTATTTGCATTGACACGCCCGGAATGCGCGAAACCACCGGTGATGCCGCGCTTTTGATTTCAAAGCTCGAAATAGAGGAGTTAGTAGAAGCGATGTCGAGGATGGCGGAAGACGACGCGTTGCATCATGAGCTGTCCGAGAACGGGCTTATCAATTCCATACGGTTTTCGTGGCAAAAATGCGCGGCAGACGTGCTGGCGGTATTGGCGGAAGCCGCCCAAATGCCCACGCCCGCGCGCGATTTTGCAGCTTCGGAAGTCCGGCTTGAGGAATAATTCAAAAATTGCTTGTGTTTCGTTCACTGTTTTACTCAGTGAACGAAACACACCTTCGCCGAGTTGTTTCGCTACACCGGCCGGAAATTATGCTAAATAAACTTCGTTCGGCACTTGGCATCGTCCGCACTGCTCGGAATTGGACACCGACACTGGTTGACCACGCAGGTTTTCTGAAATACCGATATGTTTGCGAAAATCGCAACGGGTTGCGATTCAATCTGCGCGGTGGAACGGACGACAGCCGCATCTGGTTCGAGATTTTCGTGCGCGACTGCTACGGCGAGGCGAAAATACGCCAGGGAACAGTCGTCGTTGATATTGGAGCAAATATCGGATGCTTCAGCTTGTTAGCCGCGCAAAAAGCATCTCGCGTTTTAGCTTACGAGCCGTTTCCCGACAATCTCGAAATTTTGCGCGAGAACGTAGGGCTTAATGACGCAAATAACGTCGAAGTCTTCCCGGTTGCCGTCAGCGGAAAGATAGGCGAATCGATTTTGTTTATTCCCGATAACGATTCCTTCGTCGGGCGCATCAGCCTGCATCCGGGACGCGGAACGCGCACTATTGAATGCTCTTGCATCACCTTAGACCAAGTTGTGATGGACAACCAATTAGACAATATTGACTTGCTGAAAATTGATTGTCAGGGCGCCGAGTATGAAATTTTATACGGAGCGAGTCCGGACACGCTCGGACGTTTTCGGCAAATCATTGCCGAATGCGAGCGATACGACGACCGCCCGGAATGGTCGATAACAGCTCTATCGCAATTTTTGCAGAATCACGAGTTTAAAGTTCAAACGCATCACAATCTTTTATACGCGTGGCGACAAGAAAAAGGGGAGAACAATTAAAACGCAACGCAATAAAAATGAATAAATACTCAAACGTGACGACACTTTTTTGTAACATGTGGTTTTAAGTTGAGGGATCTGCAATATGCCGAAACGCGCACTTATTACTGGAATAACCGGTCAGGACGGGTCTTATTTAGCCGAACTTCTGCTGAGTAAGGGATATGAGGTTCATGGGCTTCGCCGACGCGTAAGTAGTTTTAATACATCGCGTATTGACCATTTAATCAACAATTTTAGGCACGACAGCGAGGCGCGGTTTTTTTTGCAATACGCTGATTTGGCTGATTCGACCAGCCTTGTCAAACTGCTATACAAACTTCAGCCTGACGAAATATATCATCTAGGCTCGCAGAGCCATGTTCATGTCAGCTTCGAAATACCCGAATACACCGCCGACGTTACGGGACTGGGAACGGTTCGTATTCTCGAAGCTGTGCGTGAAACGGGCATCAAAGCGCGGATTTATCAGGCGTCAAGCAGCGAAATGTTCGGCAGCACTCCGGCACCGCAAAACGAAAATTCGCCTTTCCACCCGCGCAGCCCGTATGCCTGCGCTAAAGTCTTCGCCTATCATGCGACGGTCAATTATCGGGAGAGTTACGGAGTGTTTGCATGCAACGGTATTCTATTTAATCACGAGTCACCGCGGAGAGGCGAAAATTTTGTCACGCGAAAAGTAACGCGTGCCATTGCCCGCATCAAACGCGGGCTGCAGGAAAAACTATATTTGGGAAATATGGAGGCTTGCCGCGATTGGGGTTACGCCCCCGAATACGTCGAATCGATGTGGCAAATGCTTCAGCAGGAAAAACCCGACGATTATGTGATTGCGACCGGCGAATCCTATAGCGTCGAAGAATTCGTTAGGGCCGCATTTGAACATGCCGGGCTGGATTGGCGCGAATATGTCGAGGTTGATCCGGTTTATTACCGCCCGGCTGAAGTAGTCCGGCTGGCTGGAGATGCATCAAAGGCAAAAGCGCGGTTCGGTTGGGAGCCGCATACGAGATTTCCAGAGCTTGTGCGACTTTTGGTTGATGCCGACATCAAACTTTTGAACGAACAACTGGCTAGAGGCGAATTGGCGAATGAGTATTCAAATTAGCGACGAAACTCAGGAGTCGACTAATGCCCGAAACGGAATGGACGAGAAACAGCGGGCGAGCGAATCTGATGCGACCAGTAAATCTCTCGGGACAAGCAAAATCAGCGCCAACATTATTTCTCTGGGAAGCGGAGAAATTATTGTCCGCGTCGTCGCTTTTTTCGGAATTACGTATGCCGCCCGCGTCCTTGGTCCGGAGCATTTCGGCATAATCGGTTTCTCGTCGGCTCTTTTCGGTTATTTGTCCCTTACGGTCACCGCCGGTTTTGCCGATGTCGGTTCGCGAGAAGTTGCCCGCCGCCCGCGTGACGCCTCGTCGATTGCGGCTAATGTTATCGCTGTCAGGCTCATCAGTGCTTTTTTAGCTCTGATTGCCGTAATTGTTACGGCCTGGTTTCTGG
>JAYSON010000420.1:0-4223 GCA_043722725.1 Chloracidobacterium sp.
CCGTTCTTAAAACCGAAGCCGAAAATGGAACCACGAATTCACACGAATAAACACGAAATAGTACGAGACAGCTAGATGCTATTTAGGATCGCAGCCCGGCTTCTATGTCTTTCGCGGTAATGCCGTAGTGCGTTGCATGATAAACGGCTTTGCCGTCCTTGATAACAAACGCTTGCGGCGATTGATGACGATAGCCCGTGCGTTCCGCGACCGCGTTCGATATAGGTCGGTGCTCCTGAACGACAATGACATTGACATCCGCATCAACGTCGCCAACCTGTTCAATAATATCCGCGCTGATGCCGCAAGTGTTGCTGTGTTTGAAGAGAACGACGGGACTGTGGTGCGAGTCGTTGAACAACGCATCTAGAGCTTCGAGCGAATCTACGGAAACGAAATTTGCAGACATAAATGTTATACCGAAAAGGATTGAGCCGCCGGAAAGACTTTTCTGTACGCAACGACGTGGGCTGCTATTATAAGCGGAAGGACGAGATAAATACCTATGCAGAGCATCAAATATCCGACTAACGCGACACCGAAACCGACGACAAACAAGCCAACAACTCCGCTTAGATTTTGCCACACGGCGCTTGCACTCGTTTTGATCGCATCAACCGCCGACATCTTTTTATCGACGATCAGCGGGAACGAAAAGATCAGAAGCGTGTGAAGACAGACCATCACGATCGTTTCAACCAGCACGACCGCGAAAGTTCCGATAATGGCGGCCATCACCTCAGTTTCGCTCATTCGCGGCCCGGCCATTGCGATTCCGATCATCGGAATATAGATGGTGAAAATGAGAACCAACGTCGGCAGCATGATGATAATTGCCAGGATGAGGCTCGGCAGAAAATAGTCGAAACCCTTGAATAGCTGGGCAAAATCGACGATGCGTCCTTCATAAGTTTGCAGCAGCACCAGATAAATGCCGCACATCATCGGGCCGATCAGGACGATCGGAACGACACTGCCGATCAGCATGCCGACAATCGTAACCGCGAGAATTGTCCAAAATTGTCCCTTGATCATCTCCCAGGCTTCTTTATAAACCTCGACGGGTTTAATGACGCCTGTTCTGAATTCAGTGGATGCCATATTTCAAGTTCCAACATCGATCAAAATTCGGGATTGTATATCTTTTGAATATAATCCTTCACCATTCTATCACTTGAGAATTGCGGTGTGAGCGTGGCGAGGGAATTTTTCATTTGTCCGATCCATTTTGCCGGAAGGCCATGTTCGTTTTTTTCATAGAATGCAGGTACAATCTCGCTCTCCAGAGTTGCATACAGCGATTCGGCGTCCGCGAGGTCGCCTACTTCATCATTAGCATCGACGTCCAACTCGCCGATGGCATAGCCGTTTTTGCCATTAAAACCTTCGATCCACCAGCCGTCGAGAACGGAGAAATTTAGCGCGCCGTTCATCGCCGCTTTCATGCCGCTGGTGCCGCTGGCTTCGTGCGGACGCCTCGGTACGTTCATCCACACATCAACGCCTTGAACGAGATATTTGGCGACGTCCTGATCATAATCTTCAACAAAAACCGCCCGGTGCTGCCAATTCGAATCGTGATTAATGCTCATCAATTGCTGCAATATCTGCTTCGCCGTGCGGTCCTGCGGATGAGCTTTTCCTGCAAATACGAATTGCACGGGCCGGTCCGGGTCATCGACGAGGCGGAGCAACCGGTCGAGATCGGAAAGTAGAAGGTTCCAGCGTTTGTACGAGGCTACGCGACGCGCAAATCCCACTGTCAGGGCATCGGCGGAAAATAGCGTCGTCGTGTCTTTATGCTCGTTGATCGTCTCTAGACTGCCTGTGTCCTTCGACTTCGTTTGCTGCCGAAGATACGCGATCAGCATCTGCTTCAGCGTTTTATGTGCCGACCAGACGTCCTTGTCCGCGATTTGATCTATTGCATAAGCCCATCCAACAGAATCCGCAAGCAAGTCGTTCCAATTTTCGCTGATACAATCGCGATATAGCTGCTGAAAGACCGGCGCGATCCATGTTGGAGCGTGAACGCCGTTTGTTATATGTGTGATCGGGACATCCGATACATCTGTTCCTTCCGGGAACATCGGGAGCCAGAGATCGCGCGACACCTCGCCGTGCTTTTCGCTAACTCCATTTGCCGAACGGCACATGCGCAGAGCCAATGGCGTCATACCGAAAGCTTCGTCCTCATCGTCGGGATTGGTGCGTCCCAAAGCGAAAAACTCATCGTCGGACAAACGCAACGCGGAAATGAACTTCGAATCAAAGCAATTTCTCAGTTCTTGAGTCGAGAAAATATCGTTTCCGGCGGCGACAGGCGTGTGCGTCGTGAAAACGCATTGCTCGCGTACCTTCGCAACGGCATCGACAAAATGTGCGTCCTCATTTGCATCGAGAAATTCCCGGGCCAGTTCGAGCGTCAAAAACGCGGAGTGTCCTTCGTTAAGATGATAAACCGAAGGCTCGATCGCCAATTTGCGCAGGAGGCGGACGCCGCCGATGCCGAGGATCTTTTCCTGTACGATGCGGGTATCCGTGCTTCCACCGTAAAGATGCCCGGTGATCAAACGATCAACTTCCGGGTTCTGCTCGACGTTAGTGTCAAGCAGGTAAAGCGAGATCCTACCGACCTTTGCAAGCCATGCCTGTGCATACACCTCGCGGCCGCGAATATGCACCATCACTAATATAGGCTCGCCATCCGTGTCCAAAACAGGATGCAAGGCGAGCTCCGAGCCGAACACATCCAGATACGCCTCTTCCTGCCATCCATCATGTGCGATCCGTTGGCGAAAATAGCCGAAGCGATAAAATAAGCCGATTGCGGTAAGGGGAACGTTTAGATCGCTGGCGGATTTTAGATGGTCGCCGGCCAGTATTCCGAGGCCGCCGGAGTAGGTGGGCAAGGAATTATGGACGCCGTATTCGGCACAAAAATAGGCGGTCGGATGTGCGGCCGTTATGCTTCCGAAGGACAAAGGCCTTTCCGCTAGATACTGGCCGCAGCGGCTCTTAAACTGTTGAAGACGTTCGACATACGAACGATCTGTGGATTTTTGCCAGAGGCGTAGTTCGCTTATTTTTTTAAGGAGAAGCCGCGGATTCTGCTCGCATTTGATCCAAAGCGTCGGGTCGAGTTCGCGGAAAATCTCCGTCCCTTCCGGATTCCAGCACCAGAAGAAATTTCGAGATAAATCGTCCAGTGCGGATAAATTGTCGGGTAGCTGTCGGACAAAATCGAACGTGCTGGTTGAAAGTTTTTCGGGCTCCAAGCCGGCTGCAGGCGTCATATTGCTATCGGTAGCGTACTCAAACTCGGTCATAATCTAATCGCAATACTTTGTTGTTTAAGTGAGCAGAGTATCCGAAAACTATAAACGAATGTTGCCGGAGTATCAAATTAAACGGAATTACGCTCTTGTGACAGCCGCTATTTTTCCGTAAGATTTTCTTTTCTAAATTGAATCTATGAAGCTAAATATTATTCCGGTTAAATGGTCCGAGGAAGGTGTCTTGATGCTGGATCAGCGTCTGCTGCCGACCGAACAAACGTGGCTGACGCTGCGGACTTATGATGATGTCGCCGACGGCATCAAGGACATGGTCGTGCGCGGGGCACCGGCGATCGGCGTTTCGGCGGCGTACGGCGTAGCATTGGGGGCAAAGCTTTTTGTCGGTACAAACGTCGCCGATCTGGAGGACGAGCTCGAATATGTGAGCGACGTGCTGGCAAAGACGCGGCCGACGGCGGTGAATCTTTTTTGGGCCCTCGACCGGATGCAGCGGACATTTCAGAAAGCGAAATCCGAAGGGAAGTCGGTTAGCGAAATCAAACAGATCTTGCTGGAAGACGCAAAAGCCATCCACGAGGAAGATATTGAATCGCAACGACTTATCGCGCAATTCGGCGGCGAATTGCTTGAAGATAATTCGACCGTTTTGACCCATTGCAACGCGGGTGCGTTGGCGACGGGCGGCGTTTGGGGAACGGCTCTCGGCGTTATTCGCGGAGCTGTCAATCAAGGCAAAACGATCTCCGTCATCGCCGACGAAACGCGACCGTATTTGCAGGGCGCTCGGCTAACCGCTTGGGAACTGATGGAAGACGACATCCCGGTCACTCTCATAACCGATAACATGAGCGGCCACATAATGAAAAAAGGCGGTGTTCACGCCGTCGTCGTCGGTTCCGACCGAATAGCGGCAAACGGCGATGT
>JAYSON010000421.1:0-3291 GCA_043722725.1 Chloracidobacterium sp.
ATACAACAAATGCCAGCACGGCGTCGATCTTCGTTGGTGCCGAATCCCAGATCGATCGGAACCGTCTGCGCAGATTATTCGGATGACCCTTATCGAAAATCAGCACACGCAGTTTCTGACCTATCGATAGTTTCAGCACCTTGGCCGGAATATTATTTGGCTGGCAAAACACTCGGGCACGAGGGTCGATCAACAGTTCCCATCCCAAACGTTTCAAGCGCGGCGTATATTCGGCGTCGCCAAAATTCAGGTAATTTTTCGAATCCATCAGCCCAGCTTCATTTATCGCTTCGACCGGAACCAATAAACAATTGCCGACTATTGCGTCCACTTTCCACGGCCTTTTTGGGATCGTCCATATTGTTTGGTGGTACCAATGTCTCCATCCGCCCATCCATGTATCCCAAACCGGTGCGACCTGAAAAAGTTTATGCGGTGTATCCCAAAGTAATAATAGCGAACCTACGACCGACCGGTCGTATTTTTCAGCCGTTTCGACCATGCAGCGAAGAAAGCCCGCGTCGAAAACAGCGTCGTCATTTATTGTAAGGATATAGTTCGGATGGTATTTAAGGGCGGCCCTGACACCTACGTTCGTACCTTCGGTAAACCAAAGGTTTCCGTCACCAGCCACGACCTCAACGCCCGGAAATTCGGTGCGGATCGCTTCGCTTGTGCCGTCCGTTGAGCCGTCATCGACGATGATGACATGCACGTCCAAACCGTCTGATTCGATCCTTGAAAGACTCTTTAGACACTGTAGAGTGATGTCACGTCGATTATGCACTGGCGCAACGATCTCAACGCGGATTAAAGATTCGCTCATCGTTTACCGGTCTTGAGGCTGTCCGCAGGTTTTCCCCACCAAAGCTCTTTTAGGCAATCCGCATTGGCTGCGTCGTTATCACTTAGCCCGATACCGACATATTTTATGCCTGGCTCATTTTCAAGCTGTTCCCGAAGAATGCGCCAAAAATCAACCACGAGGACCTGCGACCATTCATTTTTGAAATCTGCGGCTGTCAGCTTCTTAAAAGCCGGGTCCGGCGTGGTGATAAGGACCGCTTCAGCCTGGCTAAGACATTCTTCAATGGAATCGAGAACAACAATGTTCCGCCTTATTTCTTCTAACGCCATTTCGTTCGACATCGGGTCGAAGGCCACAACCCTGAGTCCGTGCTTCGATAAATGCTGAGCAATATAAACGCCCTGTGACTCTTCGGTAACATGCGAAAATGGTTTATATGACAAACCCAAGACAGCAACCGTCCCGCCTTTCCGCACCATCGGCAAAATCCTGTCGGATACTTTCGCGGCGATCGCCCGGTTTGACGTGTCTGTCGTTTCGGCCAGTGCGGCTTCGACGCCAAGCTGTTTTGCCATAAACGACAATGCGACATTGTCTCTCGGAAAACAGGGGCCGCCATAGCCTATGGATCCGGTCAGGTACTTCCTGCCGATACGGCTATCCATGCCAAGCGCTTTTGTAACGACATCTACATTGCCGCCGGGCAGCTTCTCACAAATGTCCGCGAGCATATTTGCAAAGGTGATCTTAGTCGTAACAAAGGTGTTGACCGAGATCTTTGTAAGCTCGGCATTTTCAAGGCTCATCCGTGCGGCCGGAGCACCGTTTGTCATAACGGCCGAATACACGTCTTCAAGTTGCTTTCCCGAGCGTTCATCGAACTCGCCAATAAGCGTAAAGTCCGGATTGAGAAAGTCGTTGATTATACTCCCAAGAGCAATAAACTCCGGGCTGTAACATAATCCAAAATCATTCCCGGCTTTCTTGCCTGACTCCTTTTCAAGAATCGGCAACAACGCTTGGCGGGTTGCTCCGGGTAAAACGGTACTTGTCAAAACAACGTTATGATAACCCTTCTTTTCGCCAATCGCTTTTCCAATTTCCTTGAATGCCCATTCCGCGTATTGGAGTGAAAATGCTCCGCGTTCGTCGCTCGGCGTCGGCACAATTACAAACGAAATATCAGAGTTCAAGATTGCGTCCAGGTGGCTCAAGGTCGCCCTAATTCTATTCTTGTTGGCCGAGATCAGCTTATCGAGATCCGTTTCCTGTACAGGAGCTCTTCCCTGATTAACGGCGTCAATCGAATGCTGATTTACATCGACTCCGATAACTTCAAATCCGCGCTCGGCGAACGCCGCCGCCATGCTTGCACCCAATTTACCCAAACCGATTACGGAGATCCGATCGATCATTTATATTAATTCTCCATTAAAAAGTATATTGCCGGATCTAGACTGCTTTTGCCGTAAGGCATAGGTGCCATCCGCATCTTTGTTCAAGCGCACGAAAAACAGACGGCGGCAAGTGCCTGAAATACCATTCTTTCTCATACTCGTACTTTACGTATTTAGGTATTTGATAAGGAAATATGTGGTCAACAAAAATGTTCTCTATTTCAAAGCCGCTGCCAATCAAGTTTTTGACGCTGTTTTTCGTGTACGAATATGTAATCGGGCATCCGGTCTGTGCCTCGGAATGTTTTGCGATGATATCGTCGAGTTTCCAAAACCGGCCCTTTTCCTGCAAGAGCATCCAAAGCACTTTCCACGAATAACGATAATAAACCATTACCTTAAGCATGGAATCCCGGTGCACAAAGTTTGCCCGCACCTGTTCGACGATTTTTTCCGGATTCGGAGAATGATGGATCACCCCGAACGAGTAAACGAGATCATATTTCTGCGCCGGTATAAAATCGTTAAGATTCTCGGCATCGGCTTCGTAAAACGTGATACGATCTGATAATCCGAAGACGTCAGCCCGTTTCTTTGCTAGATTGAGCGATTCCACCGAAAGATCGACTGCCGTTACATCTGCTCCGGCACGCGCAAAATTCATGGTGTCGGTGCCGATCCCGCAGCCGATCTCCAGAACCTTTTTTCCTCGCCATTTTTCAAACTCGGCAAACAAAGGAATATGCGGTTCGACGAAATACTTGCGGGCTTCGACTTGCTTAAAGTATTCCTCAGTTCCGACCTGGGCGGTTGAGTGACGGATGTTACACGGCCTTGCATTCCAGTAATCCTTAACCTTTTGAATCGAAACCTCAGTAAAATTCGTGTTCATAATTCTACTCAGCCGCCCAGCCCGACTTAGCGAACTGCGTCTGGTTGACCTGTTCTTCGATCCATGCGTAAGTCTTCGCCAACCCGTCCTCGAGCGAAATTTGCGGTTCCCAATCCAGCACCTCCCGCAATTTTGTGTTGTCGGAGTTTCGGCCACGAACACCCTGAGGGCCGTCGATATGCTTCTTTGAGAGG
>JAYSON010000422.1:0-4058 GCA_043722725.1 Chloracidobacterium sp.
TAATGCAGGTTCTGAATTTGTGCTTGATGCTTGTTTTCTTGCTTTTTGCATACGTTTCCCTTTTTCACGCGGATGAACTTTTAACTACGAGTCTGGGAAATTCGATCCTGGTTGGAATCGTTCTTTTCGGGATTTTTCGTGCGATAGAACAAGTTATATTTTTTGACCTGAAACTAAATAGATCAAGAGCGGTTCTAGTCATTGCTTTGCTTGGGACAATGATTTATTTGATTCCAATAGTTTTTTAGACGATGTCAATCGATTCCGGGATTGTAAGGCTTAAGAATCCTGGGAAGACTTCGATTGGCGACAATTGTCGGCGGATTTGCGGGCTGGGGTGAAAAGGGGAATAGCAACCTTATGAAGCGTTGCAGTTGGGCAAAAAATGAGTTGGCGATAGCCTACCACGACGCAGAATGGGGCGTGCCGCTGCACGAAGATCGCGGGCTGTTTGAATTTTTAATACTGGAGGGAGCACAAGCAGGCTTGTCATGGGACACGATCCTGCGAAAGCGGGACAATTACCGAAAGGCGTTCGATAATTTCGATCCGGTTAAAGTCGCTCGATACACCGATTCAAAGTGCGCGAAGCTTTTACTCGACGAAGGTATAATCCGCAATCGTCTGAAGATCGTCTCGGCGGTTTCGAATGCAAAAGCTTTTTTGCAGGTGCAAAAGGAATTTGGCTCGTTTGATAAATATATCTGGGGCTTCGTCGGCGGCAAGCCACTGGTCAATAAACTAAAAAACATGAGCGAAGTTCAGGCCAAGACCGACATCTCGGACGCTTTGAGCAAAGACCTAAAAAAACGCGGATTCAATTTTGTTGGCTCGACCATAATGTATGCATTTATGCAGGCGATAGGGATAGTGAACGATCATTTGACGACGTGTTTTCGGTACGAGGAGGTTGCCCGCGAATTACACGAAAAGGGGCGAAAGCCTTAATAGATCATTTTTTCGTATGTTTCGCGTGTTTCGCTGGCAAAATTTTTCATGGATTATCCGATCACGCCGGCGGTGCGGTTTTTGAGGGAGAAAAAAGTCGATTTCGTTCCGCATCTTCACGAATATGTCGAGAAGGGCGGGACGGGCGAGTCGGCAAGGCAATTAGGTGTGAATGAGCATGCGGTGAAGACATTGATCTTTGAAACGAACTAAAAGAAGCCGCTGATCGTGCTGATGCATGGCGACAGGCAGGTTTCGGCAAAGAATCTCGCACGGCATATGGGCGTGAAATCGGTTGAACCGGCGAAACCTGAGCGAGCGGCGAAATTGACCGGATACCTTGTCGGCGGCACATCGCCGTTTGGAACCCGGACCGCGATGCCGGTTTATGCGGAGAAGACGATATTTGAGCTGGAAATGATATACATAAAAGGCGGCAAGCGGGGATTTTTGGTCGAAATTGATCCGCGGTTATTGAGAAATGTACTCGAAATCGAGGAAATCGAGGCGGGAATTTAGCAAAAAGGCAGGTAGCCCAACGACATAGAATTATGTCAGAACCGGGAGCGGTAGCGACTGGGTTCTTTTGAATACGACGTTGAGTGTTACGCCCTTACTAACGTGCGGGCTTCTGCATTTGGTTTACGGATGGACAAAATTGAAGCAAGGGCGATAGCAGAAAAAGACCTCGAATTTTATCGAGCGATGTCTTATGAACAAATCGCCGCGAAGATTGGAGAATCGGAGAGTTTTGAACGTGTTAGTGAACAAGGCGAACCGTATCAGATCGAGTTTAATTTTTTCTATGACGACCACGAGGCGGAAAATATCCGAATTATGGGAATCGTCAGCTACAGCGGGTGGACGGATATTTTCCCGGTTTCGAATGATTTCATCGTCGCTCCAAACGGCGATTTTGTTGGTGAGTAAAGGAACATATTATGAAAGAAGCAGTAATTGTATCGGCCGTGCGCACGGCGGTGGGGAAGGCGCCGAAGGGGACACTCAAAAATACGCGGCCGGATGATCTTGGGGCAGCGGCGATAAGGGAAGCGGTCGATCGCGTTCCGAATCTCGATGTGTCGCTGATTGACGACGTGATCATGGGCTGTGCGTTTCCGGAGGCGGAGCAGGGGATGAACGTTGCGCGGACGGCGATGATCGCGGCGGGGCTGCCGGTGGAGACTTCGGCGATGACGGTCAACCGTTATTGCTCGTCCGGGTTGCAGACGATCGCGCTTGCGGCTGACCGGATAAAAACCGGCGGTGCGGATGTGATCGTCGCGGGCGGGTTGGAGACCATGTCGATGATACCGATGGGCGGAAATGTCGTGCGGCCGAATCCGGTGTTGGTCGATTCGTATCCGGACTATTATCTGAACATGGGCCTAACGGCGGAGAATCTCGCAAAAAAATACGAGATCACGCGCGAGCAGGCCGACGCGTTTTCACTCGCCTCGCATCAGAAGGCGGCGGCGGCGATAAAAGAAGGCCGGTTTAAGGATGAGATCGTGCCGTTTAGCGTTCATGTCGATGAGATCGATGAAAAGGGCCGGGTCCGCCGAAAGGAAGTTGTTTTCGATACGGATGAGGGCCCGCGTTACGATGCTTCGGCTGAGGGCTTTGCAAAACTCCGTCCGGTGTTTCATGTAAATGGAACGGTGACTGCGGGCAACTCGTCGCAGATGTCTGACGGAGCGGCGGCGGCGGTTGTTATGTCGATGGAAAAGGCCAACGAGCTTGGGCTGACGCCGCTGGCGAGATTTGTCTCGTTCGCGACGGCGGGGTGTCTGCCGGAAGAAATGGGTATCGGGCCGGTTTATGCGATTCCTAAGGCTTTAAAATTGGCCGGGCTGACGCTTGATCAGATCGACGTTATCGAATTGAACGAAGCGTTTGCGGCACAGGGGCTTTCGGTGATGAAGGTGCTTGAGATGAATCCCGACAGAGTAAATGTAAACGGCGGCGCCGTCGCACTCGGCCACCCGCTCGGCTGCACGGGAGCGAAGCTGACCGCGACTCTGCTGCAGGAATTGAAGCGTCGCAATGCACGATACGGGATGGTCACAATGTGCGTCGGCGGCGGCATGGGCGCGGCGGGTATATTTGAGAGGCTGAACTAAAATCCATGATAAAATCTTTCAAGCACAAAGGCTTGCGAGAGCTTTTTGAAAATGGAAAAACAAAACGAATTTCGGTTTATTTTTACCCGAGGTTGCTTCGTCAGATGGACGCAGTAAGTCAGGCGGACACTCCCGAAGAACTTAACTTTCCGGGTTACGATTTGCATGAGTTAAAGGGCGAACTTGTCGGCAGTTGGACCATGAAGGTGAACAAAAATTGGCGGTTGACTTTTCGATTTTATGAAGGACAAAACCAATCGCAGACCAACCCATCCTGGCGCAATATTGCGTGAGGATATTCTGCCTGAATTAGAGCTATCTCAGCCGGCTTTTGCCAAAATACTAGGTGTTTCATCGCGAACAATAGGTGAGTTGTTGAAAGAACGCTCGCGGTTGACAGTTGATTTGGCGCAAAGAATCAGCCTCGCCCTTGGAATGTCACCCGAAATCTGGCTCCGTATGCAGCAAGCAGTCGATTTGTATGATTTACGCCTAAGAAACGAAAAGACTTACCGTCAAATTCCTCGCATTGCCGCCTGATTGACTGAATGAGTATTCATTCAGTATAATTTGCAGACAAAGCCCAGCCAGGAGAACACGATCAATGGAAACGCAACTGGAGAAAGATTATGTAAAGGGCGGTGAGTTTTTGATCACGGATCAGACGACCGCTGAGGTATTTACGCCGGAGGATTTTACCGACGAGCATCGGATGATCGGCGACACTTGCCGAGAATATATCGACAACGAGGTCGTCCCGAACCTGCCGGCGTTAGAAAAACATGCGTGGGAGGTTGCCAGGGACTTGCTCAAGAAGGCCGGCGAACTCGGGCTGCTCGGTGCCAATATTCCCGAAGCCTACGGCGGTTTGGAACTTGACCAGACATCGGGGGCTATCATCGCTGAGATGGTCGGTCGCGGCAGCGGCTTTGGTTCGACATACGGTGCACAGACCTCGATCGGCCTGCTTCCATTGCTATATTGGGG
>JAYSON010000423.1:0-1978 GCA_043722725.1 Chloracidobacterium sp.
GCGGGTGGGTTAAATGTTGGCAAAGGAAACCCACCCGCTTACGCAGGCGGTTCTGACTCGAACATCACGGAGGAAATATCGTTTTGCGTCAATTTTTAACACCGTTTCTGGCACTTATTCTTACCTGCTCACTATCTTGCCGGCGAACGAATACTGAATACGTTACGATCGCCCTTCCCGAACCCTTTTCATCACTAGATACTTTAACTTCTACGGCTTCGGATTCCGCCGCGGACAGAGTGCGTAATTTGCTGTTCAATTCGTTGGTAAAAAAAGATGCGAATTTCGATTACGTCGGCGAATTGGCGAGTGAGATCACGACATCCGCGGACGGAATGACCATCACCTTTGTACTTCGCGACAACGTAAAGTTTCATAACGGCAAGGATTTTACATCTGCTGACGTGAAATACACTTTTAACGAGATGTTTAAGAGTAACGGATATAAATCCGGGGCGTTTTTCGACACTGTCGACAAAAAGCGGATTGCGCATATCATTTCACTTGAAACGCCCGATGCAAAAACGGCAGTTTTTACTGTGGGGCGACCGGCGTTGCGGAATCAACTTCTCGCGAATCTTGTTGCGATTCCGATCATTGCCGAAGGGACCGCCGAACAACAAAAGACGCAGCCTTTGGGTTCCGGGCCTTTCAAGTTTGTCAGTTTCGACCCGTCGCAAAATGTAGTCGAGTTCGCAGCCCATACGGAATATTGGGAGGGTGCTCCGAAGATTCAAAAACTGCGTGTGAAAACCGTGACCGACGCCAGTTCCCTGCAGGCGGAGTTACAGACCGGCGGTGTTGACGTCGCTCTAAATCCGTCCAACCTTCCGCCGGACTCGCTTAAGTCATTAGGAAACGACCCGAAGCTGAAGATTGTGCAATCCGACGGCTCAAATATTCAATATGTTGGTTTGAATACGCAGTCGCCGCCACTGAATAACGTAAAAGTGCGGCAAGCGATCGGCTACGCTGTTGATCGCGAAAAGATTATAAAAGAACTCCTTTCGGGACAGGCGAAAATCGCTCATTCGATTTTGCCGGTCGGTTCGTGGGCCTATACTGCGGGAACCGAATATCCGTACGATCCGGCTAGATCGAGGCAGCTTCTGCAGGAGGCGGGTTATAAAGGTGAACCGATCAAATTTAAATATGCCGCAAGTAACGCCGCTTTTGGCCAATATGCGCAGGCGATCCAAAACCTATTGATCGAAGCCGGCTTTACCGTTCAAAGCGAAACGCTTGATCCCGGGACGCTCCGGCAGCAGCTTGCCCAAGGTCAATTTCAAATGAATACTGGGATTTGGATCGGCGGAAATCAGGATCCGATTTTTTTGAAGGACCTTTTCACAACCGGCCAGATACCGGGCGATAAAGTGTCGTGTTGCAATCGTAGCCGTTACAGCAACGCGGAAGTTGATAAGATAATCGACGAAGCGATCAACGAAATCGACCGCGAAAAGGCGAAGGAGCTTTATATCAAGGCGTGGAGCCTTATCAGCAGTGACCTTCCGCTGTTTCCGCTTTGGTATCCTGCAAATATGGTGGTCGCGAACAAGCGGATTGGCAACATTAATATCAGCCCGAGCGGAGATTGGAGTTTTGTTAAGGATATAACGGTAAGCAATTAGTTGATGCGTGCGGCAGAAATGTGGTTCTGAACGCTACTTGACAAATATGCTTCAGATTGTAAAATTATGGATTGCGATGCGGGAATAGCTCAGTGGTAGAGCGCGACCTTGCCAAGGTCGAAGTCGCGAGTTCGAATCTCGTTTCCCGCTCCAGTTTTCGGCGAGTAGGCAGTTGCAGTCGGTAGTTTGCAGTGAAGTTCTTGACTGCCAACCGCCACAGCCAACTGCCTATTTTCAGTTTCGGCGTTGTAGCCAAGTGGTAAGGCAGAGGTCTGCAAATTCCGCAAAAGCACTTTTCACCTGTTATCACACATCGTCATACGCCGATATTTATTGACTTTTCTGAA
>JAYSON010000424.1:0-4207 GCA_043722725.1 Chloracidobacterium sp.
GCCGACAAACTCGCCACGCTGCTTATGGAGTGGGCGAAAAGCGTGCCGTCGAGTAATGGTTCCGTGCGTTTGAAAGTCACGTTTTCACACGAGGAGATCGCTGAAATGATCGGAACGTCTCGTGAAACGATTACCAGAGCCCTGAAGGATTTTCGCGAACGAGGGCTTATCGAGATCAAGGGATCGGCACTGTTTATCGCGGATAAACATAGGCTGGAGGCAACGATCGGCAATTGAAAGCCATTCAAAAGCCGGCCTCTTGCTTACGGTTGAACTTTTTCCTGTTTGTGACCACCGTCACAAAGATCCGTGACAAGGCTCACATACTTCTTCAACTGTACATTTTAGAATGATATGGGAAAAACCAACTTTTTAATCTTGAAGAGTTAACGGAGAGAACGATCATGGCTTCAACGAAGAATGTGCAGATCACGTTGTTCGGAGTATTTATCACCTTACTCGCTGTATGGTTGGTTTCGGGCACACTCTCGAACGCCGTAAGCAGCGTGCCGGCCGACAGTACGGATGTATTTGGGATTGAGATGGCTACGGCGCAGGATGACTATGTGGGCAGCGAGACGTGCCGTGGATGTCATGAGAGCCAATTCGATAAGGTGGCAGGCACCAAGCACGGAAAACTCGGCACTTTAGCCGCATGGAAAGGCAAAGTGGTCGGCTGCGAATCGTGTCACGGGCCCGGTAAGGCACACGTTGAAGGCGGCGGCGATAAGTCAAAGATCAAGGTCTTCAAGAATATGAACTCGAAGGCGGTGTCCGAAACCTGTCTGACCTGTCACGCTGGCAAGGAAAGCCACAATAATTTCCGGCGGGGCGAGCATTGGCGAAACAATGTCGGCTGCACCGATTGCCATAGCCCGCACGGAGCCGATCACGCCAACGCAATGCCGGGTTCCATAGAATTTGTCGCAGACGCAGCAAAACAAAAACCAAACCGCGCGACTTCCGCAATGCTTAAATCGAGTGAACCACAGCTTTGCATGAGCTGCCATAACGAGACAAAAGCACAGTTCACTAAACCCTTTCATCACAAAGTGTTAGAAGGAACGATGACCTGCAGCGATTGTCACAACCCGCACGGCGGCTTCGAATCAAAGCAGACGAAGCTTGCCGTCGGTCTTGATGCCGCCTGTATCAAGTGCCATTCAAACAAGCAAGGGCCTTTCGTTTTCGAACACGCTCCACTTAAGGTCGAGGGCTGCGCCGCGTGCCACACGCCGCACGGTTCCAGTAACCCAAAATTACTTAAACGAAGTTCCGTCCGGCAGCTTTGCCTCGAATGCCATAGCAGCATTACTGAACAATCTGCTCCCGACACTCCCTCGTTCCATAACCAGGCGACGGTAAGGTACCAAAACTGTACGATCTGTCATGCGGCAATCCATGGCTCGAACAGTAGTAATGTGTTCTTTAGGTAAGGAGAAAAGGGGGTATTTATGATTCGAAAAGCAGTGTTTAGAAAAAAAGCCGCACCGTTGATTGATGTTGTGCTTCGTTCGCTTTTAACGTTTTCCATCTCCGCCGTATTCGCAGGTTTTGTAATCGGCCAGACACCAAAATCAACGCCATCCGAACAGGGTAATGCGGGCGATTATGAGATAACGTCGAGTTTCGAGGTTGGTGTCAGGGGCCTCGACATAAATGGAAGTGAAAACAAGTTTCGCAGCGATCTCAACTATAAGAATGGCGTACGTCTGTTCGATTCGAGCTTCCTGATAGAGGATAAGTCCAAAAATGCGAAGATCGTCGATTCGATCCTGATTACTTCTTCGGGCTGGGGAGCGGATCCCTCCGGGTTCTTTAGAATAAATGCGGAAAAGACCGGTATTTACAGGATCGAATCAAACATCCGCCGCGTCAACTTTTTCAACAATTTGAATAATCATGCTCTGAATCAACACAACGCCGATATTCAGCACAATCTCGCCGATACCGATCTGACCATATTTCCCGAAAGCCAAAAATTGAGATTTCGTCTCGGATATTCCCGAAGTCAAACGAGCGGCCCAGGTGGATTCACAACACGCGCATACGGGGACGAGTATCCGGTAACGACGTTCGCCGGTGCGCGATCGGATGATTTCCGCGGCGGAATTGAAGGCCAACTCTTTGGTATCAATCTGTCGCTCTCGCACGGTTACCGGCGATTCAAAGACACCACGCAGTACATTTTGACCGCCCCAAATCTAGGCAATAATCCGACAAATAACGCAAGGCTTTTTACTTTCGAGAGAAGTATGCCGACGGTCGGTTTTTCGCACCACACAATGTTCACGGCTCAGCGAACCTTCGCTAAGAAGCTGGATGTGACTGGTCGATTCGTATATTCAACCACGAATACCCGCTTTAGTTTATTCGAGACGATAACGGGGCGCGATAGCTCAAATAATCAGGTCGATCTTGACCGTTTCAACATAAACGGCGATGCCAAGCGACCGCAAGCTCGCGGCGATCTCGGCATCACTTACATGTTCACCGAGAATTTTCGCATTTCAAATACCTTCAGCTACGATCAATTCAATATCAGCGGCGGGAATCTTTTCGCCGAGGCACTTTTCACAAGAACACCTACCGGAGGTCCCCGGGCAACGGTTTTCACGAACACCTTCGCTCATCGTATTACAAGTTATCAAAGAGCACTCAATACGATCGAAGGCGACTATCAATTCAGCGATCGTGTCGGTTTCAATATCGGATATCGCTTCACGCGGCGAAGTATTACACATGAAGGCACAACCCGGAATTTCGCCTCAGCGACTCCAACCATTTTTTCCGAGGACTTCGAAAATAACACCGGAACGCTCATCGCCGGTATGAAGATAAAGCCGATAAAAAATTGGGTTATTTTCTGGGATGTAGAGCATGGAAAGGCGGATAATGTATTCACACGGCTAGCGAATTACGATTTTACGAATTTTCGAGTTCGGAGCCGAATGAGCTTTAATCGGTTGGCGCTGAATTTTTCGGCGATCTCAAAGGACAATAACAATCCGGGTCGATCAATCGATGTTCCTTCGCGCGACTTCAGCGCCGATGTCCAGAACAGGATCTTTTCAGGCAGTATCGATTGGACCCCAATGGACAAACTCAGCTTTAGCGGAGGTTATACATATAACCATTTGACAAGCGAAACCGCGATAATCGTTCCAGTTAACAGCGTTAGACTGCAGGGTCTGAGTCGCTATTTCGTTCGCGATCATTCAGCTTATTTTGACGTTTCGGCGAGGCCCATCAAGCGAATATCGTTTTACGCGGCCTATCGGATCAATGATGACCGCGGTCAGGGCAACGTTGTTTCCACTCGTCTACAGGATATCTTCACGTCATATCCAATGAAGTTTCAATCGCCTGAGGTTCGTGTCGCCATTCGCCTTACAAGAAATGTAGACTGGAACGTGGGTTATCAGTATTATGACTATAAAGAGACGTTCCAGAGCGCACAGGATTATCGTGCACATCTGCCGTATACTTCGCTTCGTATTTATTTTGGAAGGGGAGCGGCTGACAGATAAGGGATGGCGGGAAAGTAAAATGTCTATGAACCGGACACTCAAAATAGCTGTTTTTAGCGTTGCTATACTGCTCGGCGTGATCAGTATTGGAAATTATCCCGCAGGTGTGTTGACGAGGGCGCAGGTCAAACAGGACATTAAAATGCCCGACGTGATCGTGCTTGGGAAGGACGCGAAGCTCGGCAGTATTACTTTCAACCACGTCAGCCACAACGGCGGCAAGTACAGCATTGACGGCACAGGTCCGATCGCGTGCATTGAATGCCATCACGCGGCACAGCCGGCAACGGAGCTTGTCAAACATCCGCCTTTACGAACGGCCTGGCCCGCTGACCGCACCACTACCTTGACAGCTGACTTATTTGCCAAAGATCCCGCTGCCGCCGGTGTAGCTGCTTGCCGCGATTGCCATGCCCGTGCAGGACAACTACCGAAGCTGCTGCCGGCCATTCCCGAGATCAAGCACGAATCGAGTACGGCGATAATCTCGCTCACCAACCAGCAGGCTTTTCATCGTAATTGTGCTGGCTGCCACACGGAAGCAGTGAAGCAGAACAAAGCTCTCAGAGGGCCCACCGCTATGCAATGTACTTCGTGTCATAAACGCGTAGGTTAGTGCTCGAATGGGTGCTTGAACGCAGCTTTCCGGGCTGCTATGCCGTGACAAGGCGCTTGCA
>JAYSON010000425.1:0-2009 GCA_043722725.1 Chloracidobacterium sp.
GGTATCGCAAAATGGTAAAGCAGCGTGTCCTTCGCCGTCGGCGGGGCAAGCGACGCAATAAATGCGAGCAGGACCGGAATCGCGATCAACACAAGTAAACCTTTATCAAACCCTGAAGCCTTCTCCGGCACCCGGCTTTCGTTCTTTGCTTCCTTAGCTCGCCGAAGTCCGGACATCGCCAACGCAAGCCCGGCAAGCGTTAAAACGACGGCCGCGATGCCGCTATACGCTCCCGCGACACCAAGAAAAAACCATGTCAAAGACCAGACCGCCGCACCGGCGGCAGTTTTCATCGCAAGCTCAAGCACATGTGAATGATTTTCACCCTTCGTCGTCTTGACAAACGACGCCCCGAAATTACCCAAACCGAACCAGGCGATAACTATCAAAAGAACAGCAACAGCGCCAACGATGCTGTCAAGAATCCCTGTCCCCGCCAACGGCCCGCCGCCGAGATTAACTATCAGCTTTTGCAGTTGGCCGACGTCAGAACCGCGATTCGCCAAAAACGCTATGAGCAGAATTACCGCCCACAAAGCCGCGATAATCGCCGGCAGCCCAAATGAATTAACGTCCTCGGTTTTCTGTGTCAATCCGCTCAGCTCCAAATATATTCAGACCGCTCATTTGATCTTCGGAACGCCTAAGTCTTTGCAAATCTTTTTCGCAAGTTCGTCCGGTATCTCCGAATGTCTCGGGACAGCGGATCTCCGACTTTGGACGGATTATGCCACCACGAATGTCGGCCGCCTTCGCGCAAAAATTCACAACCATTCGACGTAAGGTGCCGCAAAAGATCTCTCCGCTTCATACGGCGATCGGCATCTCCCGGTAATTTTCTCCGGCCGATGCCCGAGCGTCCTCGCGGTTAGACTCAAGAGCTTCCTTGAGAGTTATCTTCAAAGTCGCCAGCAGTTCATCCCTTGTCTTTTCTTGGCAATTCACGCCCGGTATCTCTTCGATCCAGCCGATCCACCATCCGCCGTCTTCTTTAACAATAGCCGTGTAAGTCTGTTTCATATCGGTCATCTGCCCGCCGCTCCTTTCACCCAATCGTAGCCCTTCTCTTCCAGCTCAAGAGCAAGCTCCTTTCCTCCTTCCTTGACGATCCGGCCGTTTGCCAAAACGTGGACCATGTCCGGCACAATAAAGTTCAAAAGTCGTTGGTAATGCGTGACCAAAATGATCGCGTTCTCCGGGCCGCGAAGTTTATTAACGCCCTCGGCGACGATTCGAAGAGCATCGATATCGAGCCCTGAATCCGTCTCGTCCAAAACCGCAAGCTTTGGTTCAAGCACGGCCATCTGCAATATTTCGTTGCGTTTTTTCTCGCCTCCCGAAAAGCCTTCGTTGACCGAACGCTTGAAAAATTGCGGGTCCATATCGACGATCTTTGCCTTCTCTTTCAGATAATCGTTGAATTCGAGCGGATCGAGTTCTTCCAGTCCGTGATGCTTCATCTTCTCGTTATAAGCGAGCCGCAGAAACTGCGAATTCGAAACGCCGGGAACCTCGACCGGATATTGAAACGCCATGAAAACTCCTTCGCGGGCACGTTCGTCCGGTACCAGTTCGAGCAGATTTTTTCCTTCGTAAAGCACCTCGCCGGAGATTACCTCGTACGTCGGATGCCCGGCCAGCACTTTAGACAAGGTCGATTTACCCGACCCATTCGGCCCCATGATGGCGTGAACCTCGCCCTTCTTGACCTGAAGATTCAAGCCCTTCAAAATTTCTTTGCCGTCAATTCCGGCATGTAAATCTTTAACTTCCAATAGCATTTTGTTTAACTTCCCGCCTATTTTCTTTTCCATCGCCCGGCCCGGCGTTCCAAACCATTCCTCAGCGCTCGTATCACGGCCTCGCGTAAATCCGTGTTTCTCATAAAGCCCTATCGCATCCGTCGAAAAATGCGTCGTGTACAGAAACAATCTGTCGAAACCGTTTTCAATTCCGTATTCTTCGATCTCGTCCAACAGTTTATGCCCGATTCCCATTCCCTGAGCCAT
>JAYSON010000426.1:0-6402 GCA_043722725.1 Chloracidobacterium sp.
CGAATTAGTATTCTCAATGTTCGCCGTCGTGCGGACGTGGCGGAACTGGTAGACGCGCGGGTCTCAGAAGCCCGTGGGAGCAATCCCGTGATGGTTCGATTCCATTCGTCCGCACCATATTACAGGAATGAATTATGAGGGATGAGGGATGAATATCCTTTGTCCCTTTTCCGTTAAGTATGCAGGACGAATTCATAACAGCCATCAAAACGCATCAAGCAGCCTTTGGCCTTTCGCTTTCGGACGAACAGATCGAGCTGCTCTCGCATTTCTATAAGATCGTTCAGGAGCATAACGATATCCTTCATTTAGTGGCTCCCATGCCGGCTGAGGAATTCGCCGTGCGGCATATTCTTGAGTCGCTAACGATGCTCCATCATCTGTCGGCGGATGCGAGATTTGCCGATATTGGCGCGGGTGCCGGATTACCTTCGATACCGTGTTTGCTTGTGCGCACGACGCTAAAAGCGGTGCTGATCGAATCGAAGGTGAGGAAATCGAACTATTTGATCAAAGCAGTTGAGGAACTCGGTATTTCGGACCGGGCGCGGATCGTCAATCAACAATTCGAAGAGGCCGGAACACAGCAGTTTTCCATCGTCGCCTGCCGTGCGCTTGATAAATTTACGCAAAAGCTTCCGAAGCTTCTCAAATGGTCAAAGAGGCGTAACCTGCTCCTTTTCGGCGGGCCGGCTTTGCGGGCTGCTCTTGTGAGTCAAAATGTTAATTTTGAAAAAAAACTGATGCCAATGACGGAACAGCGTTATCTTTTTGTGATCACGCGCTAAGGCTGCTAGTTAGAAACTTCGATCAGTTTCAGCCGCGTGTCGCAGACTTCCGGTAAAAAACCGCAAGGAAGAGTAATGTCTTCATTGTTGAACCCTCGACGTTATCCGGCAATCTGCAGCATATTGTAGAGGATAAGCTGCAGGCCGTGGGCGGGACGCATCATGTAATCGCCGACCTTGATGATTACATCGCCACCGTTGACAATTTTTTCCATCGAGCTTCGGCTGACTTCGTACGTAAGCTTTTCTCTAACCGTGTCGCCATCGTTCACGGTGGTACGTTTCGCTTTGCCTATGACGGTACTTTTCTCGTCAACCACCACCACAAGATCATTGTATTTGAGGAACCGCCATTCATTCGAAATAGAAACTACGCTCACGACAAAAATGCCCTTTCTGCCTTTTTGATCGTCTTCCTTATAGTAATACGTAATGTCGACCTCGGTTTTCTGCTGATCGTTTACTTTCTCTTTTTCCAGCTCCGTCACGCCTAAAAGCGATGTGCCAATATAGCCGGTTTTAGTTTTCGCGTTATACCCGTTCAGCAGCGCGCCGATGTTCTTTAGGGATGGGTTTGCGTCGCCCCACATTCCGGCAGGCTTACTGGCCGGCTTTGAGGAACTGACGAAGGTTGAGCGGGCTGCGTTTCCACTCGCGGCGGTCAGTTTCGATGATTCGGCTGCCTGCCTCTTATCAGCTCGAAATTGCCATGCCGGCTTCAGGTTCTCGATTGCCCAAACTCCGCGTTTTTCGCTTTTCGCCTGTTCCTGATTTTGTTGATAGACCACGCTTTCCTGAGAATCCTGTCCGCTTTGTTCCGGGCTCATATGCCAGGCCGCGCCGTCACGCAGCATTTGCTGAGCGATATCGAGGCCGACTACATAAAGCTGACAGAACGTTTTTTCGGGCGTAATGCCTTGCGGGTGAAATTCAACCGACTTGCCCAGTACAAGTTTTTCGAGATGGTCCCGCACCGTCCAGTAAAGCGGCTGCTCCCGTTCGGGAATCTCAATATATTGCAGTACGGCCGTAAGTTTTCCGCTTCCCATCTCGATAACCACCGTCTTTCCGTCGATTACCTCAATCACTTTTCCGCTAAACTTTCCCTGGGAAAAACTCGAATCGGCGAGCAATAGAATCAGTAGAGTGAATAGTATCGGTCGTAGATTTTTCATATGTAAGGTTTTTTATCGGATTTCCAGGTCGTATTCCCGGAGTCTGCGGTAGAGCGTAGATGGCGAGATTCCCAAAAGCTCGGCCGTTTTACCACGGTGCCAACCGGTTTTCTCTAAAGCGGTAAGGATCTGCTGGCGTTCGGCATCGCGAAGATTTGTCGGTGCAACGTTGTGAAATGAAGTGGTTCCGTTCTGATGCGGGGCATTGTAACTGACCGAGACATTAGCTTTCTCGATGCGGTAGACAACTTCCGGTGGAAGTTCCTTGATCGTGATCTTGTTGTTGTCGGCGAGAAGCACGGCACGCTCCAAACAATTGCGAAGCTGGCGCACGTTACCCGTCCATGAAAAACCATTCAATGCTTCGAGGGCCGGCTGGGTAAGTTCCGGGGCATTGTTCCCTGCTATTTTCTGCAAAAGATAACGTGCGAGCGGTTCGATATCCTCGAAACGCTCCCGCAGCGGCGGAATGTTGATCTCGAAACTGTTTATCCGGTAAAGAAGGTCGGCGCGAAAGACGCCTTCTGCAATGGCTCGATCGGTGTTGCGATTTGTGGCTGCGACAAGCCGCACGTCAACTTCGACCTTTTTTACGCCGCCGACACGGAAGAACGAACGGGTTTCGAGTGCGCGAAGCAATTTCGATTGAAGCTGTGCGGGCATTTCCATTATTTCATCCAGAAACAATGTTCCGCCGTGAGCAAGTTCGAAAAGCCCAAGTTTGCGGGCCCTTGCACCCGAAAAAGCGCCCGCTTCATGACCGAATAGCTCCGATTCGAGCAGACTGTCCTGCAACGCGGCACAGTTCAGGTCGATGAAAGTTTTGTCGGCACGCGGACTTAGACGATGGATCGCTTGCGCAATGAGTTCCTTGCCGGTACCCGATTCACCCGTGATCAGCACTGACGTGTCAGCCGGAGCCACCCGACGACAGAGCCGAAGCACTTCTTTCATCTGCGGCGATTCGGCAATAATCTCCGGCAAATTCTTACTAGTGCGCTCGATCTGTGCACGAAGTCTTTGGTTATCGATCTTTAACTGCTGTTTTTCGTCGGCTTGAGCAACAAGTGCTGCAAGCTCGTTCAGGCGATACGGCTTTGTAAGATAGTCGTAAGCCCCCAGTTTCATCGCTTCGATGGCTGTCTCGACCGTCGCTTGTCCTGTCAGCATGATAACTTCCGGCGGCGTCTGGCTTTTTTCACGCATACGCCGCAGCAAGCCGATGCCATCCAACCTCGGCATATTCATATCGCAGAGCAGAACGTCGAAATCACGGCGTTCCAACGCTTCCCACGCTTCTTCGCCGTCAGATGCAGTTTCGACCTCATGACCCTGTCGGCTGAGTTCTTTTTGCACAACAAGACGAAGGTTCTTTTCATCGTCAACAACTAGTAGTTTTGCCATAAGCGTTTTTGTCGAGGGTCTCTTTAGGGTTTGGATTTAACTCTCAATCTCGACTCTCGACTCTAGACTTTTCGAGTTACGGGGAGGAGGATCGTGAAAGTCGTGCCTTTACCGACGTTTGAACGAACGCTTAGGCGGCCGCCGTGATCGGTAACAATGCCGTAACAAACTGCAAGACCAAGGCCTGTGCCCTCGCCTACCTCTTTCGTCGTAAAGAATGGCTCGAAGATCTTGGACAAGTCTTCGGGAGGAATACCGAAGCCTGTGTCTTCGACTTCGATTGCGACGCGGTTGTGCTGGCCGGATGCACGGAATGTGAGTGTGCCGCCTTCGGGCATCGAATCGATCGCATTTGTTCCGAGAGCAATCACCGCCTGCTGCAGTTGACCGCCATCCGCATTTATCAGAGGCAGATCGTGATCGGCTTCGATTCTTATATCGATATTCTCGCCTCGTTTCTGATGCGATATTAAATTCGCGGATGACTTTAGAATTTCGGCGATGTCGAGCGGATGCCGATCACCGGTGCGGAGACGGCTGAAATCCAGTAAACCCGTGGTGATGGACTTACAGCGGAATGCTTCGCTTTTGATCAAACCGAGATATTCGTTCAGATCGTCTAATGCTTCGGAGGCTTCAAATGCTCCTTCTTCAACTCTTTTCTCAAGCGCTTCCGCACAGGCCGCTATCGTTGCAAGCGGGTTGTTTATTTCGTGAACAACCCCCGCTGCCAGCCTTCCTACGGCCGCCAGTTTTTCCGCCCGGCCGACGGCGTGAATTGCATCCACACGAGCGGTTATGTCTTCTCCGACCGTAATAACGTGCGTGACCTCGCCGGATTCGCCGTCCTTCATCGGGACCTTGCTCACCATCCAATGTTTTGTCGAGCCATCTTCGGCGGCTGTCTGTTGTTCGATCCGCTCGATCTTTCCGGTACGAAACGCCCGTTCGAATTCTTCGCGAACTCGGCCTTCCGGATAGCGGGCCAAAACGTTGAAAACATTTCGTCCAAGGGCAATGTCACGCGGGATGCCCTGGACGCCTATCTCCCGATGCCGGTTCCAGGTGACAATACGGAAATCACGGTCAACGACGTAAAGCGATACCGGAAGCGCATCCAGAATTGCCCCAGTAAATCGCCGGTGTTCTTCTTTCGCACGGTTGATCGAATTATTGATCGCGGCTTCGTAGTGTGCCGATAGATTAACGCTCATCGCGGCCATCTGCGTTGCGGCGTCGATGAGGCTTCCCTTGGAATCGTTGAAGTCGCGTTTGGCGGCAAATCCAACTACGATCGCACCCTTGATCTCGCCGTTGATATGAAGCGGCGAAACGTATTCGAGCTTGTGCGTGCTGTCGGTCAACAAAAACACGTCTTCGTGCTCCTGCTTATAACCGATCTGCGGTGGTAGAAATTCAAGCCACTTTTCAAATCGCGACTTAGAAAAGGTTCTCGGATCCACCTCTCCTTTATCGTCGAAGGCGCAGCTTACGATGCCTATATTCTCTAGTTCAACAACGAATGCGCACACCTCGGCCTCGACGCTTTTCTGAATTGCACAGGCCACCCGACTTGCGACCTTTTTCGGGTGGACCGTAAAAAGCAGGCTTCGTCCCAAGTCGGAAATGAATCTTAGTTCGTGCGAAGGGTCTACACCCTCAATAGTGGGCGAAAATGACCTGCTCTGTTTTTTTGCGGCAGACGGGAATGTCATGCTGGTTTGCGAGAAGCGGTTTGATAACTATTCTCAATAGTTTACTACCGGTGAGATGTGATGGATTGAGAACACGAGGAACGTGTGACTTACCTTTATAATTAGAAACGTTTTTAAACATTTTGTCAACCGTTTTAACTGTCTGGCTTTGGTTTGACTGACAGCAGGTTTCACGCAAGAATCTAAGTGAGCGATTATGAAGCAAGATAGACGAGAAGTCCTTGGAAAGGCATTGCGAACTTTGATGTTTGCGGTCTTTATCCTCGGTTATTTATCCAATTTAAGTGCTCAGGAGATTGTCGATAAAACTGTCGCGACGGTCAGTGATGGTTTGAGGACTGAGCTTATAACCTATTCGGATCTGCGATGGCAGTTGGCTCTACAACCTAATATACAGCTTTCGCCTCCGATCTCGGAAGATCTCAACACCGCCTTGCAGCTGTTGATAAACCAGCGGATCTTTGCGCTCGAAGCCGAACGGCTGCCCCGTTCCGCCCCGACCGACAAGGAAATTGAGGGAGAGATCCGCCGGGTTTTGGAGCAGTTTCCCTCGACGGCTGAGTTTGAGAAAAGGCTGCGAATCGTTGGCTTCGAATCGATAAAAGACGATAATCTTGAGCGGCTGATCTCAAAAAGAATAACGATAGAAAAGTACCTCGATTTTCGATTTCGTTCCTTCGTAGTCAATACGCCAGAAGACGAATCAAAGTACTACAATAATATTTTTGTTCCGGATTTCAGACGAAGATTTCCAGGGTTATTAATGCCAACTCTGGATGAAAAACGCGTCGAGATCGACGGTGTCCTCACTGAAGCCAAAGTTGTAGTAAATATTGAGGCATTTCTTGACGACGCGAAAAGGCGTGTGGAAGTAGTAATTCTTAACGCTGTTTAAGCGTTAATCACGAATCGAATTAATGAGTGATCGGATAATTTACTGGATGATACAAGTGTTCTTGACCTTGTCGATCTCTAATCGTATCATTCATAGTTCCCGCCGGAGTGGCGAAATTGGTATACGCACTAGACTCAAAATCTAGCGGGCTTAACGCCCATGTCGGTTCGATTCCGACCTCCGGTACCATCTTTTTTTGTAAATAATTCAAGCTTAAAAGCTTGCTTGGCTAGAAAAAAGTTGACTCATCCGCGTGCCCGTGTGCGATACTAAGTCCACTGGGGGTGATATTATGATAAATATTAGAACTGGGGAAAGAAAAATCTAAGGGTCATGACTAGTTAAGTCATGGATAGTTGATAATTTTCAATAGAATGGAGTAAAGATTTTCTTTTCTATAATTGAATCTAAACTCACATTCTTTA
>JAYSON010000427.1:0-2752 GCA_043722725.1 Chloracidobacterium sp.
GACCGTCTTAATAACCGTCCTCGTAAGGCCCTGGCTTTCCGTACCCCTAACGAGGTCTTCAATAACCACTTTGTTGCACTTATTACTTGAATCTAAGCAAACTCCCGATAGAGGCCTTTAGATCCGCATTCCTTTCGCTCACCCAGCGAAGCGCTCTTTGAAAATTGAAAAAAGATCAGTCAGTCGTGCAGCGGGACAAGTGAGACGCTTTTTGGCCCATGTCCGCGCAGAAAAGCGGGAAGCCGCGGCGACAGTGGGACAGCAACCTAAACCAATAACCGATGTATTTACAATACTTGACCGATAGACTCGGAAGATTCCGGCTAATCTGGTACGCGAGTGGGACACTGGGACATGGGACAAGCTGAGACAAAAACGTGACGAGCTTTTTTAGCTCTTTAGGCTCTCCATCACCTTCCCGATAAACTCATTTATCTTTCCGTTCTCGATCCAACGCATCACAATGACAAGGTCATTCTCCGGGTCAATGTAGATGATGTTCGTCCCGTTGCCGACATGTACAAAAGCTGATGCCGGGGCGTTTGGGTAATATTTGCGGTCGGTGTTGAGGAACCAGTTCATAAAGCCGTAAGTAGGCTGGGGAACCGTCGGTGTTTTAGCTTGGCGAATAAACTCGGTGGATAAAATTTGCTTATCGCGCCATTTGCCATTTCTTGCGGTCAGTAAGCCGAAACGGGCCATGTCATGCGCGTTAATGAACATTCCGCCGCCCCAATGTCCGCCGCCGCTGACCGACTGCATTATCTGGCCGTCGATGACAACGTAAGAGTTTTCATAGCCAAACCAGCGCCAAGTATTCGAAGCGCCGATCTCATCCATAACATTCTCTTTCAGCACCTGCGGCAGCGGCTTACGCCAGACGTTGAGGGCGGCAAGTGCGAGGGCGTTGACGCGAACGTCGTTGTATTCGTAAGCAGTTCCAGGTTCGCCTCTTTGACGGTTTAGCCATTTGCTCGAATCGCGGTCCGGCCGGTCGGCCCAATCGGGCTTGCCCCAGAGCGTACCTTCCCAATCGCTGGTTTGCCGGAGCATTGTTTCCCAGGTGATCTTACGGTTGTGGTCGGTGGCAAACAGGTCGAGAAACGATGGTGAGCCGAACCTTTCGCCGGTGTCGTATCGTTGACCCGGCTGATACACGACGACCGGAGCGTTGTAATCGACAACCTTGTCCTGAAGGCTGCGGATCATCTTGCGGTCAAACGCGATCCCGACAACCGTGGATAGAAAGCTCTTTGTCACGCTGTGCGTCATGTCCACGCGAAGGGTGTCGCCCCACTCGGCAACAAGATAGCCGTTGCGAATGATAACGCCGGTCGCATTACCTCGGTCCTTGGTCGGCCCAATCAATTCGCCGAACGGAGCCTGACCAAAAGATTGGGTCAACGCAAGTTCCTGGCTGCGTGGAGCTTTGGCTTCGCTGGCAATCGCAAAGTCGATGGCTTCCTTTAGCTTTGTGGGATCGATGTTAGATTTTTCGGGCGTTCGGCGTTCCCAATTGCCTGAAGAGGGGCAGTAATTACTTTGAGCATACGCAAGGTCCGCCGAAATTATAACGATGGCAACGAACGAGGTTAATTGTTTTCGCAGCATATTTTTTGGCTTCTGAAGAGGCTGGTCGCTACCGCTTCCGGTTCTGACTTTAAGACCGGGCAGCACGGATGATGTCCGCAAAAACGCCGGCGGCGGTTACATCCGCACCGGCACCGGCACCTTTGATGACGAGCGGCAGGTCGGAATATCGATTGGTGTAGAACATCACGGCGTTATCCTTGCCCGAGAGGTTCGCAAAATTGTGATCCGGCCCGATACTTTGCAGCCCGACCGCGGCCTTTCCTCTGTCGAAGGAGGCAATGTATTTGAGTTTCAGGCCCGTTGCAATGGCGTCGTCAAGCAGTTTGCGAAAATGAGTTTCGTGCTTGACCATTTCGGCGTAGAAATCTTCGACGTTTCCCTTCACACACGATTCGGGTAAAAAGGAGGTGTTCTCTATGTCGCTAAGTTCCAATTTGTAACCGGCCTCGCGCGCAAGAATAAGGATCTTCCTTGCGACATCGGTTCCGCTTAAATCCAGCCGCGGATCAGGCTCGGTGTAGCCTTCATCCTGGGCTTGGCGCACCACTTCGGCAAATTTTCTGGAGCCGTCATAGTTGTTAAAGGTGAAGTTTAATGTTCCGCTCAAGACGGCCTCTATGCGGTTTACGCGGTCGCCGCTTCGCATTAGATCGTTGAGCGTGTTGATTACCGGGAGTCCTGCCCCGACATTCGTTTCGAACAGAAAATTCGCGTTATATTCTCGAGCCAGGTCTTTCAGGTTCAGATATTTTTCGTAGTCGGACGAACACGCGATCTTGTTACAGGCGATGACCGAAACACTTTTTCGCAAAAGCTTCGGGTACATTTCGACGACCGCCGCATCTGCCGTGACGTCGACGAAGATCGAATTTCGGAGATTCTTCTCGACAATAACATTTGCCGTATCGACCGATCTCTCCGGGTCTTCAGTCTCCCCGGTCAAACGTTCTTTCCAGTCTATCAGGTCGATTCCCTGCTCATCAAAAAGCAGACGCCTGCTATTTGCGAGACCGACGACGCGGACATTAAGCCGCATGTTTTCCAGCAAATATTCGTGCTGCTGGCTAATCTGGCCGATGAGTTTACTGCCGACCGTGCCGACACCGACTATAAACAGGTTTATCTGCTTCCGGCCGTCGGAGAAAAACTCTTCGTGCAG
>JAYSON010000428.1:0-7864 GCA_043722725.1 Chloracidobacterium sp.
TCGACCAGACTCGCTCCAAACGGATTATTTGCAAAAAATACGTCGTTATCGGCCAAGGTCGTAGCGGTAATGTTCTCCATCCCGCTGAACTCCTGAAACCCGGAAACAATTGTTTGATCATACTTCGAAAACGGATAACTGATCTTGGTCAGTTCCTCATACACGCGAAGTACATCACGTGTTTTACCGAACGCCTTCGGAACGATCAATTCCTTGCCGGGATAGACGTAATAGCCCAGCGGAATGTCGTTATATTTATCGCTTGTCTTAGAATATTCGCCGACCACAAACGAAACGAGGTACGTCGAATGCGGAACGGCCATTTTGAAATGGGCCGTGACCGTCCCGTCGGAATTCTCTTTTTGATCTAGCAAATCGCCGCTGCCGATGATCGTCTCGCCTTTTTCGGCAGTGATAAATTCTTCGGTCGTCGCCTTGTCGCTCGGAAAATCGAAAGAAGGGAACCAGTGCCGGGCCTCCTCCGGCTCACCCTGCGTCCATACCTGTGCCGAATGAACCTTCGTATTATTGGCTTGCCGCTCTTCGGGGATGAAATAGACCCCTTTCTTGGGCGTCGCTGAATATTGAAATCTTATGGCGATCGATTCGCTTGCCGCATAATCCCGATCGAGCGTGACTGCAATTTTGTCATCGCCGGTTTTGTATTTAAGTGCAGGTCCGCCGGGATCAAGCGTAACCGACGTGTAGGATATGTCCACGGAATCGAGTACCACCTCGCGAAAACCATCTTTCAAAGGTTTTAGGCGAACGGTCGTATCGCCGATCACCTTCTTTTTTTCGCTGTCAAAGCTGATACGGAGCACATAATGCTGCACGTCATAGGTTGATGATCGGTTGAAGTCCGGCCGCGAGGTTTGTGCCTGGACAGTGAAAGCGAAAAATATAGCCGTGAGCAGATGCGGTAACTTGGATTTCATAAAACAGTTAGTACGGACATTTTCTCAATTGCCTCAGGGTTTAACCGAGATAATGGATTATTGATTTGCTGCTTTAGCTGAATTAGAAAAACGCGAAATTCCTTAGGTTTCATTGACATGAGAAAACCCGGACGGAATTTGTATTATCCTCTTGTTTCGTTCCTGTTCATCTCGTTCCGTGGCTAATCTAAATCTTAGCCACGGAACAAGATGAGCTAAAACCGAAAAAGAGGAGCCGGGATATAAAACTAAAGTCGGAGGTAATTATCTTAATTTACGGCTTAAGATATTTATCCAGCCAGTTGATAACATTCGTGTACCAAAACTCGGAGTTCTGCGGCTTCAATATCCAGTGGCCTTCGTCCGGAAAGACGATCAGCTTCGACTCGACGTTTTTTAGCTGTAGTGCTGTAAATAACTGCAAACTTTGATCGACTGGCACACGAAAGTCCTGCTCACCCGCCGTCACCAGCGTCGGAGTGTTAAATTGATTTACGAATTTGTTCGGGGACCAGCGTTGATAATTGACCGGATTCTCCCACGGCATGCCCTTGAACTCCCAATTGACAAACCAAAGCTCTTCTGTAGTTGCAGCCATGCTTTCAAGATTATAAACACCAGCATGTGAGACAAATGCCTTAAATCTGAATCGCGGATCGTTATTGTGGCCGAGAAGCCAATCGACCATATATCCGCCGTAACTCGCACCGGCCGCACCGATCCGAGTTTTGTCGATAAACGGCCGTTTGATCACGTCGGCGACGCCGTTTTTAATATCGACAAAAGCCTTTCCGCCCCAATCCGCCGAGACATCATTGACGAATTTCTGGCCGTATCCGGTAGATCCGCGCTGATTCGGCATAAATACGACGTATCCCGCATTCGCATACATTTGCGGGTTCCAACGGTATCCCCAATTGTCACCCCACGCTCCCTGCGGGCCGCCATGGATTAGAACGAGCAGTGGATATTTCTTTCCTGCGTCGAAATTTGGCGGCTTTACTAAAAATCCGTGCAGTGGAGCCTGCAATGCTCCCTTCCACTCTACTTCTTCCGCTTTCGCAAGATTTAGCGGCGAGTTTGCCTTCGTCAAAGCCGCCAAACCGCTGCCGTCCGAGTTTGCCCTCATGATTTCTGCCGGCGAAGCCATCGAACTTGAAGAAAAAACAAGCGTCCTCCCGTCTTTGGAAATATTCAAGCCGCCTGCATAGACCCCACCGACGATTTGTTTTACGTGAGTCGGAATGCGGAGTCGAATGTCGGGTTCGACCGGCACTGAGTAAATCGGCGAACGCCCGCGCGTTCCGGCGGCAAAGTAGATCGTTTTGCCATCATCCGACAACGTCATTTCATCTACTTGCTGATCGAATCCTCGAGTCAGATCCACCGTTTCGCCATTCGAGCGGTTGTAACGCATAATCCGCCAGCGGTCTGCTTCGAACGTCGCGGTTGCCTGGGATCGAAATAGAACATATTTACCGTCCGCCGAATATACCGGTGCGGCGTCATAACCTTTATTGCCGGCCGTAATATTGCGTGCCTGACCGCCGCCCATGGAAGTTGTATAGATATCGCTGTTCGTCGAAGTTGCCTCTACCTTGTCGGGATTTCGGAGAAAGGCAATTTCTTTGCTATCGGGCGAAAAGGCATAGTCGACCCCGGTCGATGCCGCGTACGGCGGCGAATCGAAATCGCCCGGTGTCAGATCGCGGGCAACACCGCCGTCTTTAGAGATCACGAAAACATGCGCCCGTTTGCGGTCACGCCATTCATTCCAGTGCTTAAACAAAAGCCGTTCGGCAACCTTTGCTTTTACCTTGCTCGTCTCGGCCTTGGCGTCTTCGGCTTTATTGCAGTCATCGGAAGTGCATTCCGGATACACCTCCGAGCTGAAAGCGATAAATTTGCCGTCCGGCGACCAGACAGGATTTCCCGCCCCGGACGAGAGTTTTGTCACCTGCTCCTTGTCATCGCCATCCTCTTCCATCACCCAAATCTGGCCGCCTGTCGTGTAGGCAATGTGTTTACCATCCGGCGACCAACGCGGCGAGCTGTTTGAAGCTGTACCGTCAGTCATCTGCTTTTGGTCCGATCCGTCTATCCTCACGCGATAGATGTGCGTCAACGTCTGGTTTTCCGCTTTGTTGACAACGCCGACCGTATAGGCCACCCATTTGCCGTCGGGCGATAACTGCGGATCGCCAACACGTTTGATGTTGACCAGATCGTTAAAAGAAAACGGCGTCTGCGACCGAATACCGATCGATAAAAATGCAGCAAGCAGTGTAACAATTAAAATGCGTTTCATGTTTTGGTCCTATTTGTCTGGAATGGAAAATCTAAAATATTATCGCACAGAATTTTTAAATAAAAGAGCCTAATCACAAAGAACACAAGGTTCCTGCGACATAGCGATTTTGACCTCAGCAAAAGTGTACGGCCATTCGACACCCCTTCTTGCTGCTCTTCTTGTTCGGTTTTAGTCATCTTGTTCCGTCATTAAGATATAAATCCGACCTCGAAAGGATGAACGGAAACTGAAGAAGAGCCGACCTAGACGAAAGAAACAAAATTTTGTCAGGGATTCCCTTCTGTCAACAGAACCTAAACAACCCCATTTAGACGACAAAAAAGCCTTCAGTGTTCGCGATGCAACACAAATTACGCCACTGCCCTATTTTGGAAGATCTCACGTCTCGGCTAATATGGCAGTTGCCCGTGTGCTGATCCGGGTCGGATATCATTCAAACTTAAGGAACACCCTCGCTGCCGCTTGGGTTTCCGCTTATTGCAACAAAATATGAAATTTCAAATAACTCTCGCAATCCTTGTTCTGACGGTTTCGCAGATTCTTGCCCAGCAGGCGTCCCCGACACCACAGCTTTATTCCGATAAGACTATCAACGATCTTAAAACGATCCAGAAAGCTGCGCTCGCGAGCGATTACGCTCTGATCCAAACCGCGTATCTCTCGAATAACATCGGCCCGCGTCTGTCCGGCTCGGCGCAAGCGGAACGTGCCGTCCAGTACGTCGCCGAACAAATGAGAAAGCTCGGGCTAGACGTCCGCCTACAGAAAGTAATGGTGCCTCACTGGGTACGCGGAGCTGAGCATGGAGAGCTGATACAATTTGAAGGCATGGCTGCCGGGACGACGCAAAAGGTTGTGTTGACCGCCCTCGGCGGCAGCATTGCCACGCCCGCCGAAGGCACCACTGCCGAGATCGTCGTGGTAAATAATTTCAATGAACTAAGCGCTCTCGGAAATAAAGGCGTTGAAGGGAAGATCGTGCTTTTCAATAATAAATTCGACAGGGAAATGCAGGCCGCCGGATTTGGCGGAGCGGCTTACGGACAGGCCGTAACGTATCGCTTTGCCGGAGCAATGCAGGCGGCCCCATTCGGCGCGGTTGCAGTTCTCGTACGTTCGGCGGGCGGATCGCAAAACCGGCTGGCCCATACGGGTGCGATGGGTTATGCGGACGGCGTGACGAAGATCCCCGCTGCCGCAATCTCTTATGAAGACGCCGAAACTATTGCCTACCTCGCCAAAATGGGAAAGGTGCGGATGAGGCTGACTCTAACGCCGCAGACCTTGCCGGACGCTCCAAGTTTTAACGTTATCGGCGATCTCAAGGGAAGCGAGAAGCCGGACGAAGTTGTCATCGTTTCCGGACACCTCGATTCGTGGGACCTTGGCACGGGTGCGATCGATGATGCGGCCGGCGTTGCCGTTGCGATGCAGGTAGCGGATACATTAAAGCGTCTGAAGATGAAACCGAAACGCACCATTCGCGTTATCGCCTGGATGAATGAAGAAAATGGCGGAGCTGGAAATAAGGCATACGCACTCGAACAGGACTCAAATATTTCCAGGCATTTTGCGGCAATTGAAAGCGATCTCGGCGCAACGCATCCGCTCGGTTTTGTATTTGCCGGCAAGCCCGAAGCTTTGCCGTATTTCGCACCGATCTCGAATATTCTTGTCTCACAGGGCGCCGGGCTTTCGCAGATTCAGGCAAACGTCGGCTCGGATGTAGGCCCTCTGACCCAAAAAGGCGTGCCGTCGTTCGCCCCGTGGTTCGACCAGCGGACGTATTTTAACTATCACCACACCGCGGCCGACACCTTCGACAAGGTAGATCCGAAAGAAATTGCCGAGGTTGGCTCCGTAATGGCCGTCCTCGCCTACGCCCTCGCAAACCTGGAACAGGCATTGCCGAGGTGAAATGAAGGTTCAAGGTTCAAGGTCCGAGGTTTAAGGTTCAAAGTCTAAAGTCGCGATACGAACGCGTACAGGTGACACAGTTTGCGGTTTATTTATTCGGTTGTTACCCTAACTCTTAAACCTCGAACTATTTTTTTGGACCTTGAACTTTAAACCTTGAACATTGAACCCGCTTTATGAATAGGCCTCCACCATATTTTCCGCAGAATCAATTGTCTCCGCCGTCGGACAAGAAGTATAAACGCTTCAAGATTTTCGTCGGCGTCGCCATCGCCGCTCTCATCGCTCTTTTGGTTGGTGCCGGGATCGGGATCGTTTACGTGGTCCGCTGGTTATTCTAAAACGTGACTGGACCGCAAGCATCCCTGCTTGCACTTCTTGCTCCCCTCCTAACAAGGGGAGTTTTAAGATTACCTATTCGCCTCTTTTTGCCTGGATGCGTTGGCCTTTGCTTTCGCACCTTCGAGGGCGAGCTGTTTGGCTTGCGGCAGAAGCTCGATTGCCTTCAGTAGCTGGTTGTCGTATTCATTCGAGACCTGAAGTGAAGTCTGCGAGCCGTACGCCGCCGAGACCAATTCTGATCGCAAAATGCGTTGGACGAAATCGCGTTCCTTATCTATCTGCGCTGGCGTGTATTTATACTTTTCTAAAGCGAACGCCTTGAAAGTTTGGTACAAAGCGTCCGTAACTGGGTAATCCAGGGCGGTTACGTCATGCTCGAACATGATCGGACGGTCGACTTTATACCTTTCGAATCCTTTCACCTTTCCGTATGCGAGATCCATCGAAAAAGCGAATATAGGATTATTTAGCTTCGTTTGATAGCGAAATCTCTCACTGGTGACTGTGTCGGGCTTTACGGCTACGTCCGGGTTGATGCCGCCTCCGCTATAAACGACACGGCCCGCATCGGTTTTCGATTCCGTTCCTTTTGGAATGACTGGCGTATCGGCATCATTGGCCCCGACACCGCCATTCGTATAGTAATTATAAAGATTGCCGTCGGAGTAGTCGCGTTGGATTAATCTGCCTGCGGGCGTTTCATATTTCGCTATCGTCAACAGCAACATCGAGCCGTAATCGAGTATGAAGGGGTTTTGGACCAGCCCTTTACCGAATGTTGTTTCGCCGACGATCAACGCACGGTCATGATCCTGTAAGGCTCCGGCAAGGATCTCGGACGCCGATGCGGAATTGCGGTTGACGAGCAGGACAACCGGCATTGTTTCGGGATTAGGATTTTCCGCTCGATAAGGTTCGGTGGTCCCTTCCAGCCTTCCTTTTTGAGTAAAGACAGTCTGGCCGGTTGATAAAAAAGTGTTAGCCACCCGATACGCCTGCCCAACCAGCCCGCCTCCGTTGTTTTTGAGATCGAGTACCAACTGCTTCATGCCCTTGGCCTTGAGATCTTTCATCGCCTCGGCAAATTCGGCGTATGTCGTCTGGTTAAAGCCGCCGGTCATGGCAATATAACCTACGCCCGGACGGATCAAATAAGCCTCGGATATCGACGGCTGCGATACCGAGTCGCGAATTATGTCGATGTTCTCGCGTTTGCCAGTGGCGTAGCGTTCGATAACAAGTTTCGCGGGTGTGCCGCGCGGGCCGCGCAAGAAATTACGAACTTCCGAAAATGATTTACCGAGAACGGAAGTGCCGTTAACCTCGATGATCTTATCGCCGTAACGCAGTCCGGCACGATGCGCGGGGGCATTATCAAACGTCGCCCGGATGTAAGTCGCAATAACCTTGCCGTCCGCATCGCTTAGGTCGCCGATAGTTGCACCGATGCCATAATATCTTGAGCTTTGGTCAGTTCGGAATTGTTCGAATTCCTTTGCATCGAAATAATTCGAGTGCGGATCAAGCGTGTGAAGCATTCCGTCGATAGACGATTTGAAAACGTCGTTATAGTTAATCTTCTTGCCAACTACATGATTGCTTTCTACTATCGACAGGGCTTCCGCAACGTCTTGTTCAATATTCTCGGTTGTAACTGTCTTGGCGGACTTAGGCGCACTTAACGGGTTTTTTGGAAGAATCTTCGACACGTTTTGACTTTGCGGGTATGCCGAGGATGAAACACAGAGTGCCAGGAAAAGAGCGAATAGAAAATTAAAACGATTTTTCACTAGGTAAAATCTCCTTGATAAAACTGCGGACAGGGCCAAAATGCTCGAAAAAATGATAACATCCATTTGAGGAAAAAGCGACGGAAATAGTTGCTTCAACAAATGTTAAACGCAGATACTTTCGAAATTTTTTACTTGCCGGGGATTCGAGCTAAAATCGATTTGTTCCTCCTTTGCTGCCGGTTTCTTAAAGACAAATGAGCCATCTGCTCAAAATTACAAATCTCAAAACGGAATTTCCTACTCGCGCCGGGTTAGTGAGAGCGGTAGATGACGTAAGCCTTTTTGTCGATGAAAGTGAATTTGTCGGCCTCGTGGGTGAATCGGGCTGCGGCAAGTCAATCACCGCACTGTCGATCATGCGCCTAATATACCCGCCGGGAAAGATAGCGGGGGGTTCCATCAGTTTTAAGGGCGAACAATTAACTACCGCAACTGAAGGCCGCATGCGGCAGATCCGCGGCAATGACATCGCGATGATCTTTCAGGACCCGATGACCTCGCTGAATCCGGTTTTTACTGTCGGTGAGCAGATTGCCGAAGCTTTGCGGCTGCATCGAAAGCTT
>JAYSON010000429.1:0-1889 GCA_043722725.1 Chloracidobacterium sp.
TCCGTCACGCGGAAACGGTCCATGCCCTGTACGATTAGCTGCATGACGCCTTCGTTTCGCATCATGCGCTTGACGTTTACAATAGTTCCGACCTGATAAAGGTCGTCATATTTTGCTTCGTCGCCGGTCACGTTTTCGGTCTTCGTGGTGATACAGGCGAGGAGCTTTTCCTCGGTCGAGAGTGCGGCCTCGACAGCTTTCATCGAACGCTCGCGCCCGACGGCAAGCGGCACAACCGTTTCGGGAAACAGCGTTGTATTCTGAAGCGGCAAAACTGGAATTTCAAATGGCTGCGGCATCGGCGGCGGTAATTCTATCGGTGGTTTCTGCGTATCTTCTTCAACCATAAATTTTCTCGTGCGGTAGACTGCCGAGTCTGCCGATTCTTTACGAATGAACAGGCTCGGCAGCCTGTTCTACTTTGCCTTCCTAAGCCGTATTATCAACAAGCCGTTTTCAAACATGTGATCTAAAACAACGCCATCGATCGATGACGGAAAAGTCAGCGTTTTTTCAAAACTGCTATACGTGATCTCCATCTGCTGAAACGAAAAACCCGCCGCGCATGACTTATCTTTACGGCAGCCGGCAATGTATAAAACATTTCCCTGCATATCGATTTCAATGTCTTCGACGGAAACGCCGGCGAGTTCGACCTTTACAACCCATCCGTCTGCGGTTTGATAAACATCCGCCGCCGGATACCACGGCCTGGCCAAAGGCTGTGGATTCTTCGAAGAACCGACGAATTGAAAATAACGATTGGTGATTTTTGCCATTTTTCGAACTCTTGCTCTCGTTATTTAACAAAGCGGAGTGTTTGCAGCGCATCTTCTAACGTTTTTTTGTGAACACTTTCATTGAATGTCAATACAACAAAGAACAGGACATTTTTATGTTTCGTAACCAGATAAGACTGATTGACGGTAAAACTATCTTTTTGGATTTCTACGTCAAATGCCGTAAATTCTTTACCGCCTATAATTTTGGAGTACAAATCTTTTTTAAGATTTGCTTTTAATGATGTAACTACGAGATTCTTATTGAACTCCGCGTATGCCTGTCGAGACTGAGGCATCTGCAGTTTTTCCAAACCGCACGTAAGAACGGCCGAATTTCCGGGTTGTCCAATTGGCTGGGGCGAGGTCTGAAACAAGATCCTTGTATTCGAGATGGATTTGTCCAGAGCCTTTTGTCTTTCCTCAGTTTCGTTAACCTTTATTTTCTCTCGTCCCGCAGCCAGCATTGCCTTATTTATATCCTCACTCGCAAACGCCCAACCTTCAGGAATCGAAACGGTAAAAGCCAATAGCTTATTCGTGTAAACTCTCTCTTCGAAACTTCCGCTTTCCGCGATTTCCTGCGGAGAAGGATTAATTGTCGTCTGAGACGCAACCGGGGAAGTTTTGGTTGCGGGCCGTCCAGTTTGTCCAAACGCCATGGCGTTTAAGAAAAGGACAACCAAAAATAGGCGTGAGATTGATCGAAGAATCTTCATGATTATTTTAGTTTTTATTCCAAAAGGAACTTCCGCTTGATATTTCTTCCAGCGTTTCAGCGATCTCGCGTTCGTCTTCCATTTCGAGGGCGACGTCGGCCATCGCGATAATTCCGGCGAGCTCGCCGTTTTCAGTGACGACCGGAATCCGGCGAACCTGCTTGTCACCCATCAATCGTATCGCTTCGAAAACAAAATCGTCAGGGTGAACCGAGAAGATCTCGCCGGTCATCGCCTCGCTGACCTTCGAATCGGCACCTTTTCCATCCGCAATCGAACGCACGACCATATCGCGGTCCGTCACGATCCCGACGAGTTTGCCGTCTTCGACCACCGGTATCGAGCCCATATCGCCATCCCGCATGACCACGGCGACCTCTTGGAGCGTCAT
>JAYSON010000430.1:0-3274 GCA_043722725.1 Chloracidobacterium sp.
TCGCTCGATTTTTACACCGAGCTGAAGGTCGTGTATGTCGATTACACAGGCCGCAAGCGGGAAGGAAACCTTTATTAACGGAATCCGGGGGAGGCGAACTGTAAAGATACTGAGTTCCATAGGCAGGATAAGGAGAAGTATGAAATTGCAATTATTTTTGATCCTTTTGGTAAGTGTTGCTTTCATGGCAGCTTGCCAGCCACAAGCTGTGAATACAAGTCAAACTGCAAACACAAACGTAATCGCGTCCACAAATGCAAAATGGGACACTCACGTCGAGCAATTCCTAACCGATTACTTCACGGCAAACCCGACTTTTGCTGTTTCCCAGGGACGCCATGAATTCGATGGCAAACTGCCTGACTGGTCGCCGGAGGGTTTGACAAAAGAGATCGCCCGCCTGAAAAGCGAACGCGAAAAGGCTGTGGAATTCAAAGACACCGATCTCGACGAACGTCAGCGTTTCGAACGCGATTATCTGATCTCACAATTGGACAAAGACATTTTTTGGCGCGAGACGGCCGATCAGCCGCATACGAATCCCGATTTTTATTCTGACGCGCTCGACCCCGATGTTTACGTTTCGCGTGAGTACGCTCCGCTTGAAACGCGGATAAAGGCCTACACAGCATATGCGAAAAATGTTCCTTCGGCCCTTGAAAACGTTAAAGCAAACCTGAAACTTCCATTGTCAACACCGCTGACGAAAATCGGGAAAACAACGATCGGCGGGCTTTCTGATTTTTACGCTAAAGACGTTCCGAAAGTGTTTGAATCGGTGAAAGATGAGCAATTGCAAAAGGAGTTTAAGGAAGCGAATGAGGGAGCAATAAGAGCTGTCGAAGGATTCGTTGCTCACTTATCGAAGGATACCGCACTTCCCAACGAACAATCTTATGCTTTAGGTGCCGACAAGTTCAAGCAGATGCTAAAGCAGACCGAGGGCGTCGATATCGATCTCGCAAAACTCGAGGAAATTGCCAAGGCCGATCTCGACCGCAACCTCGCTGCTTTCAAGGCTGAATGTGAGAAATATGCACCCGGCATGTCGCTGATCGATTGCAACAACAAAGCGAACGCGAGCAAAGCCGAGGGAAAAGATCTCGTCGAAGCCGCAACAAAACAGCTTGCCGAGCTGCGGAAATTCTCGCTCGACAAAGATATTGTCACAGTTCCCGGCACCGAGGAGTGCAAGGTCGCGCAGGCACCGCCGTACAAAGCGTGGAACTTTGCGTACATCAATATTCCCGGCCCGTACGAGAAAGGTTTGCCGTCGATTTATTACGTGTCGCCACCCGATCCGTCGTGGTCAAAAGAAAAGCAGGACGCATATATCCCCGGAAAGGGAAGCCTGCTATTCACGTCCGTGCATGAGGGTTATCCAGGCCATTTTTTGAACTTCCTGCATTCCAACCGCTCGAAATCGAAGTTCGGACAGGTGTTTGTCGGCTATGCGTACGCAGAAGGCTGGGCGCATTACACCGAGGAGATGATGTACGAAGCCGGCCTTGGAGCGGGCGATGCGGAGTTGCATCTCGGACAATTACAGGAAACATTGCTTAGAAATGTACGTTTCATTTCAGCTATCGGCCTTCACACGAAGGGAATGACGGTCGCGGAATCCAAGAAAATGTTTATAGAGCAAGGACTGCAGGACGAAGGCAACGCCGAGCAGCAGGCAAACCGCGGCACCTTCGACCCGGCGTATCTGAACTACACGATGGGCAAGCTGATGATCAAAAAGCTCCGCGAAGATTGGACCGCATCGCGTGGCGGCCGTTCGGCGTGGAAGCAATTTCATGACGCATTTTTGTCGTACGGTGGCCCCCAGATCCCGCAAGTCCGCAAAGCGATGATGGGCAAGGACGACAAAGGTTCGTTGTTTTAATCACCGACACAACATCGATTTGAGCAACAGGATATAGGGTATCTCAAAACAGGCAATCGCGAAGAAGCATTGCGGGCGTACCGGCATGCCGGAGAAGATGCTCAAGCGGATGACGCAGTCATCGAATTGCCGACCCGTCAAATCGAGCGCGTCGAAGACCGAATCGCTCGAACAGATATCGCCGCTGTAATCCAGATATCGAATGACGTCTTATCGAATAACAAAGATTGACATAGATTGTTAATCTCTTTACTCTTGGTTTTCAGGAGAGTAAGAATTTATGAATGTTTCATTAACACCCGAACTCGAAAAACTGGTCAACGATAAAGTAAAATCCGGCCGGTACAATTCGGCAAGCGAAGTCATCCGCGAGGGTCTGCGCCTTCTGCAGGATCACGACGAGCTTAAACGCATCCGCCTCGACGAACTGCGCCGTGAGATTATGCTTGGCGTCGACCAGATCAGGAACGGCCAATCGATCACTCTTCGAACTAGAGAGGATTTTGAGAATTTTGCTGCCGATATTAAGAGAAGAGGACGCGAACGGCTTGAGGCAAAATTGCGAGAATCGAATGGAACTGCCTGAGATAGAAAACGTTGAAATTTCCGAGCTTGCCTTCTCCGACCTCGATGAAATATGGACGTTCATTTCGAGAGATAGTGCTTATTACGCCGATAATACGATTGACGAATTGATCGCGAGAGTTGCGATGCTCGGCGATAACCCACGGGCCGGATCTTTAAACGATGATCTTATGGCCGGCTTACGATTGTTTCCATACAATGACTTCAACATATTTTATTTTCAGGCCGGAAACGGTGTCGAAATTTACCGCATTTTGCACAGCTCACGTGACATCGTACAGATGTTTGACGATTCGATCGACGAAATTAAAGACAAATGAACCAAGCAGAACAAAAATCGACGGTTTCGGACGCGGTCCGGAAACACAAAGAGTTTCTTTTCCCGGCCGTCGCCACCTATTATCAGGAACCCGTCGCGCTAGTTCGCGGCGAAGGCGAGTATGTTTGGGACGATCAGGGTAATCGCTATCTCGATTGCTTCGGCGGCGTTCTCACCGTCAGCGTCGGGCACGCGAACCCGAAGATCAATGAGGCTGTCATTGCTCAAAACAACACGCTCCAGCACTCGTCGGCGTTGTATGCGAACCCGAATCAATCTAATCTTGCTGAGAAGCTGGCTGAGATCACACCCGGACGCCTGAAAAAATCCTTTTTCTCAAGCAGCGGCACAGAGGCGGATGACACGGCTGTGATGGCCGCAAAACTTACCACCGGTAGGCACGAAATCGTCGTGCTGCGCCACAGCTATTCCGGACGCTCGGCGACGGCGCTCTCTGCGGTCGGGCATTCGAATTGGCGTCC
>JAYSON010000431.1:0-5021 GCA_043722725.1 Chloracidobacterium sp.
GATTATCGAAACGGCAGTTCTGCACGAATTTGATCAATTCTCCGAAATCTTCGTCCGTCTCGCCAGGAAAGCCTGTGATGAATGTTGTGCGGACGGCAATGCCCGGAACTTTCTCGCGAACTCGTCCGATCAATTTTTCGAGCGATTCACGATTCCCGCCGCGTTTCATCAATTTCAGAACATTTCGCGAGGCGTGCTGTAGCGGCATATCTAGATATTTGACTGCCTTTGGCGTTTCTGCGATGGCAGCGAGGAATGCGTCGGAAATATGCGTCGGGTAAGTGTACATAACGCGGACCCATTCGATATCGTCGATCTCTCCAAGCGCCCGAATCAGCGCGGCCAATGCGTCAACCTCGCCGAGGTCTTCGCCATACCGCGATGAATCCTGTGCTATCAGAACGAGTTCCTTCACGCCTTGTTTTGCCAAATTTCTCGCTTCTTCGACTATCGAGCCAAACCGACGCGATCTAAAAGAGCCTCGCATAGCCGGAATCGAACAAAATGCGCACGGCCGGTCACAGCCTTCCGCGATTTTGATAAAGGCAGTGTGCGATTCAGTCGCACGCATCCGCGGCGTGTATTCGTCGTAAAGATATGTCGCGGATTTGTTGCCAATTGGCGTCATCGTGAGTTCTTTTGCGTCAAACTCCTCATTCGCCGCTTTCAGAATGTCGTTGACCTGCGATGTGCCAATGAACGCGTCAACCTCCGGCAGTTCCTTCATCAGATCGTCGCGGTAACGCTCGACAAGACAGCCGGCGACGATCACGCGGTTCGCTTTGCCGCTCGTTTTCCATCGGGTAGCCTCAAGGATCGCATCGATAGACTCCTGCTTCGCCGATTCGATAAAACCGCACGTGTTGACGACAACCGTATCGGCCTCCTCAGCATTATTTGTAATTTCGTAGCCCGCCTCCGCCAATTGCCCCATCATGACCTCGCTATCAACGAGATTCTTAGGGCAGCCGAGGCTGACAAATCCAACTTTTTTCATACTGCAAATCCGTACTTTACGTAAACATATAGATTACCACAAAAATGCAGCTTTTTGCCCTCGGGCGGTTTGCCAGCGAGTGGCCGATTGATTAAACTTGGCGCGTTCCACACAGCTCAGTGATAGTCCAAATAACTTAGAAGGAAGATCCTATGAAAAAACATATCGGCGCAATTTTTGCGATCGGCGTTCTGGTTTTTATTGCTGCGGCGTGCAGCGGCAGTTTTACGACGGCGAATATAAGCGAGTTAAAGTTCGGCAAAAATGAAAAAGGCGATCCCGCAGCAACTTCATTCAACACCGGTGAGGATATTTACGCGGTTGCTACCGTGTCGAATGCGTCGGGTAAAAACAAACTGAATTTCAAGATCACTTATGAAAACGTCCAGGGCAAAGGTAAAGGCGAAGAAGTTGGTCAAAAGTCTACGGATGTGGAAGGATCGATGATCTTGTGGCAGTCATTTTCGTCGCCGTTGCCTGGTGAATATAAGGTCGTGGCAACACTGTCGGACGAAAGCGGCAAGCAAATCGACCAGAAGTCCGGTACCTTAACGATCAAAGGCACGGCTCCTGCTGCTCCGCCAGCGAATACAGAAAAGAAAAAAACCGACAGTGACGACGAGGACGAAAGTTAGTATTTGCCTTCAACCCCGAAACTGAAACCGCAGACGCAGGTATCTTATTTGTTGGTATCTGCGTTTTCTAAATTTTCCAGCCAGTTTTCTATTTCGTGAGCTTCCGTTGTGGACAAGTTCTTTTCACCAAACCGCACGCTGTTATATTTCTCGGTTATCTTCAACGCTTCGGGCATACCGACCGCAAATGCGAACTCAAGCGGCGTTTCATGCGGCTCGCGTGTAAAGCCTTTGTCCGCCAAAACCTTTTGCATGCGCTCGTAGAATTCGACGATAGTCGCACGCTGACGCTCAAATAGCCATTCCCAAATGCGGCTCCAAACCTTTAACTTTACCAACCTTCGATAAAACCAAACAAGCATAAACAAACCGACAAAAGCAGCCGCCAAATATAACACTCCGCGGACAGCCGCCGCGACGCTTATCTCTATGCCCTTATCCCCGCGGATCTCCCGCCACCAGTCCGAGAAACGATCGAAAAGCTGATTGACCACGCCAGACGTTTTCGTTTGATATTCGCCGACACTTTTCTTAACCGATGTTAAGAGCGAACGCTGCTCCTGGTTATCGAACGCAACGAAATACTGTATCCAAAAGGTTTCGATTGCCTCAAGATATTTCCCGAGTTGCCCGGCGATACCGACAGTGGTGCCATCCGCACTCTGTCCGGCAAACGGCGTCGGGTCGAACGGCACCCAGACGTTCTCGCCTGGAAAATAGACCTCGACCCAAGAATGGGCGTTTTTCTGCTTTACGACAAAAACATCGGCCGCCTCGTTATATTCGCCCTCGGAAAAGCCGTTGACGATGCGTGTCGCAATTCCCTGCGTCCGCAGCATGACAGCCATCGCCGTCGCAAAATATTCGCAATGGCCTTCCTTAACATTGAATAGAAAATCGGCCAACGGCTGGTCGCCGGACGCCTTTTGCTCAAGCGTGTAGCCGAAACTGTTCTGCAGGTACGATTCAATAGACTTTGCGGTATCGTAACGATTCTTAGAACCCTTTGTGATCTGGGTTGCAAAATCCCGTATCCGCGTGTCCATTATTGGTGGCAGTTGGAGATAATTTTCCACGTCGGAGGGATAGCGGACATCATCCGCTTGCAGCTGGGCGGCGTTCGGCAGAGCGCGGTCCGAAAGGACCTTGTAGCTTATGCGTTCGCCGACGCGCGGAAATGTCAACGCCCCGTGAGCGTCCTTAAAGAGCATCGGAAAATTGCCCTTCACAACGACCGCGCGTGAGAGCGCAAAAAGCACCGGCGTGTCGAGCGGTTCGAGATATATCGTTTGAAGCGTCAGGAGCTCACGGTCTGTCGGCAAATCTACCTGAATAAAGTCGCGGTCACCTTTTTCATTCGTTTCTTTTGACCCGGCTTTTGTTCGGCTCCATGACCGGTTGTCGAATGTATCGAGAGCGACACCACGCCACCTTAAACTCGTGCGTTTCGTACTATCACTTTCAAGCCGCACCCGCATGACAACCGCGTCATTTTGCTGAATGTTCCCGATCCCACCGAGCTTTACCGTATCCGAAAATCCCGATGATGTCGAGACGCCGGTCTGATTTCCGCCGATCCCCGCACCGCCGACACGCGGCAGAAGAAAAAACATCGGCGTGGCAAAAACAATGATGAAGCCGATCAGGATAAGGGCCGTGCCCGGCAGCCGTCTGATTGGCAAACCGGCCAATCTCGTCTCATTTGTCTTAGAGCCGGTCGGATCCGTTTTTTCGCTCGTCGCACGGTCTGTCTTCTTAATCTCAAACATAATAATCGTGCAGGCCATGATAAAAACGTAAACGATAAACGAAAGCAGATAGAGAGCGCTGATGCTTAGTCCGGCCGCCAGCAGCACCTCAAAAAACGCCATCAGGTAAAGAAACATCCAGTCGCGGTCCGATTTCCTTTGCAAAAGCTTGATCGCGGTCAAAGAAAGTATCAGCCGTCCGAGTATGCCAGCGAGCATCGCTCCGCTGTCCGATGTGCCGAAAAATCCATACTTGTATCCGGCGAAATACAATGGCAACGCCAGTACTATCAGAGCTGTTCCCCAACGCTCCGATATCTGCCACCGTGAGCCTTCAAGAATCCATGCCGTGATCATCACCGCAACAAACATCGCCGTACCGACAACACCAAACGTCCCCGAAACCCACAACGAGAAAAAGCCGCAAAGAACAGCTGAGTAGGAAAGGATTTTGAAGAGTCGTTCGAAGTTCATGGAGCAGCAGCCAAATGGCTTCCCTGTTTGATTATAGTTTGTGGGCAACCCACTGTCTAAGTAATTGTCGACCGGACAGACCCACGCTGATATTGGCATTCGGCCGATTTTATCGGAGTCGGTGCTGTCTGCTCGTCAAACTTTGTTCCGGCTCGTTCCGGGCTCGTTCCGAGTCGCGATGGAACAGGCAACCAATTGTGAATGCAGCATTTACGGCTCGCACCGGCCCATAATTCGCCGTTTTTGAAAAAACATTTTATCCGCGAATGCTCCTGACGGTCGAAATCGGCTAAGTCAAAGTGCACATTTGAGTTAGCGGCCACTTCGCAATGTACCACTATCCTGCCGAAACGAGTTGACTGCGGAACATGTTTCGGGAAACCGAAAGGGCTTTGCGGGCTGGTCAACACGCTCATCAGGTTATCACTTCTTTAATGTCAAAGACCTAGAGACGCGATATTGTATCACGGATGCAATGGATTACGAACACTTTTTATTCTCGTCGCTAGCGACGTGGCAATAACTCGCTTTGAGCAGATGCAGTCCAGAAGCCCACGCGTCAGCAAGGGCGTAACGCTGAACATGAGCATGACGCCCTTACTTACGTGCGGGCTTTTGCAGCGAGGGCTAACCCTACCACAATCCTCAATTGAACTGTATAATACGCGTGAATGATGACGAGAGAAGAAATTATCAGAATGGTTGACCGGAATATGAACAATAATCCGAATCCCATGATTGCGACCGAGGCCGGGGTTAGAGCGGTAAAAAAGTACGCTTCGCTGGCGAAGAAAAATAAGATCGACTTTGCTTTGGTAGTTGGAATCGCCATGCATTTCTACGGAGGGCCGCGTCTGACCAAAGATGTCGATGTAATCGCTTCTGCCGTCCTGCCGATTGAAGCCGAACGGCGGCTCGGGTTCGGCGGCGAACGTTATCAGGTTGCTGTCGGTAAATTAAAAGTTCCCCTGGATTGGATCGTACGAAAGGACGATGCCCGCATCTTCTATGAAAATGCCCTGAAAGAAGCGTATGTCTTGCCCAATGGCCTGCCGATCGTTACGGCGGAATGGCTCGTCATTCTAAAATATATCGCCGGCCGCTTCAAGGACCAACAGGATGCCGTTTTCCTTCTCAAGCAAAAAGGCCTGGTAGACCGTAAACTCA
>JAYSON010000432.1:0-1567 GCA_043722725.1 Chloracidobacterium sp.
CCCGCGAGATTTTTATCGGGATAGAGACAGCCGGTTTGATTTGGATTTACAATCGCAACCGCCGGCGGATTTCCTCTTACTTCATCCGTTAAATGATGATCCGTGACGATAAAATCAAGCCCATTATCTCGCGCCCATTCGAGCGGCCCAAAACTGCGGATGCCGCAATCCACACTGATCGCAAGCGTAAAGCCATTGTTTTTTGCTTCTTCGAGCGCCGGAATATTGATGCCGTAACCTTCGGTAAAGCGATTAGGGACGTGAAAACCGGTTTCCGCTCCGAGAATCGCCAGCGTCTTTCGTAAAAGAACTGTTCCGGTAGTTCCATCTACATCATAGTCGCCCCAAATCAGGATCTTTTCGTTATTGTCAATGGCTTTCAGTACGCGCCCCACGGCTTCCTTCATGCCTTTCAGAAGAAACGGTTCGTGCAGATCGCCATATTGAGGATTTAGAAATTTGTGAGCTTTTTCTTCTGTTTCATAACCGCGTGAGATTAACAGGGCGGCAATTAACGGCGAAACCGCTAACTTTTCAGAGAGAGTCTTTACCGCTTCAAAATCGTGTTTTGTGATTGTCCAACGCTTGTCCATTTCGTTCTTACTCAGCGAGCATTGCGTCTTTGCGTGAAATTCCTCTACTTCCACAAACCAAGATTTTTCTCACGCTATGATGCGGGGTTCGCGAAGCAACTAAATACTCGGATTTATTACGCCCTGCCATAATAGAACCATAATAACTGCTCCCAGAACGAGCCGGTAGGCTATAAAAATAGCGGTCGAATTTTTTCGCAGAAAAGCCATTAGGAACCAAATAGCAAGATATCCGACGATGCCCGAAACAATAGTCGCAACGAGAAGCGGCATAAAACTATCTTGCGGTAAAATGTGCCACGCCTCTTTCAATTCCAGCAAGCCGCTTGCGGTGATGGCCGGTATCGAAAGAAGAAACGAAAATCTCGCCGCCGTTTCGCGCGTTTGTCCGGCAAAAAGGCCGCCCATGATCGTCGAACCCGAACGGCTCGCGCCCGGCATCAATGCCAGCACCTGAGCTAACCCGACGACTATCGCATCCGTTATTCCAAGATTACGGGAGTTTTTACGCTGGCTTCCAACAACTTCGGCAATGCCGAGTAAAATCGCTATGGCGATCAACATTATCGATATCGTCCAAAGATTCTTTGTGCCTTCGCCCTCAATAAAATCCTTAAATAAAAGACCTACCGTACCGATCGGAATCGAACCGATGATTATAAGCCACCCCAGCCAGGCATCTTCGGACAACCAAGTCGGCCGCACGCCGTCTGTTCCGGAGAATCTCGTTCCCCGCTTTCCGGTTGCTAACGCAAAGTGATCTCGAACAAATGCGGAAGAAATACTCCAAATATCGGTGGCGAAATAGACGAATACCGCCGCCAGCGTCCCCAATTGAATCACCGCCATCGTCGCTGTTATTTGCGAGGCATTTCCGTCGTAAAGATTGGTCCAGCGGCTGGCGAAAACCAGATGGGCCGTGGAGCTAATAGGAATAAATTCGGTAAGTCCTTGAACGATTCCGAGGATAATTG
>JAYSON010000433.1:0-1621 GCA_043722725.1 Chloracidobacterium sp.
TGTCGCGGGGGTCGAAGAGCCAAAAGAAGAGCTGCAGGAGATCATCGAATTTCTCAAAGACCCGCAAAAATATCAAAAGCTCGGCGGCAAAATCCCTAAAGGTGTTTTGATGATGGGCCCTCCGGGAACCGGTAAAACTTTACTTGCAAAGGCCGTTGCCGGTGAGGCAAACGTTCCGTTTTTCTCGATCTCCGGTTCGGACTTTGTTGAAATGTTCGTCGGCGTCGGTGCAAGTCGCGTCCGCGATTTGTTCGAACAGGGCAAAAAGAATGCGCCCTGTATTATATTTATTGACGAGATCGACGCCGTTGGACGTCATCGCGGTGCCGGCCTTGGCGGCGGCCACGATGAACGCGAGCAGACGCTCAATCAGCTTCTCGTCGAAATGGACGGTTTTGAATCGAACGACGGCGTGATCTTGATGGCTTCGACCAACAGGCCCGACGTTCTCGACCCGGCGCTTCTTCGCCCTGGACGCTTTGACCGACAAGTTGTCGTTTCGTATCCCGACGTTCGCGGACGTGAGGGAATTCTAAAGGTTCACACTCGTAAGATTCCGTTGGATGAGGGCGTGGAAATCAACATTATCGCCCGTGGGACGCCCGGATTTACCGGCGCAGATCTCGCGAATCTGGTCAACGAAGCAGCTCTTATTGCGGCCCGCCGCGACCAGAAGGTTGTTACTCTTAGGGACCTCGAGTTCGCAAAGGACAAGGTGATGATGGGCCCGGAACGCCGCAGCATGGTGATGTCCGATAAGGAAAAACGCCTGACAGCTATCCACGAAGCCGGTCACGCACTCGTCGGCATGAACATCCCGGAAAGTGATCCGGTGCACAAGGTTACTATCGTTCCGCGTGGGCGCGCCCTTGGCATTACGTACTTTTTGCCCGAAGCGGACATTCTTGGCCGGACAAAAGAAGAGCTGCTGGCGATGATCGCAAACTCGATGGGCGGACGCATTGCCGAAGAGCTTTTCATCGGCCAGGTGACAACAGGTGCCTCAAACGATATCGAAAAGGCGACCGAAATTGCCCGTGCAATGGTCTGCCAGTACGGCATGTCGGATCTTGGGCCATTGGCCTACGGCAAGAAGGAAGAGCAGATCTTCCTTGGACGTGAAATTGCTCAGCACCGTGATTTTTCGGAAGATACGGCGATCAAGATCGATCAGGAAGTGAACAGGATCGTGTCTGAGCAATATGCCCGGGCGACGAAGATTCTGACCGAGAACCGCGTTTCGGTGGAACGCCTGACCGAGGCTTTGCTGGAATTCGAATCGCTCGACAATGCCCAGATCCGCCGCGTAATTGCGGGCCTTCCGCTCCACGAAAATGAAGCCGTACCTTCGACGACTGACGATGGCGGTACGCCTGAATCCGAAGACGTGAAGGCAAAGAGCCGGGTCAAAAAACAAATACTTCCGCCAATAACGCCGAACAATCCGGTGACGGCGTAATAGAGGAATGAAGGATGAATGATTAGGGATGAAGGCGAAAGTCTTCGTCCCTTTTCTTCTTTAGCTCCGTTGGAGCGTCCTGTTTGTAGAATTTTCCGCGAAAAATGAACTATTGGCAGACATCCAAACGAAAACTATCGTTGGCAAAATCGCTCGTCATGG
>JAYSON010000434.1:0-18857 GCA_043722725.1 Chloracidobacterium sp.
TTCAACTAGGTTAGGAAGGAGTTTAGATTATGATTAAGAAACTATCGGTTTTGATTTTGACCCTGGCGATCGGTGCAATGAGCGTTTTCGCTCAAGACGATCAAATCCGCAATTTGGCTGCTGGTCAAAAATATAAGATCAAGGGCGTCGTCGTCGCACAGGATGACACGAGCGTAATCGTTCGAGACTCTGTCGGTGTTCAGACCAAAATAATGATTGCTCCGACCACGAGCATTAAAACTAAAGGCGGATTTTTCGGCGGAGGCGACAAGGTCGCAACCAATCAGCTTGTTCGCGGATTGAGCCTTGAAGCAGAAGGCCGCGGCGACAACACCGGCGGTTTGGCGGCGACGAAGATTCGTTTTGGAAAAGACGATTTTCGAGTTGCACAATCGATCGACAGCCGAGTGGGCCCAGCAGAGGCTCGTTTGACGCAGGCTGAAGAGAATGCACAGCGTGTTTCGGGCCAGATCGATGAACTTATGGCGATCTCGAATGCGGCTCGCGGCGGTGCGAAGGCCGCTCAGGACACAGCCGATGCTGCGATCGCAGGCGTAAACGCAACGAATCAGAGAATTACGGCAATGGACGACTATGTTGTTCAGTCAACCGCGACGGTTAATTTCCGCGTCAATAGTGCAATTCTTTCTCCGGAAGGCAAGGCTTCGCTCGACGAAGTTGCGACGGCTGCGATGACGATGAAGGGCTATGTGATCGAAGTTACAGGTTTTGCATCGGCAGACGGAGGCACAGCGAAGAATAAGGCATTAAGCCAGCGTCGTGCTCAGGCCGTTATCGACTATATGGTTGAGACCCACAACGTACCGCTCCGCAGAATCGGACAGTCGTATGGTTTTGGCGAACTTCAAGCACTTGCAGACAACACGACCCGCGAGGGCCGCGAGCAGAATCGCCGTGTTGAAGTCAAGCTTCTTGTCAGCCGTGGTATGAACCAGAATGTTGAGGTTCGGTCGGTCGCTCAGGACCCTGCCACTGACAACGAATAAATAGTTAGTTTACACGCACCAGTTTGGAGGGCAAAAAAATGAGATCGGTGAAAACCTTTTTCATTCTTTTGCCCTCTAACCTATTGCGAGGTATCTCTATTTTCCAAAGTCTCCGAAACCTCTGCTTTAATATTATGACACCTAGCAATACCGTCAAAATTTCGCTCTTTTTTGTACTATTCGCAGCTTCGTGCTTATCATCCCTAGCCCAAACGGCATCGCCGACACCGCCAATTAAAGAAGAGGATCAGGTCATTAAGGTTGATTCGCGGCTTATTGTCGTGCCGGTATCGGTTATTGATTCAAACGGCGAACCAGTGCTGGGGCTGAAAGCGGATAGCTTCCGGATCTCTGAAGAGAATAAACCGCAAACCCTAGATACTGTTGGAAATGCGGAGAATGTGCCGCTCGAGATCGCTTTGCTTTTTGATGTGTCGGCGAGCACCGATGCAATGTTCAAGTTTCAACAAGAGACTGCGGCGAAATTTTTACGTGAGGTTCTTCGCTCGGAAGATCGTGCAACCATATTCACTGTTGGTCAAAAGCCGGTGTTGATTCAAGCGCGTGATACAGCGGAGAAATCAATCATTAGCACGATGTCTATTTCTCCGCAGAAAGGAGCGACCGCCTTTTTCGACAGCATTCGCACTGCGGCAGATTTCTTGAGAATAAACTCGCCGCAAGGCCGGCGACGGGTTATCGTCGTTATATCCGACGGCGAAGATAATTTTAGCGATGGCGTACAGAAAGCCCAGAGAAACTTCGAACGAAATATTGTTGACAATAGACCCGACCCAGACCTAAAACGGCTTGGGAGTTTGGTGATGCAAGCTCAGCAGGCAGCCAAAATTTCTGAACGAAGAAAGGTACTAAAAGGCTTGCAGGATGCGGATGTAGTTCATTATTCCATAAATCCGGGCGGAAGCTCATATCTGCTTAATAAAATGAGCGTATTTGGTCAGGAAAATATGCAGACATTTTCCAATGAGACGGGTGGAACCGCTTTTTTGCCGAAGTTTCAGCCTATCGACACAAAAGATCAGATGCAAAACTCGGTCAATATTCGTAAGAACACTGAAGTACTCGAACTGATCTTCAAGCAACTAGCCAACGAGCTCCGCGCCCAATATCTTGTCCAATACTATTCGGAATCAGAGTTTCCTCTAAACAAGTATGTGAAGCTAGAAGTCGGGCTGAAGACACCCGGCAATTTGCGGGTGCGGGCCCGTCAGGGTTATTACGTGAAGAAATGATTAACCGTTAGACGCCTACTCGAAAAAGCCGTCAGCTTGCACTGACGGCTTTTGTATTCGTGGAAACAGATCATATTGCCGGGACTATTCGGCGAATTTCCTTGCCGGCATTGCCGGTTTTCCCACCTTCCAACCTTCCAGATTAACGTCTGACATCGGGTTCCGCTCCGGGCTTGGATTTGGCACAGTGATCGCACCCATAAGCTGTTCGTATTTCGGCGTAGGTGTGGCAAACGGTACGGTCAGCCGGCGAACAGCGTCACCGGGATTCTTCAAAACCGAAACCGCAAACACACCGCTAACGAGAGCTATAAGCAGCGAGAAGATCGCAGTTGTGAATACGGATAGTCGTTCTTTGACCTTAGCCCAGCCAACCGGGCAATCGGCTGTGAGAACGGTTCCATCGCTCCGTTTGAAATACCGAACGCAAACCCGACCCTCTGAAGTCATGAGCAGGTTTTCTGCGTCGTATTTCGTCATTCCCGAAAGATTGTAAACGTTTAGCTTACAGTCGCCGCAAAAGCGCTTGCCTTCATTGCCGTACATTTCTTGCCAATTTGCAGAACAGGGGCTTGCGATCTTGATATTATTCAGCGGGCTGTCGAATCTGGACAAAAAAAATTCTCCATAAAATAACTTCAGCAAGGTGCCGATGAATATCGAACGGAGCCAAGGGAAACTTCTTGCACAAAGAATAACTCATTCGATCTCGAACTTTGCGACGATCACAAATCTAATCTTGATCTGAGAAAACGAAAGATCAGAATCGGAATCGGCCGAACCGCGACCACTTGTATTACTGGTATAATTTGAGTTGCTTAATACACCTCCCGCGATATACCGCGGGGTTTCCTCCTCGATCTCTTTGACAAACACCGCCTTGCCGATTCGTTCGCCAATCGCGTCAAGCAGGTATGCGGCCTTCTCTTTAGCAGACTTAATCGCCTGCATTTTTGTCTCGCGGCGAAGCGTCGTCATTTCAGAATGATCCGTGTCAGTAAGGTCGAGCTTGGCAATATTCAAGCGGTCCGCCAGCTCCTGCAGCCGGGCGATTTTGTTCAAATCGCGAATTTTCAGGCGGTAATCTTTTGTACCCAAAACATCCTTGATCTTTTTCTGCCGGAAATAGGTCGACGAGATGTCATAAATAGAGAGGTCTTTTGAGACATCGACGCCCAGATTCGAAAGTTCGCTACGGAGTGACGCTTCCTGCTGTTCTATTGTTATCTTTTGCTTGTTCTCGATTCGTTCGATGAGCGTGATCTTGAACGTGAACTCATTCGGCGTGATCAACCGTTCAGCCGACCCGGAAACTTCGATCATGCGCCTTTCTGGTTGGGTTTGAGCAGCGTAACTGGAAACGAACACGAGAACAATTGCGAGTGATATTGTGAAATTTTTCATTGGTCTCCTTAAACTGACTGAATGGACTCTAAACGATACTTAATCATGCAAAGTTAGCGGAACGCCTGTATTTATGAGTGATCGGTCTTCGTCTGCCGACTCCTATGGCGTTTTTCGATACGATCAGGGTTGGCGGAAGCTGCTGCCGCTTGAATTCGTTGGCAGGGTGTTCGACCTTGTTCAGCAGGCTGAAAACAAGATCCGGATCGTTGCCGGCGGCGATGATCTCTTTGGGCGAGAGTTTTTGCTCGAAATAAAGCTGCAATACTGGGTCCATTAATTCATAAGGCGGCAAACTGTCCTGGTCGAATTGATTTGGCGCAAGTTCGGCGGATGGCTTCTTGTCAATGATCTTGTTCGGGATTATCTCGTGACCGGCCCGTTCATTGATGTTTCGGGCAACCGTCCATACCTCGGTCTTCAGCACGTCGCCTAGCACGGCCAGACCGCCGTTTGTGTCGCCATAGAGCGTACAGTAGCCGACGGCAAGCTCCGACTTATTGCCGGTGGACAGAAGCAGACGGCCTTCCGCATTGGAGATCGCCATCAGGATCACGCCGCGAAGCCGCGACTGCATGTTCTCAGCGGCGAGGCTTTCTCCGCCTTTTGTCGGCTTATGAAGATTCATTTGCTTCCGAAGAACCTCGAAGGTCGCGGATATTGGCTCGATCCGGCTCTTGCAGCCAAGGTTTTTAACCAGCTCTTCGGAATCCGTAATACTTCCCTCGGAGGAAAACGGCGACGGCATCATTACACAAAGTAAATTTTCAGCGCCTATCGCTTCGGCGGCGAGAGCGGCAACCAGGCTCGAATCGATGCCGCCGGAAAGGCCAAGAACGCATTTCGCAAAGCCATTCTTACGGGCATAATCGCGGATGCCCAGGACAAGGGCCTGCCGGATGGATTCGGTTTCGCTGCCCGTAATGCCTCGTGCATCCGGCTTACGGACATCGAGCTCGACGGTTTCGACAAATTCCTCGAACGCCGCAGCTTGTAGGATAATGTCGCCTTCCTCGTCAGCAACAAGACTTGCCCCATCGAAAATGATCCCGTCGTTTCCGCCGACCAAATTCACAAAAACAACCGGCGTTTTTGCGAGTTTTGCCCGATGCGAAACCATGTCGCATCGAAGCTTTATCTTTCCTTTGTTAAATGGCGACGCATTGATCGCGACGATGACTTCGGCTCCCTGCTGGACAACAATATCGGTCGGGTCTTCCTCATAAAGCCGTTCCTTCCAAAATGTCTTGTCGTTCCAGAAATCTTCACAAACTACAACACCTATGTTATGACCTTTTCCCTCGCGGTCGAATATCTTAACGATGCCGTCGGGATCGGTTTCGGGTTCGAAATATCTCGGGTCGTCAAATACATCGTATTCGGGAAGAAGAGTTTTGTTGACGAAACGTACCAATTTCCCGTTCGATATGACCGCCGCCGAATTGTAAAGACGACGCCCGTCTTTCTTGTTATTCGGGTGAATCGTCCCGACGACGGCGGTAATTCCTTTGGTTGCGAGGATGATCTTTTCGAGCGGTTCGTCCGAATGCTCGATGATATCCGGGTCTTGAAACCAATCCTGCGATGTGTAGCCGTGTGTTACCACCTCAGGGAACACAACAAGGTCCGATCCGTCGGTTTTTGCCTTCTCGATCGCGGCTAGGATCTTGGCGACATTTCCGTCAAGATCGCCGTTAGTCGTGTTAATTTGTGCGATCGTTACTTTCATAGTAAAAATTATAAACTCAAAGTTCTGTTTTGACAGTGCAATAAAGCGAATTCACACGGGAATAATAACGATGCGTTGCGGTATAATTGGAAATACTGGTGATTATCTTCAAAGGTTGGGCCTATGAAACAAAAAATAACTTTCCTGATTGCCATTTTCGTGTTTGCTTTCGGGGCGCAGATAAATGCACAGAACAAATCGAACATCGGTAAAATGGCGGCGCCAGTATCAAGGGCCGAACCACTAAAGGTCGGCGAAATCGCTCCTGATTTCACTTTGAGCAGCACGGCCGGTAAGCAAATCACGCTCTCAAAGGTCCGGGAACCCGTGGTTTTGGTCTTTTATCGAGGTTACTGGTGACCTTTCTGCGCTCGGCAGTTAGCCGAATTACGTAGTTTGATCAAAACAAGCGAAAAAGTACTTCTTTATGCCGTAAGTATCGATCCGGCGGGAAAGAGCAGAGATCTGGCGGCAAAGATTGCAAAGGACGGCAAGGGCGATGTCTTATTTCCGCTCCTTTCGGACCCGAATCACAAGACTATCGATTCTTACGGGCTTTACGATCCGGCCTATGCAGGCCAGGGCTCTGACGGCATTCCGCATCCCGCGGTCTATGTTTTGGATAAGAAGCGAAAAGTAGTCTGGGCAAAGGTTGAATCTGATTACCGCAAACGCCCGTCGAATGAGGAAATCCGGGCTGAGCTGGATAAACTGAAATAAACTATCCGATTATTTGGCAGGATTCGACGGGTGGAAAATGCCTATTTTTTGCTGTCGGCCGGTTTGTGGTTGCCGCTTTTTTTGACCATCGTTAGCCGATTTCCTCGTTCGTTATATTTCACTTCGTCCATAATGTTGTAAATAAACAGAACGCCTCGGCCGGATGTTTTGAAAAGATTTGCCGGGTCTAGCGGATCGGGGATCGAATTGACATCAAAACCTTCACCCTCGTCTTCGACCGTAAAAGAAGCTTCTTTGTTGGTCAATTCAGCGGTTATGCGGATCAATTTCTGTGCGTTAAACTTGTTACCGTGCTTTACCGCATTCACAAACGCTTCGTCTAGAGCAACAAACAGATTCGACTGATTTGCGTCAACCACGCCTAGTTTTTCGACGCGTTTCGTAAGATAGTCGAGAATGGAATGCATCGGCGAGATAGAACTCGGCAGCTCGAATTCGATCTTTTCGTGCAGTTCTCTAACAAAATCGACCGTATCGATATATCGGTTCTTGAAATTAAGGACCGTCTCGACAAAATTCTTCAGTTCGTTCTCGTCGAACTCATCCCGGCGAAAGTTTGTCGCGCAGAGCTTAAAGGCCTTGATCCGCTCACCTGGAGCTCCTTCAGTCGGCTCCGGCAAGCATGTTCCGTGGTTGCCGTTCAGGTGCGGATCGGGTTTCGTATTGTGAACGTCGAGATCGGTGATAACTAGGTCAAATTCATCGATGTTGCCGATGGCAACCGCCTCTTCCCGCGATTCGAGCACCTCTACCGCGTGGCCCGCCGCAGAAAAAACGGACCGCAGCGAACTTGCTAAATCGTTGTGGTCGTCAATTATGAGAATGTTTCTCTGCATATTCGCGCTTTATGTCAATAATTATTACGAAACTTTATTTGTTCTTGTTGCAAATGATACCTCAACTTGCTACTTATTCTCTATCTGTGTCAAAGGAATTAAACAAAGCCGGCCGGTTCGCATCGCTCTTGAATTACTCGTTAAAAGACCGTGTTACGATCCGACTCGCGGATTGGGCCTTCTACTTATTAATAGTAATAATCGGTCAAACTATCCGTTTTGAAGTCGAAGGTTGGGAAAATTTTGAAGCAATCGGGTTTGCCGGGAAAATACCGATCTATGCCTTCTGGCATGATCGGATCTTTGCCTCGACCTATTTCTTCCGGAACAGAGGGATCGCCGTTATCACCTCGCAAAGCAAGGACGGCGAATATATTGCACGTTTTATTCAAAGGTTAGGTTACGGAGCAATTCGCGGTTCATCGACACGCGGCGGGGTCGGGGCGCTTGTTGAAATGATCAGATCGATGCGGCAGGGCGTGCCGATGGCCTTAACGGTCGACGGCCCGAAAGGCCCGCGCTACGAGGCAAAAAGCGGTGCGGTTCTTTTGGCAAAGAAAACTGGCAATCCAATGATGCCGTTTGTTGTCGAACTTCGAAAATATTGGACGGTCCGCAGTTGGGACAGGCTTCAAATACCGGTGCCATTCACGTGTGCCCGGCTGACGATCGGGGCACCGATATACGTCGAGCCCGACTCGACGGACGAAAAGGTAAAGTCAAAGCTCGTGGACCTTCAGATCTCGCTCGATGGAATGGTCGCGGATGGTGCGAACTGGCGGACGTCCTCTTGATCCGCCTGCGCGGGCGAACCAAGAAGATCGAGCGATAACAGGACAAAAGAGATCCAGATCGCGTCAGCTAAAAGCAAATGGCCAACCTGCATGACGATAGGCGCAAGCGTTAGGAGAGTCAACGCACCGAAAGCTATCTGAACTACGACAAGGATCGAGAGAATATTCGCCCACCGGACGACACCTTTAGATTCGTTAAAATTTGTCTTCATCCATCCTGCCCAAAACGTTAGGAAGACGGCTGCGATAACGGCGATGATCGGGTGAAACGGACGTATGCGCAAGAGTATGTGAGAAGTCGGCGAGATATCCTTTAAGATGCCTTCAGTGACCGTTCCCGACGGAAAGATCATGCTGCTCAAGGCAGCGACCGAGCCGCTGATCCCGACGAGGAATATGAGCACGGCACCCAACGCGATCCATCGCAAATACTTTGGCGCAACCCTCCACCCGACGTGACGCCTACTGCTTGCGGACCATGCCGTGATCGTAAGCAGACTTAATAAGATCAGCGTGTTTATCAAATGCGCCGCCATCCAGAATGGACGTGCCGGTGTTAGTGTTTCCGCCGTGTTTCCGGTCAATACGAGACCGGCACCAAGCGCTCCTTCGATCAAAACGAAAACGAACGACGCGGTGGCCATTTTCATAACATATGAGCTGATTTGGGATCTATGAGCGTACCAAATACGAATCGCCCAAACGAGAAGCGCGATCACGAACAGTCCATCGAGAGCGCTTGTGATCCGATGCGAAAATTCAATGATTGTCTTTAATTCCGGGGCTGACGGTACGACCTCACCGTGGCAGGTAAGCCAATGTTGGCCGCAGCCGTCGCCGGATTTTGAAGCACGAAGAAAAACGCCCCACAGAATGACTACGAGGTTGTACGCGAGTACGAACCATGCGTACTTTGCGAACTTGCCAAGTTTTGTTCCGGATTCCATTCTGCTAAATTCGAGCTAACTCATCTGCCGATCCATAATCGACCTGATCAAGCGTCAGAATAGCATTTGAGATCGTGAAGCTAAAACGCGACGGTATTAGACAAAGTTAATGGAATTAGAACATTTTTTCACATGTCCCTATTGCTGGGAAGAGATCTCGTTCATTTTGGATGTATCGCTCGAAGGGCAAAGCTATATCGAAGACTGCGAGGTCTGCTGCCAACCGATCCAGATCCGCTATAACGTCGCGGATTTTGAGATTGTAGATTTCGAGGCAGGAAGCATCGAGCAATAGCGGGATCGTGGGCTATCGTATACGCGACTGATGAAAAAGGAAAGGATCGATAAATTGCTGCACGAACTCGGATTTACGGAATCGCGGACGAAGGCCCAGGCTCTCGTGATGGCGGGTTCGGTGCTGGTTGATGAAAAGCGGGTTGAAAAACCGTCGGAGATGTTTGGCGCGGAGGTAAATATCCGGATAAAGGGCGACGGGCCGGAGTCAAAGTACGTAGGGCGTGGCGGGATAAAGCTCGAACAGGCATTGCGTCATTTTGATATTCGTCCAGTCGGATATGTTTGTATCGACATAGGTTCGTCGACCGGCGGTTTTACAGATTGTCTATTGCAAAATGGAGCAAAGAGAATTGTCGCGATCGATGTCGGCACAAATCAGCTCGTTTGGAGCCTGAGAAACGATCCGCGAGTGCAGATACTTGAAAATACAAACGCGCGAAATTTGGTTTCCGATGATTTTGAGGAGAAATTTGATCTGGCTGTGATGGATGTTTCCTTCATCTCGGTAACTAAACTTTTACCGGTGCTTCCGCCTATGCTTTCAGATAAAGGTCGGATAATTACGCTTATCAAACCACAGTTCGAGGTCGGCAAGGGCGAAGTGGGAAAGGGTGGAATTGTTCGCGAGCCGGAAAAACATGAACGCGTTGTTCAGGAGATAAATCAGTTTGCCGAAGGAATTGGGTTGCGGGTCAGCGGGATGATCGAATCGCCGATCTTCGGTGCTGCGGGCAACAAAGAATTTCTGGCTTTGTATGAAAAGTAATAACAATCCGCAATCAAAATCTAATACGACAGAACCGGAATTTAAGGAGGGCGTTGATTATTATTTTGATAACGGCTTGATGGTTCTTACCGCAAATTTCCTGCGAAAGCGTGGTTACTGCTGCAATAACGGATGCCGAAACTGTCCGTATCCAAAAGATAAGACGAAGGCCTAAAGCAAGAATTCGTCAATCTCGTTATGGGCCGATTGCGAATATTCGTAAACAGGCTCATCGCGCGTATCGGCGTTTGGCAAAGCGAAGGTGATCGGCGTCCGGGCGATCTGGACAAGCATTTCGGGCGAGCAGCAGACCCGCTTGTATCTATCTCTCTCGATACGCATTTCATCTTGATCGTCCAGCCAGGCCAGGATTTCATCCAAAACTCGTTTGCCGCCATTCGTGTCCGGTTCAACGATGCTGTAATGCATCCACTTTCCATCGCGGCGAGCTTTAACGATCCCAGCATTCCGTAAATACGCGAGGTGGCGAGAGATCTTCGGCTGGCTGTCGCCCAGCACTTCGGTAAAAAAGCACACGCACACCTCTTCATCACGTAGTAAATTGAGAAGCCGCAGACGCGTTTTGTCAGCAAGAGCCATGTAAAACGATTCCATATATGCTAAAGCATTTTCGTTCATTGCAAAATAATATCACATAATTGGAATTTTGTCTTGACAAAGCGGAGTACGGCATATATATTTGATTTAACATATATGTTATCACGTATATGAAAATTAATGTGGAGAATATCAATGAAAACACATCTCTCAATCAATGTAAGCAATGTCGTCGACAGTATCGGTTTTTACAAAAGGATGTTCGGGATCGAACCCGTAAAGGTGAGATCGGATTATGCTAAATTCGATATCCTCAATCCTCCGCTGAACTTCACAATGAACCAACGAGATTTCATCGAAGGGGGTTCACTTTCACACCTCGGCCTGCAGGTTGAATCAACCGACGAAGTTATGCAAATGACCGAGCGTTGGGCAAATAACGGCCTCGTTACGCTAGAGGAAATGAAGACCGATTGCTGCTATGCTCTTCAGGATAAAACTTGGGTCCAGGATCCGGACGGCAATCGTTGGGAAGTTTTCACAGTGTTCGAAAATACAGAAGGAAAGGAAAATGCTGCTTCGACGTGTTGCAGTCCGGCTACAGAAGCAGTTAGTATAACGCGTCCCGAAAATAGCGCATATACAGGTTAAATAAGAATGAATATCGAATCCTTCGATACGTTAGCGGTTCACGCAGGCGAAGACCGCACGCAGAATCACGGAGCACTTTCGGCTCCGATCTATTCGGCATCGGTCTTCGCATTCAAAGACGCCGACGATGGCGCGGCGATTCATAACCATGAGAAGGATGGTTATTTCTACGGCCGTCTTGGAAACCCTACCCAAACCGCGTTGGAAAAGGTAACTGCCGAACTCGAGAACGGCGACGACGCTCTGGCTTTTGCATCGGGAATGGCGGCGGTGTCGGCAGCGGTTCTAACGCTCGTGAAAACTGGCGATCATATCGTGGCTCCCGAATCGATGTATTCGACTGCAACTAATTTTTTTCATCATTTACACGACAATTTCGGGATCGCGACTACGTTTATTAACGCTGCTAATGCCGGAAATTATGGCAATGCTATCCGTGACAACACGAAAATCTTTTGGATCGAAACGCCTTCGAACCCGATGGTGCGAATCACGGACATAGCCGCAGTCACGGAAATCGCCAAAGCGAACGGCATCAACACTATAGCCGACAATACATTTGCCACGCCATATAACCAGCGGCCGCTGGACCTTGGCGTTGACATAGTTATTCACAGCGCGACGAAATATCTCGGCGGCCACAGCGATCTCTCGGCCGGGTTGATGGCCGGTAACAAAGAGATCGTTGAGAAAGCGCGGCTTTCGACCACAAAACTCTACGGTGGAAACATCGCACCGCAGGTCGCGTGGCTTGTGATGCGTGGGATCAAGACGCTTGCGCTGAGAATGGAACGCCATAACTCTAATGCATTTGCTTTGGCGAATATGTTATCGGCACATCCTAAAGTTACAGCAGTTCACTATCCGGGTTTGGAGACACACCAGAATCACGATATTGCAAAGCGGCAGATGAAGGGTTTCGGCGGAATGATCGGACTCGATGTGGGCACCGTCGAAGCGGGAAAAGCTCTCGTGAATGGCGTAAGACTTTGCACGCTGGCAACATCGCTCGGCGGCGTCGAAACGATCTTGCAGCATTCGGCTTCAATGACGCATGCCGCTCTGCCGCCTGAGGAACGCCTCAAAGCCGGCGTCACGGACGGGCTGATCCGGCTTTCGGTCGGGATTGAAAATATCGACGATCTCGCATCTGATATCCAACAAGCACTCGACAAGGTGTAACAATGAATCTATCGCGGAAGCTTGCCGCCGAGTTTTTAGGAACTGCCGGCCTACTGGCGATTGTCGTCGGATCGGGAATTATGGGCGAGCGATTGGCCAATGGAAACTCCGCAATTGCTTTATTAGGCAATTCCATCGCTACTGGAGCCGGCCTAATGGTTCTCATATATGGTTTTGGTAATATATCAGGTGCTCACTTTAACCCTGTCGTAACGTTAACTGAAGCAACGAATGGAAAGATGGGTTGGACGGCGAGTTTTGGATACGGATTTGTTCAAACCGGCGGAGCTGTACTGGGCGTCGTGATTGCCAACCTGATGTTCGAACTTCCGGCGATCAACACGTCAACGAAACTTCGCGACGGCCCGGCCCAGTTTCTCGGCGAGTTTGTCGCGACCTTTGGCCTAATCGGAGTTATTCGCCTTGGTTTGAGATTTCATCCGAATCTCGTCGGTGCGATGGTGGCCTTCTATATAACTGCAGCATATTGGTTTACGAGTTCGACATCCTTTGCAAATCCGGCCGTAACGATTGCCCGATCGTTTTCGAACACATTCGCGGGGATCGCCCCTTCAAGTGTTCCGATGTTTATCACAGCCCAGCTTACCGGAGCGATTGCCGCGATGTTTGTTTTCAAATGGCTGCTCGCAGAGGAGAAGATTGATGGGTAACAAGCCGCGAATTTTGATCTTGTGTACAGGCAATTCGGCACGAAGCCAGATGGCCGAAGGCCTGATGACCAATATATATGGTGAGACGTATGCGATTTATAGCGCAGGCACCCGTCCAAGCATCGTCCGGCCCGAAGCAATCGCGGTTCTTGCAGAAATCGGAATCGATATATCAGGCAACAGTTCGAAATCGGTAGATGAATTTGCTGGAGAGAAGATTGAGTATGTGCTCACCGTTTGCGACAACGCGAAGGAAAATTGTCCATATTTCCCTGCCGCGACAAAGCTTATCCATCATGCCTTCAGCGATCCGACTGAGGTCGAAGGCGACGAGGTGACGCGGCTGGCTGCATTTCGCCGGGTTCGCGACGAGATAAACTCATACATCGAAACAGATTTTGCCGCAGTCCTCAATTCGAAATAGAATTATCACGCGATTCGAAAAAACATTATCGAAGTTGTAAGCAGTTTCTTCCTTACGATGTCCTACATTCTCTCATTCGACCAAGGCACCACGAGTAGCCGCTCGCTCATTTTCGACCACGGCGGCGCCGTTTTATCGATCGGCCAGAGGGAGTTCACGCAAATCTATCCGGAAAGCGGTTGGGTTGAACACGACCCGAATGAGATATGGCTTTCGCAAATCGGCACTGCTTTAGGAGTCCTGGCAAAGACCTGAGTGACATCCAAAGATATCGCTGCGGTCGGCATTACAAACCAACGCGAGACGACGGTGGTCTGGGATCGGAGGACCGGCCAGCCGATCTACAACGCAATTGTCTGGCAGGACCGCAGGACATCGGCATTTTGTAACGCAGTCCGAGCGTCGCACGGACAGTCGATTCGCGAAAAGACGGGCCTTGAGGTCGATGCCTATTTCAGCGCAAGCAAGATCAGATGGATACTGAACAATGTTGAAGGTGCGCGGGAACAAGCTGAGGCAGGCGAACTCGCATTCGGCACTGTCGATAGCTGGCTGATATGGAAACTGACGAACGGAAAGCTGCATATAACGGATGTCTCCAACGCATCGAGAACGATGTTGTTCAATATTAATTCGCTGGAATGGGATGACGAACTTCTTAGAATTTTCGACATTCCGAAAGCAATCCTGCCGTCGGTAAGGTCGTCTTCGGAGATTTACGGCGAAATCGAAAGGCCCGACGAACTTAAAGGAATTAAGATCGCCGGAATTGCCGGCGACCAACAGGCGGGCCTGTTCGGCCAGCTTTGTTTTGGCGTCGGTTCGACCAAGAATACCTACGGCACGGGCTGTTTCATGTTGCAAAACATCGGCGAAAAGCCAATTGAATCAAAGAACCGGCTGCTTACGACCGTTGGGTGGAAGATCGGTGAGAGTGTGGAATACGCGCTCGAAGGAAGCGTTTTTATCGGCGGGGCTGTGATCCAATGGCTTCGGGATTCGTTGGAAATAATCGATAGTTCGTCAGATGTCGAGGCCTTGGCAGATTCGGTCGCGGATAACGGCGGAGTATATTTCGTGCCGGCCTTTGCCGGGCTAGGAACGCCGCACTGGAATCAGGAGGCGCGCGGCCTCATCATTGGCCTGACGCGGGGAACCGGGAAAGCTCATATCGCCCGGGCAGCGATCGAGTCGATTGCGTTTCAAACCGCGGATTTGCTGGATGCGATGCAGGCTGACTCGGGAGCAACGCTGAGCGAGCTTCACGTTGACGGCGGAGCTACGGTAAATAATTTGCTTATGCAGATCCAGGCAAACATTCTTCAGATACCTGTCGTCCGTTCGAAAACAGTGGAGACTACCGCTTTAGGTGCAGCGTATTTCGCGGGTTTGGCTGTGGGGTTTTGGAAATCGAAGGAAGATCTCGCGAAACATTGGCAGGCGGACAGGCGTTTCGAGCCGCAGATATCGATGGCCGAGGCTACGGTGTTGCGGTCGAGATGGCATGAAGCGGTTGAGCGGTCGATGAATTGGGCGAAATAAAAAATGGGAACGAAACTATTCGTCCCCAAGAGGATTGTAAATTAGACACTGAATTAGACGTCGTTGTTTTCACCCTTTGATTTGCTCAGACCTGATGCAGCTTGTGCCTGCGGGAGTGGTATACCGACAGCATCCGATTTTGTCAAAGGCGTTTCGTCCAGGCTTTCGTCCACGGAATCGCTGATAATCATCTTGCCGGAATGCTTTGTAAACGCAAGTATTCGTGTTTCTTCGTCAAAATCGACAATTACGAAATCGCCGGTCTCGACCTGCTGTGTTGCAACAAGATTCGATAGCGGGTAGACGAGAAATCGTTCGATCGAACGTTTCAAGTGGCGGGCACCGTATTTGAGATCGATACCTTCGCTCAGCAAAAACTCCTTTGCCTCGTGCGAGCATTCGAAGACAAACTTTGTACCGGCGGATTCGGTAATGCGGTCCTGCACGGATGAAAGCTCGATATCGAGAATTTTGCGAAGGTGATGTTCCTTAAGACTGCGGAAAACGACGACCTTATCGATGCGGTTCATGAATTCCGGCGAGAATTTACGCTTCGCCGCTTCAAGTGCCGTGCGATAAATCTTCGTATCGATCTCGTTGTCGTCCTGTTGCTTCGCGCCTGTTTTAGTTGGTGCAAAACCGATGCCGCCAGAGATCATATCGGACATTTCGCGGGCACCGAGATTAGATGTCATGATAACAACGGTTCTCGAAAAATCCACGCGGCGATTGTCACCCAATGTGAGCGTCGCTTTGTCCAGAATGCCAAGAAGCAATTGCCACAGCGAGTCCGACGCTTTTTCGATCTCGTCAAAAAGCACAAACGTTAGCTTTGTATCGTCGGTATGGGCTTTGTCGAGATTCTCCTGCGTGAGCATCGGCGATGTTTCGCGATGTCCCAGGTATCCCGGAGGCGACCCGATCAGTTTTGCGATCTCGTGAGAATGTTGAAATTCGGCGCAGTCTATTTTAACGACCGTGTGCGGCTCGCCAAAAAGCACTTCCGCAGCCGCTTCGACGACGCGAGTCTTACCCGAACCGGTTGGCCCGAGGAACAACATCGTGCCGATTGGCCGCGAGGGATTATTCATTCCGGCGAGATAAATTTGAAAGAGGCCGCTAAGACGGCGTACGCCGCGTTCCTGACCCACGATAAGGGCTGAGAGTTTGTCTTCAAACTCTTTTGCACGCGGGCTCTTTCGTTCGGGATCGAGCAAAATACCTTTTTCAGTGCTTGCTTTTTTATTGGCCGTTTCGCTTCTCATTTCGTTTTCTCCTCACCGGAACGCCTAATTGCCAAAGGGCGTTACGCTAACCGAATGACGTCTCTTCAAACCCGTATTTGCCAACTTTTGTACGGCAAATTCGTCGCCACTAATGATGATTTCAAGATGTTTTTCGTTGGCTGGACTTTAGACTATGGAGGAACCTGTCCAGAGGATTGTAGAACAAACCGGTAAGATACGGTGTTGTCCCACTTAGTTGGTAACATAAATTTGCCGGGATTTGCAAGGAAATTTTTACTAAGATGAAAATACTTCTGGATTTTTGCCGTCAATCGTAATATTCGAGGCCCAAGTGGGTGATCAGATCTTCGCCCTTCATATGACGTAAAGTGTTCTTCAATTTCATCAATTGAATAAAAAGATCGTGCTCCGGATACAGGCCTGGTGCCGTTTGCGGCGACTTGAAGTAGAACGAAAGCCATTCCTGAACCCCGCGCATTCCGGCACGTTGGGCAAGGTCCATAAACAACGCGAGGTCGAGACAGAGCGGTGCCGCCAGAATCGAATCGCGGCAAAGAAAATCGATCTTTATCTGCATCTTGTACCCGAGCCAGCCGAAGATGTCGATGCTGTCCCAGCCCTCTTTATTATCGCCCCGCGGCGGATAATAGTTGATCCGCACCACGTGCGAATAGCTGCCATACAGTTCGGGATAGACTTCGGGTTGAAAGATATGTTCGAGTACCGAGAGCTTCGATTCTTCCTTTGTTCGAAAGGCTTCCGGGTCGTCGAGCACTTCGCCATCGCGGTTGCCGAGGATATTGGTTGAATACCACCCGTCGAGGCCAAGCATTCGCGATTTCAGCCCAGGTGCGAGGATGGTTTTCATCAGCGTCTGGCCGGTTTTAAAGTCTTTTCCGCAGATGGGCACCTTGTTTCGCTCGGCGAGAGCGGTGAGTGCTGGAATGTCCACCGACAGGTTTGGCGCACCGTTGGCGAAAGGAACTCCCGATTTCAAGGCGGCGTAAGCGTAGATCATCGACGGAGCGATCGCCGGGTCGCTGTCGTACATCGCTTTTTCAAACACGTCAAGCGATTGATGAATGGCGGTTGGTTCGAGAAAGATCTCCGTTGAAGCAGCCCAAACCATTACCAGCCGGTCACAATTGTTGTCCGATTTGAACTTAGCAATATCTTCGATGAGCTGTTCGGCAAGCTCCATCTTGTTCTTGCCAGTCTTGACATTTTCACCGCTCAGCCGTTTTACGTAGTTTTGCTCAAAGACGGCAGACATCGGCTTGAGAGATGCGAGCTGTTCGGAAACTTGATTGAGCAGATCTTTTTCGAGTACACCGGCATTCATCGCGGCATCGAAAGCGCTGTCGGCAAAAATGTCCCACGCGCCGAAAACGATGTCGTCCAGTTCGGCGAGCGGCACAAAATCTTTGATCTTAGGCGAACGGTTATCGGTCCGTTTTCCAAGCCGGATGGTGCCCATCTGCGTCAAGCTGCCGACAGGAGCGGCCAAGCCGCGTTTTATCGCTTCGACTCCGGCAACGAAAGTCGTGCTGACAGCACCGAGGCCAACGAGCAGCACACCTAACTTTCCAGTAGCAGGAGAAATTTCCACGCCTTTATTGATCATTAGAAACTCCCGATCGGCAAAACCGCATCCAACCGATATTAAGCTCAGATGCCGACCAAAACTCCACAAATATCGTGGTATCAGAACGAGAATGATAACTTTGCGTTTACATTTAGGCAACTAACGAGAGTTTACTCTAAACTTATCTTATCGAATTGTAATCGGCGTTATGCTGGTTGAAGTAGGGAAGGTTAGCGACCTTTGCAATTCGATTGTACGCTACGAACGCTTTGTGGGAAAATCGCACGTTTACTTTATTGGCATACTGATACGCCTCCTGCTTTAAAATGACTGAACAAACAACTCTCGTTTCGCCGTACCAAGGTATTCTGGTTGACCTTACAGTCCCGCTCGATGAACACCGTGAGATGTTTGCATATGCTTCCGGGCTTCACTCTATTCAGTTGACTCAACGCGAAACCTGCGACCTTGAAATGCTGGCGACCGGAGCGTTTTCACCACTCAGCCGCTTTATGAACAAAGCCGACCACACTAGCGTGGTAAAGGAAATGCGCCTTGCTGATGGAACCGTTTTTCCCATACCGATCACGCTCTCGATAGACGATCTTTCGAATCTAGAAGTAGGAAAAACAATCGCATTGCGCGATTCAAAGAACGATCTGCTGGCGCTATTGGAGATGGAAAACATTTATGAATGGGACCTCGATCGAACCGTCAAATTCGTATTGGGCACGAACGACCCGCGGCACCCGCTTGTTTCGGAAATGCATCGCTGGGGCAAGTACAATCTTTCCGGAACGCTGAGAGTTCTGCAATTGCCGGTTTACCACGATTTTCACGATTTGCGACTTTCTCCGGCCCAAACGCGTCAAAGGCTGGAGGAGATTGGACGCGGCAACGTCGTTGCATTTCAAACCCGTAACCCTATCCATTACGCACACGAGATAATGACAAAGCGGGCGTTGGAGATGACAGACGGAACACTGCTGCTGCACCCGGTTGTCGGCATGACCAAAGAAGGTGATATCGACTATTTTACGAGGGTTAGAACATACAAAGCGGTCACGGAACTTTCGTATGCGAAGGATCGCGTGCTGCTTTCCCTTCTGCCGCTGGCAATGCGAATGGCCGGGCCGCGTGAGGCCGTCTGGCACGCGATTATTCGACGAAACTACGGAGCCAATCATTTGATCGTCGGACGCGATCACGCTAGTCCCGGTGTC
>JAYSON010000435.1:0-24510 GCA_043722725.1 Chloracidobacterium sp.
ACTTTTTACGATACAAGATCAGGTTGTTACAGTGTTACACCTTCGAGGTCCTTATACAGGATAAATCATAGTAGGTCATATGAACGAAAACGAAAAACAGCAAGCTATCGAGATCTTGAACAAGATCATGGAATTGGAGTTGGCGGGTGTGGTGCGGTACACGCATTATTCGCTGATGGTGTTTGGGTACAATCGAATCCCGATTGTGTCGTGGCTTAAAGGGAATGCCGACGAAAGCTTGATGCATGCTTATAAGGCCGGGGAATTTGTCACGATGCTGGGCGGGCATCCGAGCCTTAAAATAGGGCCGCTGCTCGAAACTCATCAACACGACATCGGCGACATTCTTCGCGAGAGCCTGGAGCAGGAGCGCTCGACGCTCGAAGCATATTATGAGCTGCTCACACTTGCCGACGGCAAGTCTGTCGCAATTGAAGAATATGCCCGCGAGATGATCCTGCTTGAGGAACTGCATCTCGACGAGGTCAATAAAATGCTTCGCAAACCGGGCGAAATCGAACCGTTTAACGAATAAGCGCGAACCAGATGAAGATTCTCGAAACCGAGCGATTGCTGCTTCGCGAGGCGACCGGCAACGATGCCGAATTTGTTCTCGACCTCCTAAACCAGCCTTCATTCAAGAAATTTATCGGTGACCGCGGAGTTCGAACGTCCGAGCAGGCTCGCGAGTATATAAAATCCCGTTTCACGAGCAGCTATCGCGATAATGGTTTCGGACTGTATCTTGTTGAGTTAAAGTCCGACGAAACTCCGGTCGGCCTTTGTGGATTTGTAAAACGGGACACGCTCCCCGATCCGGATATCGGTTTTGCATTGCTGCCGCAATTTGAGAAAACGGGTTATGGATTCGAATCGGCCAATGCTGTTATGCGATACGGCAAAGAGACGCTGCATCTCCCTCGCGTGCTTGCGATCACCTCCATCGACAATGAGAGTTCAGGAAAATTACTCGAAAAGATCGGTTTCTCGTTCGAACGCGAGATCGATATAGGCGACGAGGTTTTGAAATTGTTTTCGTGTGAACTTACAACAGATGTAGCCACAAATGAACAGGCATGCATAGATGAACGCGGATTGACGACGAGCCTGAACACCAGGCCAAACAGATCCTGAAAATTAACAGCACCATCTATCTCCGTCTGTCGACGCCCACAGGCAGTTTTTGGCAAGATTGTTCGAAGCCACACCCTGTGTGAGTCCTTAATTTTCCGCTCTATTGCGTTTACAAAAAGGTCGCTTTTTCGTGATAGTATAGTCCCCATTCTGTATTCGTGCGCTTCGCCGTGAGCGGACAGTGGCACCTAGAGCAATGTCCAGGCTTTTGCTGCCGGGCATTCAGGGCAATCGAATTAGATTGCCGCTTACGGTCTTCTGCCCTTCTAAGAATTTTCCGGGTTAACGGAAAACTCGGGCGATCGGGCCATTTATTTACTACCATCTCACTTTGCTCGTTTCTTTAGTTTAGGAGGTTTCTATGCGATCACCGCGTTTTTCGAAGGTCTTGTTTTCAATCACTCTGGTTGTTTCCCTGCTCGGCGGATCATTACCCGACGCGTTTAGCCAAACTGTTGCGGCTCAGACAAAAATGCCGGACGGCTTAACGCGGGTGACAAGCGTCGAAGGCATCACTGAGTACGTTTTACCAAACGGCCTTAAGGTTTTGCTGTTTCCCGATCAAACCAAACAGACGATCACCGTTAATATTACTTATCTGGTCGGCTCGCGTCACGAGAATTATGGCGAAACCGGCATGGCCCATTTGCTGGAACATCTCGTATTCAAGGGCACACCGAAACATCCGAATATCCCGGCTGAATTAACCTCGCATGGAGCGCGTCCAAACGGCACGACCTCATTTGACCGCACAAATTACTTTGAAACATTCGCGGCAAGCGACGAAAATCTTAATTGGGCGTTGGATTTGGAAGCCGACCGGATGATTAATTCCTATATCGCAAAAAAGGATTTGGACAGCGAATTTTCGGTTGTCCGAAATGAAATGGAATCAGGCGAAAACAATCCTTTCGGTGTTGTTTTTCAAAAAACGCTGGCGACCGCTTACCAGTGGCACAACTATGGAAAAACAGTTATCGGTGCGCGTTCGGATGTCGAAAACGTGCCAATTGACCGTCTGCAAGCGTTTTATCGAAAATACTATCAACCCGATAATGCAGTTCTGCTCGTCGCCGGCAAATTCGATGAAGCGAAAACTTTAGAATTGGTTAAAAAGTATTTCGGCGTAACTTCCAAACCCGAACGAATTTTACCACCGAATTACACAATCGAACCGACGCAGGACGGCGAACGGCAGGTTACGATCCGGCGTGTCGGTGATACGCAAATCGTGATGGCCGGCTATCACGTTCCGTCCGGCGCACATCCGGACGCTGCGGCGGTCGAAATTTTGACCACGATTTTAAGCGACACGCCTTCCGGCAGACTTTATAAAAGTTTGGTCGAAACAAAAAAAGCGAGTTCGGTCGGCGGCTTTGGCTTTGCATTAAAAGAGCCGAGTTATAATTTATTCTTCGCGCAATTTCGCAAGGAAGATTCGCTCGAAGCGGTGCGCGCGGCGATGACTGAAACCATCGAAAATGCGGCAAAAACTCCGCCAACAAAAGAAGAAGTCGAACGCGCGCGCACTTCTTTGCTCAAAGACATTGAACTCAGTTTGAACGATTCAAACCGCGTCGGCTTGGAATTGAGCGAATATGCAGCCCAAGGCGATTGGCGGTTGTTTTTCCTGAACCGCGACCGTTTGCGGAAAGTTACCCCGGAAGATGCAAATCGCGTTGCCGAAAATTATTTCAAACAATCAAACCGCACGCTCGGCATTTTTGTTCCGACTGAAAAACCGGACCGGGCCGAAATTCCGAATATTAAAGACGCGGACGTGGCGGCGATGGTCAAAGATTACAAAGGTGATGCGTTGGTGGCGCAAGGCGAAACATTCGACCCATCGCCCGCGAATATCGAATCGCGTGTCAAACGATCAAAAGTCGGCGGACTCGATGTTGCGTTGTTATCGAAAGAAAATCGCGGCGACGGGGTCGTGGCGAATTTGATTCTACGTTTTGGCGACGAGAAATCGTTAATGAACCGTGGAGATGCCGCTCAATTTACCGCTCAGCTTTTGCAGCGGGGAACAGCCAAGCACACACGCCAGCAAATTCAGGATGAATTCGATAAACTTAAAGCTCGAGTCGGAGTTTTCGGCGGCGCGACGAGCGCAAACGTTTCGATCGAAACGACACGCCAAAATCTGCCCGCGGTCCTGCGTCTTGTCGGTGAAATCTTGCGTGAGCCTTCGTTTCCGCAAACCGAGTTTGACCAGCTCAAACAGGAGACTTTGACTCAGATCGAAAGCCAAAAGAGCGAGCCGACAACAATTGCGGTTACGGAACTGAGCCGGCATTTTAACATTTATCCTAAAGGCCATCCGCTGTATTCCAGCACAATTGAAGAATCGATCGCCGATAACAAAGCCGTAACTTTGGACGACGTCAAAAAGTTTTACAGGGACTTTTACGGAGCTTCCAACGGTCAAATGACGGTGATCGGTGATTTTGATGAGAAGGAAGTTTCGGCGTTGACGCAGGAACTTTTCGCCAATTGGAAAAGCCCGAACGGCTATACGCGCATTAAAAGCGAGTATCGCGCCATTGAGCCGGTAAATAAATCTTTCGAAACGCCCGATAAGGCAAATGCGTTTTTCATAGCACGGATGAACGTCAAGATACGCGACGATAATCCAGATTATCCGGCGCTGACTTTGGGTAATTATATGCTCGGCGGCGGATTTTTGAATTCGCGGCTGGCGGTTCGAATCCGCCAAAAGGAAGGCTTGAGCTACGGTGTCGGTTCAAGTTTCAACGCAAGTTCGCTTGACGAGACCGGTTCATTTTTCGCGAATGCAATCTATGCTCCGCAAAACGCCGAAAAGTTGGAAGCCGCGTTTAAGGATGAACTCGCCAAGCTTTCGAGAGACGGCTTTACGGCGGAAGAGATCGTGGCTGCGAAAAGCGGCTGGTTGCAAAGCAGACAGCTTTCACGCGCCCAGGACCGTGAGCTTTCAGGCCGGTTGAACAATTATTTGTTCTTAAATCGCACGATCGCATGGGATGCGGATCTCGAAAGTAAAATTGGAGCCTTAACCGCCGAGCAGATCAATGCCGCGATGCGAAAATACATCACTCTCGAAAGTATTACGATCATCAAAGCGGGTGATTTTGCGAAAGCAAAAATGAAAACTACTCCGTGATTGTACGATCAACTCTAGAAAACGCGGAGCTTCGGCTTCGCGTTTTTTGTATTGAAAAGCTGAAGTTTCCACCGGAATCCGCTAAAGTTAAATTCTCTCTCCCCGCGTCGGATCTTCTTATGAAATACGGACTGATTGCAGGCAATGGCGAGTTCCCTTTTCTTGTGCTCGACGGAGCGAGAAAACAGGGATTGTCGCTCGCCGTCGTCGCTATCAAAGAAGAGACGGATAATCGGATCGACGAAGCGGCGAAGAATGTGCTGTGGGTCAATATTGGTCAGCTCGGCAAAATGATCTCTTTTTTTAAGGACGAAGGCGTGACGAAGGCGATGATGGCCGGACAGGTAAAGCATATTCAGCTTTTTTCGGGCGCGGTGCCGGACGTGCGGATGCTGAAAATGCTGTGGAATCTTCCGCGCCGCAACACCAATTCCCTGATCGGCGGAATTGCGGCCGAATTGGAAAAGGACGGTATCGAGCTGATCGATTCGACATATTTTCTTCAGGACAAGCTTGCAGGCAAAGGCGTACTCACCAAACGCAAGCCCAGTAACATCGAGCTTGAAAACATTGAATACGGCCTGCATATCGCCGAAGAAATTGCCCGCCTCGACCTTGGACAGACGATCGTTGTCCGTGCAAAAGCCTGCGTCGCGATCGAGGCAATGGAAGGTACAGACGCGACAATCGCCCGTGCCGGCCAGCTTGCAAACGGCAAACTAACCGTCGTAAAGGTTGCCAAATCTGATCAGGACATGCGATTCGATGTACCCGTTGTCGGCGTGCCAACAATCGAGACAATGATCCAATCCGGCGCCGCTTGTCTCTCGATCACCGCCGGAAAAACCTTAATATTTGACCGCCACGCAATGGTCGAACTCGCCGATAAAAATAAGATCACAATAGTTGGTTCGTGAGGCGAAACTATTTCATCCAATCTGGGTAAATTCTATCGTAATCCTCTATGCTTCAAACGGTAACAACACAGAGTTTACGAGGTGTTTGCCTTAATTTCTGTGTCATAACGTCGTTGCGGTTAAATTAATCTTCGGAGAAAAAATGAGAAAGAACCTTTTTATTTGGATATTCACTATTGCTTTGCTCGTTCCGTCGCTGGTGTTCGGCCAAACGGTCAAGATCAGCCCGGCGAAACGCAAGATGGCGGACGCGATAACGGCCGCACAGATCAGCAACTATTTGTATTTTGTAGCCTCGGACGCCATGGGCGGCCGCGACACGCCTTCGCAGGGACTCGACATCACAGCCGAATTCTTGAAGATGAATCTAGAACGCTGGGGCTTCAAGCCGGCCGGCGATAACGGCACGTTTTTTCAAAAGATCGCATTGACGCGCGAATCGCTCAATGTCGAAAAGATTAAACTGGAGATCGGCGGCACACAATATAAGCTCGGCGACGACTTTTTTCGCCTGTCGGGCAATGGCGCTCCGAGCGGACCGCTCGTTTTCGGCGGGGACGGGTGGATGGTCAAATCGAAAGGTATTGACTCGTTTGCGGGTGTCGATGTGAAGGGCAAGATCGTCGTAATCTCAAGCAATGGCTTTAGCCAGGGCACACTTACGCCGCGTCCTGCCGGTGTGACTGCGGATGATTTGAAAGGAGAAAAGGGAGTCGATTGGGCAGATGCGATCACGCATGCCGAAAAGAGTGGAGCGGCCGGCGTAATCATAATCGCTCCGCCGCAACTGCAGAGTAATTGGGGACAATTGCGGAATTTTCTTGGACGCGGCACTACATTTCCGGAAAAACTTCGACCAAATACCGGCGCCACACCAACGAAGCTAACGATGCTTGTGTCGCAAACCGTCGGTGACGCTATTTTCGCCGGTGAAGCCGCCAACAAAACTTCACCATCGGCATTTGCGATAAACAAATCCGCAGCCTTTGCGTCTGAAAGCAAAAAGGAAACCATCTTTACGCAAAACGTCGTCGCCGTCTGGGAAGGGAGCGACGCGACGCTAAAGGCCGAAATGGTCGCCATCGGCGCTCACTACGATCACGTCGGTATAAATCTAAATGCTCCCGGCGAAGATAAGATCTGGAATGGAGCCGATGATGATGGTTCCGGAACCGTAGCCGTACTCTCGATCGCGGAGGCGTTGGCAAAGGCCAAGACACGGCCCAAACGCTCGATCTTGTTCGTATGGCATGCAGGCGAAGAAAAAGGTTTGTGGGGCAGCGAATACTTTAATAAGTTTCCGACCGTCGATATCAATAAGGTTATTGCCCAACTTAATATCGACATGATCGGCCGCAGCAAAAAGGCAGGCGATACGAATCCGAAAAATAAAGATTTGTCGGGTGAGAACGCCATCTATGTTATCGGTGCGGAGATGATGAGTTCGACGCTAGGGGCAATAACAAAGGGCACCAACGACGCATATCTGAAATTGACGTACGATTATCGCTACGACGATCCGAAGGACACAAACCGCTTCTTTTTCCGCTCGGATCATTTTAATTATGCGGTAAAAGGCATCCCGATCACCTTCTGGTTCGATGGTGTTCACGAAGATTATCATCAGCCCGGCGACAGCCCGGACAAGATCGATTACGCAAAGATGGAAAAGGTCACGCGGACGATCTTTCTGACAATGCTCGAACTGGCAGATTTGAAGACCCGGCCCGCGGTTGATAAGAAACTTCCGCCCGAACTTACTCAGCAGTAAATAAGAAAAGGGGAGCGTCGGCGGCTCCCCTTTTCTTCGATTTACGGGTCGATTGCATGGTCTGTGTAAGACCTAATGCCTGATGCTTACCGCTCGGCTTTAGAATCAGCTTCTTTCGCTGCCATCACCTTTTCGACGCTGTCGAAGAATTTTGCGAGTATTTCGTCGCGACGCTCTTTATACGTGATTTTCTTCGGCGCTTCGGGTCCTCTTTCAGTTTCCGCATTTGAAACCTCGGCTTCAGCAACTCTTACCGCTTCATCGCCCACTTCGGCATTGTCGGATTCCGACACCGGAACGTCCGCAGCTGTTTCGCCGTCGCTTTCCGACTCGGCCACAACTAAATCCGTGTCGTCTTCGTATGCAATTTCGTCATACTTGTCAGAAATTGAAACAACTTCCTCGTCTTCCAGGATTTCCGAGATAGTTCTCATCGTTCGAGCGGCGATTTGCGGCTCGTCTTTGTTGGCCCGGAGATGATCCAGGAGAAAGCTGACAAGACGCGGGTCGCCCCAGCGTTTGACCAGTTCGATCAACTCATCATCGCCTTTTATTTCTGTTTCTTTCTGTTCCTTGTCATCCGCGGCCGGAGCTTTGTTAAGCAAAATATTTGCGAGCGTCTGCTTTTGATTGACGTCGAGTAATTTTGCAAAATTGCTTGTATCGACGTTTTTGCGCGGACCTTCTTCCTCACCTTCTTCATCCCGATCTTCGCTTTCGTCTTCGGGCTCAACTTCGAGCGGTTCACCTCGGGCTGTTCTCGCCTTGCGTTCTTCGGCTGCCTGTTCCTGCCATTCCAGATTTTTAACGCTCTGGAGCAATTCGAACGTGCCTTCCCAACGGGTCACTGGATCTTCGGCACAGCGAACGAGCCATTCGACGATACTGGCTTGATCGACTTTCTTCGAACTGAAGATCGAATTTAGTTCCTTAATTCGGGATTCGTAAATTCCGATATGCTCGTTCGAAAGCTTTTTCGTTCCATCGCGATAGTCGGTCAAGGTAGGCGGATCGTTCCCATCTCCATTCTTTAGGAAAAGTAAAAGCGTGTCGCCCGGTTTAAGAGAGATGCTTGCTTCAGAATCTTCGGCTTCCTCGCCCACTTCCGTCTCGTTAGGAGTTTCCGCCGTGTTCTTGTACCGGTATTCGGTATCATCGAGGACAATGAATTTGCGGCTTTCGCCTTTTAACGTTGACGAGATACTGAAATGATTCTTGATATTCAGAGAGGAATAGTCGGCGGTGTCTTCGGTGACCTCACCATCGACCGTTTTGTCGAAACTGGCGATGTAAATGGCATCGCTGTTCTGGTAAAGGGAAAGCAGCGTTTCCGGCATTTTAACTGGACATCTGCTGCGGGCAGAAACGTTTACGGGAACGATAAACAATGAGAAAAGTAGAAAAAAGATCGCGGCTGTGCTAAATGCAGACCTTAACATACGTGAAACTCCTTCGAAAAAATCTATTTTAGTTGGCGCGCTATTTTTCAGAATCGGCAACTCACATTTTAGTTGCTTCACTGAAAAAAAATTGTCTGACTGTTAGACACCGGAGTTCCGAATAAGTTCCGCTTAATTTTCCCATCATCAGAAATCTTAAAGATTAAACCACCCGCTTACCGCAGTTGGTTCTGACCTTGCAGCGTTCGATAAGCTTCGGATTTGCTCAGGCCAAATTCTTTCGCGGCCATTTTGAGTGCCATTTTGTGCTCGATACCGCCGCCTTCGATCTCCTTCACCCTTTTGGCCAAAGACTTAATGCTGCCAACCGGCACATCGTCTTTTCCGGCTCTGTCGATGACAAGAACGAACTCGCCTTTGGAAATTGCACTCGAAAAGCGTTGGGATAATTCGCGAAGGCCGCCGCGAATGTTTTCCTCGTGAAGCTTGGTTAATTCTCTGACAATAGCGGCCCGCCGGTCGCCTAAAATTTCCAGGCAATCCGCCAAGGATTTGCCGAGACGATGCGGTGATTCGTATAACACAAGCGTTGCCGGAATTTGTTTCACTTCTTCCAAACGCTTACGCCGATCGCCTTTTTTCGAAGGCAAGAATCCGCCAAAAAATATCGAATCTGTCGGCAAACCGGAGATGATCGCCGCGTTTACAAAAGCCGCCGGCCCGGGAATCGGAACAACAAGAGCACCGATCTCGTGCGCCTTTTCGACCATCGTAAAGCCCGGATCGTTTATCACGGGCGTTCCCGCATCGGATACGATAGCGACGGATCTGCCCGCTTCGAGAAGCAGCGAGAATTCCTCGACGCGTTTTGTTTCGTTGTGTTCGTGGTAGCTAACGAGCTTGTTGGAAATGCCGTGATGCGTGAGCAGCTTTCGCGAATGCCGCGTGTCTTCGCAGGCAATCAGATCAACGGCCTTTAACGTCGCGATCGCTCGAAACGACATGTCCTGCAAGTTTCCGATCGGTGTGGCGACAAGGTAAAGTGTTCCCGGCATAAAGTTTGGAGTCTTAAATTTGGAGTTCGCTTTTAGGCGGCTCTCGATAACAATAAGCCTGCCACAGCAGGAACTCCAAACACGGAGCTCCAAACGTCAAAAAAAAAAGCCCGGGCGATTAACGCTCGGGCCCCGGCTTGATAATGCTATCCGGTTCAAATTTGCCGGATAACATCCTGTGAGTTATCCAATCTTAGAAAGGCAGCGGAAACGGGATGCTGTTTCTCCAATTGCCGTTGCGATTGCGGTTATTGCGATTATTCCGGTTGTTATTGTTGTAACCGTTATTATATCCATATGTGTTGGCCAGCGTATTCAGGTCTTGGCGCAAGCTGTTCCACTGGTTCTGGATATTGCCGTTGCCGCGTGTGTTGTAGATTTCGCGGTCGATCTGCGATGCAATGTCCAATACACGCCGTGCCTCAGAGGAGCTGTTGTTCAGATTGCGGCCGTTTCCGTATTTGTCTTCCAAACGGTTAGTCGCATTCTTGAACTGGTCGGCAAGATTTTCAAGATTGCGGCTGGAATTATTATTTCCGTAACCGCCGTAATTACCCCAGCCTCGACCGTTGTTACGGTCATCGTTGCGGTTGCCGTAACGATCAGCTGCTTTTTCGAAATTCTTTGCACCGTTCTTCAGATTTCTAACCGTGGACCTAATGTTGTAATTGCCGTTACCGTAATAACCGCCGTTGTTATTGCCGCCGTAGCCGCCGTTCCATTGTGCGGACGCAATCGCCGGTAAGCCCAAAATTAATAAAGTAAAAGCACCCGCTGCTACTAAACTCTTGATTCTGTTCATTTTGATCTCCAACTTTTTATTAGTCTCAGGCAATGTCCCAGCCATTGATACCACTTTAATAGCAAAGCTTGTGCCATTCGCTCTAATAAGGTTTACAAACACAAAAAAGCCCCGTATTTACAGGGCTTTTTAATATTAGCCAATTTATCAAGAACGTCGGATGACATTGGCTTTCGGACCGTACATCTACCAAAACGTAAGGCCGATGTTGCAGATGGTTTATTTGTCGATTCCCAACGCTTTTGCCGCGTTGATGCGTCCCCCGGTTGCGACCTTTCCGCTAAGCGAATCTATCTTGTCCACCGACTTTAAAATGCGTTCGCGGAGCTTTTCAACCGAAATGTCCGGATCGCTGGCGATGATTAAGGCAGCCACGCCTGAAACCTGCGGCGCCGCCATCGAGGTTCCAGAAGCCTCGCGATACTGGTCACCAAGCCAGGTTGAAAGTATCTCGCGTCCAGGAGCAGCGATGTGAACCGTCTTGGCACCAAAATTGGAGAACGAAGAGAGAGCGTCGTTGCGATCCAGTGAGGCAACGCTGATCACGTTCGGAAGATCGTAGTTCGACGGATAGTGCGGCGTCATGTCGTTGTTCGTAGTCGCGTTTCCGGCAGCGGCAACAAACAATATGCCGTTTTCGCCCGCTGCACGAATCGCATCCTCAAGGGCTTTCGAATAGGATGTCGAACCCCAGCTTGCATTGATCACGCGAAGATTGACACCTTTCTGTTTTCGGTCGATGGCGTAGTTTATCGCCTCGATAGCATCCTTCGTGGTACCGTATCCGCCACGTCCCAGGAATTTAAGCGGCATTATCTCTACATTCCAGTTTACACCGGCAATGCCTTCGTTATTATTGCCTTCGGCACCAATAATACCCGAACAATGTGTGCCGTGGCCGTTGTCGTCCATCGGATCACCGGCATTTGCGTCGGCGTCATAGCCCTGAAGGTCATTAACTGTTCCGAGCTGGTCGTCCGTGTACTGCGGAATATTATCCGGCCGGACCCACATATTCGCGGCCAGGTCGGTGTGCGAATAATCAACTCCTGTATCGAGTACGGCGACGACAACATCCGCGGTGCCGTGGGTTTTCTCCCAAGCCTTTAATGCTCCGATGTCGGCGTTGGCCTTGCCGCCATCCTGACCCTGGTTATTCAGGGCCCACTGGTCGCCAAACTGGGGATCATTGGGTAAATTGTACATCGGCTCACGGTGCACAAGATCTTTCCGCAACGGGTCCGTTGTCTGCTCTTCAAGCGAAATAACGCCATTCGGCTCGGCGTATTCGACCACTTCGGACATCGCCGCATACTGTTTCGCGACCGCGGCCATGTCGGCACCGTCCAGGTCGTCAATACTCACCCAGCCTTTAATAAACTCAAGGTTATCCTCCACCACATCATTGTTTCTGGCCGCGATCTTTTGAATCTCGGCAAGCTTAACGCCCGGACGGAACTTCACCAGCACTTCCGGCTCTGCATCATTGTGAGAACGCATGGGCGCCTTGTTCGGTTTTGGTGCGTTCGGTTCAAACCGAACATTCTCGACCTGCACGTTAAAGAACGGCTTCGACTGCCACCTACGGATCTGCCCCAAAACCGCGGCCGTCATCACAACGATCGCCACTAAACCAAGATGTATCCAAATATTATTACGATTCATAATTAATGCTCCTGAATCCTGCTACGCGACGAGATGGTTTTTCCCGTCATACCCTTTTAGCCGAAGCTGATATTTATCGGCACGGTATTCGTAATTCTTGCCGTTTGCACTCAAATTTATCTGCCAGCCGCTCGAGATCATCTGCGCTGACATTTCATCGTTCGCCGGAGCGCCCAACGACATATCCGGAAAATCCTTCTTATCGACGGACTTTTCCCGAATATCGCTTTCCTTAACTTTCAGCCGTTTTGCAAGGTCGCTTTTAGCTCGCTCAACCGCACTTTCTTTTGTAAAACCCATATCAATTCCAATTCTGATAATCTTGCTCTTTCTACGACTATAAGTCAACAAAAGTTCGGGTCAGGCTGTCCGCTGCTTCGCCGAGATGTTCCGCATTATTTCCACTAAAGCCGGAACTATGAATGTCGCACAGGCAACACCTAGGATCAGCCCAGTCACAAACCGTGACAGATGCGTATTCTCCCACATGCCAAATATCGTCAGCGACCAGTCGATCCCGATCGGTATCAGCGACACAAACAGCCATATTCGCGTCAGCGGTTCTACCTCTTCGATCCGCCGCCACAGCGGATAAACCGCGAGGCCCGCGAGCAGACCGAAATACACACCGAAGCATCGCGAACATACCGCAAGCGGATGCCCGTCAAAATACAACGACCTCTCCGGCATCTGATGGCAAATATAGCTGAAAAATTTATAGATCGGTGACCCAACCGCGACCCAACTATTTTCGAGAGCGACCGGTGCCAGCACGATCGCAAATACCCAAACCAAAACCGCACCCACCGTCACGCCCCAGACTTTGAAGGCCTGTGATCGAAAATGCTTCGCTATGTCTTGGGAAATGTAATTATTGGCGGGTTCTGTCATTAATGCGGTGTAGAAGTTCCGTCCCTATTCGCTATCAGCTACCACTAACTCGTTCTTTTTCAGTGCTTTCTCGGTTTCCAATATGTGGTGTGTCGTCTGTATAACCGTATCCGGGTTTAGCGATATCGAATTTATGCCGCGTCTCACGAGAAACTCCGCAAATTCGGGGTAATCCGACGGAGCCTGACCACATATGCCGATCTTCTTTCCATTTCGGATCGCCGCGTCGATCGCCATAGCGACCATTTTTTCGACCGCCCCGTTTCGCTCGTCAAATAGATGGGCGACCATTTCGGAATCGCGGTCGAGTCCAAGTGCAAGCTGCGTCAGATCGTTTGAGCCGATGGAATAGCCGTCAAAAACCTGCAAAAATTCGTCTGCGAACACGACATTAGCCGGCAGTTCGCACATCGCGTAGATCTCAAGGCCGTTTTCGCCCTGCACCAGCCCGTGTTCCGCCATAAGCGCGATAACCTTTTCGCCCTCTTCGACCGTGCGGCAAAACGGGATCATCGGCGTTACATTCGTCAGGCCCATATCGTCGCGGACGCGGCATAGCGCCTGGCATTCTAATTTGAAGCCCGCTTTATAACGGTCGTCGTAGTAACGCGACGCACCGCGAAAACCGATCATGGGATTTTCTTCTACTGGTTCGAATTCCTGGCCGCCGATGAGCATCGCGTACTCATTCGACTTAAAGTCAGACATGCGAACAATTACTGGCTTCGGATAAAAAGCCGCCGCGATTCGCCCTACACCTTCGGCAAGCGACCGAACAAAAAACTCCTTCGGGTCCTCTTCAAGTATACGCCGCGAAATTTCGGCAATATCGGCGGGCTTTTTCAGGTTCGGATAATTGACGAGAGCCATCGGATGAATTCCGATATGGTTGTTGATGATGAATTCGAGCCGGGCGAGGCCAACGCCGTCATTCGGCAAACGCGACACGGCAAAAGCGTGGTCAGGATCACCGACGTTCATCATCACCTTTGTTTCGGGGCGTTCATTGTCCGTAATCTCGCGGCGGTCTAATTCGAAATCGATGTTCCCGTAATAAATATTCCCGCGGTCGCCCTCGGCGCATGAAACGGTGATCTCCGTACCGCTTTTCACAGCCTCGGTCGCGTTTCCGGTCCCGACAATACAAGGAATACCGAGTTCACGGCTGATGATCGCACTATGACACGTACGACCGCCACGTTCCGTAACAATTGCCGATGCCCGCTTCATAATCGGCTCCCAAGCCGGGTCGGTCATCGTCGTTACAAGAATTTCTCCTGCCTTGAAGCTTGTTAATTTTGCGGAATCGAGCAGCACATGCGCAGTTCCCTGACCGATCTTTTCGCCAACGGCAACCCCGGTCGCAAGCGGTGCTCCATGATTTCCTGTCAGACGATAGGTCTCGATAAAATTCTGGTCCTTTTGCGTGTGAACGGTTTCGGGCCGGGCCTGCAGAATGAACAATTCGCCGGTGATGCCGTCTTTGGCCCATTCGATATCCATCGGCTGATGGTGGCCGGCAAGCTTCGAGTAATGGTCTTCGATAGCACAGGCCCACTGCGCGAGCTGCAAAACCTCGAAACCGGCAAGGCACATACGGTTTCGCTGTGTGTCGACAACATCGCGGACCTGCGTCCCGGTCCCGTCGTCGGCAAATACCATTTTCACTTCCTTAACGCCCAATTTCCGCGTAATAATAGGACGGAATCCCAGCTTCAAAGTAGGCTTAAAGATGATCCACTCATCCGGTGTAGCCATTCCCTGCACAACGGCTTCACCAAGCCCCCACGCACCGTTGATAACGACTGCTTCGCGAAATCCGCTCTCGGTATCGAGCGTAAACATTACGCCTGACGAAGCAATGTCCGACCGCACCATCGGTTGGATTCCGATCGAAAGCGCGACATCGAAATGATCGAAACCCTTGGCCGTACGATAAGAGATTGCCCGGTCGGTCCAGAGCGAGGCGTAACACTCGTGACAGGCTTCGATCAGCCTGTCTTTGCCGCGAACATTGAGGATCGTATCCTGCTGTCCGGCAAATGACGCATCCGGGAGATCTTCGGCGGTTGCGGACGAACGTACCGCGACTTCGAATAACTTTTTGCCGATCCGTTCGCCTAAAGCTCTATAAGAATTATGGATAGCCGTTTCGACATCGGCCGGAAACGGCGTTTCGAGCATTAGCCCACGGGCCTCGCTGCCGACACGTGCCAGTTCGTTGAGATCGTTTACGTCAAGGCCTTTTAGCAGCCTCTGCAGTTTTTTACGCAGGCCGTTCGTTTCGAGCAGCAGTTCGTATGCGTAGCTCGTCGTCGAAAATCCATCGACTGCGCGGACGCCCTGGATCGTCAATTCGCGGAACAGCTCACCAAGGCTCGCGCATTTGCCGCCAACCAGCGCAACGTCGCCACTGCCAACCTGGCTGAAATCCAGAACGTAGGGTTTTGTTTCGGCCATAAACAATAGGGCAGAAGACCGGTAGGAGTGTGTAGTCTCACGTATCAGAACACACTCCCTACCGGTCGTGTTTCCGCCTCAAAAGCTAGAATCTGATGACGGCGTCCGGTCCGCCTTCGACGTGTACGGTATCGACAAATCGAATATTCTTAGTTTCCGTCGTCATCACTACCGAATGTGTCCTCTTTCCGGCTCCGAAAAAGCGTACGCCGCGCAGCAATGCGCCGTCGGTAACGCCGGTCGCCGCGAAGATAATCTTCTTGCCGGGTGCAAGGTCGTTTGTATCATATACCTTGTTCGGATCGCTGATTCCCATGTCTTTCAGGCGTTCTTTAACCTCTTCCGGCGGCGGAACCTTCGATTTATCGACGCCCAATTTGGCATGATCGAATACTAGTCTCGCTTGAATTTCACCGTTCAGACATTTCATCGCCGCGGCCGTGATCACGCCTTCGGGAGCACCGCCGATTCCCATTAGGGCGTGAATATTGGTTCCCGCAACGGCGGCAGAGATACCGGCTGACAGGTCACCGTCAGAGATCAGTCGAATTCGGGCACCCGTTGCTCGGACATCGGCTATAAGCTGCTTATGCCGCCCGCGGTCGAGGCATATTACTGTGAGATCATCGACATCGCGTCCAAGCCGCCGGGCAATATTCTTTAGGTTGTCGGCAACCGGAGCATCGATGTCCACCGAACCGCGGCAAGACGGCCCGACGACAATCTTATCCATATAAATATCCGGGGCATACAACAGTCCGCCGCGTTCGGCCGCCGCGAGTACTGCGATAGCGTTATTTGCTCCGAGCGCGCACAGATTTGTGCCTTCTAGCGGATCGACGGCGATATCTACCTCGGGGAATTCCAGCCTCGCTTCGTCGGAAAAGCTACGGCCGCCGAGTTCTTCGCCGATATAAAGCATCGGAGCTTCGTCGCGTTCACCTTCGCCGATTACAATCCGCCCTCGCATCGGCACCGTGTCCATTACTTCGCGCATTGCCTCGACCGCGACATGGTCCGAATGCTTCCGGTCGCCCTGTCCCATCGTCCTGGCCGATTCAATGGCTGCCGCTTCGGTTACGCGCAGAAAATCTAGAGATAATTCCCGCTCCGCTTTGATGTCTTTCATCTGTTTTTCCTTATGTTTTTTCGAACGACCGAGATTTGGTATTGAAGGCATTCTACCACTTGTCTAACCTGATTTGACAAGTTATGCTCTGGGTATTACGGTTTTAGTTTGCCTTTTTTAAGACCCAGATAGGAGATTTTGTTAATTAGATGACTTATATTGTCGCCGAGCCATGTATCGATTGTAAGTACACGGATTGCGCCGCGGTTTGCCCGGTCGAGGCGTTCCACGAATTGCCGGACAAACTTCTCATCAATCCGGACACATGCATCGACTGCGACGCATGCATCCCCGAATGTCCTGTCGAAGCTATTTTTTCTGATATGTCCATACCACCAGAATATCTTAATTGGCTTGAAATAAATAAAGACGCCGAAAATTATCCGATCATCAGCACTAAACAGCCAGCACTCTTCGGTTCGGACTGTAAGGGCCAGCCGGAATAACGGACGACACTTCTATCGTTTAGAGGCGGGCATGCCCGCCTTTTTCGCGTCCAAATCATCGGAGATTCGTCGCCCAAGTTTTTATGTTGTAAGATCGAGGTCTTAATTATCCACGGCGAACAAAAAGCCCATGATCGAATCAACTGACCCCAAAATCATCCAGAAGACGGCTGTGCGATGCACGGAATGCGACCGCGAAATGGACCATTACAACACGTTCCTCAGTGCAGCCAACGAAATGAAGGTCGTCTGTTGGGAGTGTCAATCCAGAGACGAGAAAGGCTTTAACGCAAAACGCGATTTCCGACGCGGCGCCCGGAGGGGCTACATTCCCAGATGAGATCAGCCACAAATGACACGAATTTTGAGAGCGAGTTCTTTTTATTCGTGTAATTCGTGGCAAAAAATCTTATGACAGTAAGAAAGATTACCGAGTACCCCGAAGGCGTACTTGGCGAAGTAGGAAAGCCTGTCACGGTATTCGACAAAGAGCTTAAGGAACTTTGCGCGGATATGTTCGATACGATGTACGACGCCGAGGGCGTCGGCTTGGCCGCCCCGCAGATCGGCCTTAACCTTCGGCTTTTTGTAATGGACTGCGACGGCATCAAGCTGATCGCCGCAAATCCGGAGATCGTTTACACCGAGGGCGAGCAGTCCGGGCAGGAAGGCTGTCTGTCTGTCGGCAAGGTTCCAGCCGTCGTCATACGTCCAATGAAAGCCCGATTGAAAGCCCAAAACCCAAAAGGCGACTGGTTTGAACGCGACGCCGAAGGCTATGCCGCCCGTGCCTTCATGCACGAAACCGACCACTGTAACGGCAAACTTTTCCTCGATCACCTGCCAAAGCTCCGGCGGGACATGCTTGTTAGAAAGTTTAAGAAAGAGAAGAATTGGAAGTAATCAAACAGTATTTTTTGGTGACAGCTATTAGCTGATAGCTGTCAGCTATAAACTAACTTTATTCGCCCTAAACATAGCCCGGTACACCGGCAACTCCCTGTCCTCAACCGCTTGCTCCCTCTCTGTCTTTACAGGAAACGGGTTTTCTTCGACAGCTATCTCGCTCAAATTCTCATTTGCGCGAAATAGAGCAAACATCTCTTCGGCCAGAAACTCAATATCCGTCTGCACAAAAACCTTTCCGCCGGGCGAAAGTTTCTCGGCCACCGTATCGACCAATTCCCGGTTCACCATCCGCCGCTTGGCATGTTTTTTCTTGAACCACGGGTCGGGGAACTGGACGGTGACCGTCTGCAAGATGCCGTCCGGAAATTCCGTGATAAGCGTTCCGAGCCAGAGCATCGCATTACAGAAAACATAGTGCAGATTCGATAAACCGGCCTCATCAGCAAGCCTGTTAGCTTCATCAACAAGCGGCTCGCGTATCTCAACGCCAAGGAAATTCCAATTCGGCTCAGACTCAGCCATCTTCAAAATAAAACGACCGCGTGCGCAGCCGATGTCTAAATGGAGAGGCAGCGAAGGATCGGCAAAAACAGATGCCGGATCAATCGGTTCGGGAGTTTGCCGGTAATGCGGCGAAAGGGGATTTACGTGTTGGTGAACTCGAACTCGGGCCATTAATGTGGGAAACCAGACTTTATTTCAATATCAGATAAATACTGAAGAGCGACGTAGCTATATAAGTCCCCAGCGCGATCAGGCCAAAGATCTGCGCCGTCGAGCTTGCCTCTCTCGGATCGGCATACTCATCCAATGGTATTTGAGCAAATCCATAAACCGCCCCGACTATCAACCCGCCGATGTGCCCGAAATTGTCAATAACTTCATACAGCACAAGCCCGAAAACGAGAATGAATCCTATATTTATCAGAAGGTTCTTTCTAAACTCAGGCGAAATGAACTGCCTTCGCCGAAACGCATAAACCGCTAGATACGAGATAAGTCCGACGATGCCGCCCGACGCCCCGACCGAGATGCCGTCTGGCAGCATTATTAGGCTCAGAACGCCGCCACCGATCGCCGACAGGAGAAAAACTACTGCAAGATGTGCCCTATTTGAAAGCTGTTCAAATAGCCGGCCAAAGCTATACAACGCATAACCGTTCATCGCTACGTGAAGGAGGCCGCCGTGCAGTGCCGCACCGGTCAGTATGCGCCAATATTCGTGATTAGCAACGAACGCTCGCTTTACAAAACCCGCCGCCAAAATGGAAGGCTCAAGTCCGTGCGCCAACTCTGCGGCCATCACCGCTGCTATACACGCTAAGAGAATGATTGTGTAAACAGGAAGCGGCTGCCTTGCCGTCGCATGAGCAACTGTTTCGGTTCCAGTTTCGAGCGGAGTTTCATCCGCATCGCTTTGATATTTCAATGACATAAGACTACATCGCCAGGCCGCCATCGGCTTGAATAACCTGTCCAGTGATATACGCTGCCGAATCCGACAGCAGAAAGCAGACAATTTCCGCCACTTCCTGCACATTTCCAAGGCGGGCAAGCGGGATCTGGGCAACGATCTTTTCGCGGAATTCGGCGTTCATTTCAGACGCCATTTCGGTTTCGACCAACCCGAGAGCCAGAGCGTTAACAGTGATCTTGCGGCTCGCAACTTCCTTTGCAAGCGACTTCGTCAAACCGATCATTCCCGCTTTCGACGCCGAATAATTCGACTGCCCGAGCATCCCGACAACGCCGCTTATAGAGGTTATATTAACGATCGAGGCGCCATTTTCGTTGCGCATCATCGGCCGCAGTACGGCTTTTGAAAAATTCCATGCTCCTTTGAGATTTGTATCGATTACAGCATCCCAATCCACTTCCTTCATCCGCAAAATAAGCTGATCGCGCGTTATGCCTGCGTTATTGACCAGAAAATCGACGGTTCCCAACGCTTCCTTCACCTGTCCGACGAACGCGGCGACCGCAGCGGTATTTGCAACATCGCACTGAGCCGCCAACGCTTTAACGCCAAGCCCTTCGACTTCTGCCTTTACCTTTTCAGCCTCATCGGCACTCTTGGAATAATTAAACGCCACGTTCGCACCACGCCGTGCCAACTCCAACACGATCGCCCGGCCAATGCCGCGCGTTCCGCCGGTCACGATCGCCGACCTTCCTTCAAACTGTTTTTTGCTCAATGTTTTATTCTCCGCCACAAGGTTCGATTTTAGATTGGGTACGACTGTACGTCAAAGCGTGCTCCGCAGACGTTGGACGAATCACCTAGCTTTCACTATGATTCCAAGTAATTATGATCATCCGCCAAACCGTTCCGCAATTTCTGGTTTTTTCGCTCATTTTTCTTCAGACTTTTGCCGTCGCTACTTTCGCACAAACCCGCTCGATCCTTATCAAAAACGCTACAATTATCGACGGCTCAGGGAAACCTCCATTTCGCGGTGATGTCCGAATAAAAGACGGCAAGATCCTGAAGATCGGCGAGATTAGAGCTTCGAACGATGACGAAGTGATCGACGCGAGCGGCCTCGTTGTCGCGCCGGGCTTTATCGATATTCACAATCATTCGGAGTCGGGACTGCTTCGCGAAGGGACAGCGGCAAATCAGGTTTCTCAGGGTATCACGACAGTTATTGTCGGCCCGGACGGCGGGTCGCCGTTTCCGATCAAGGACTATTTCGCTAAGCTCGAAGGCAAGATCGCCGTTAATGTCGGTGCATTTATCGGCCATGCGACAATTCGCGAGCAGATCCTGAAAAATGATTACACGCGAAAAGCGACCGACGCCGAGATCGTCCGCATGGCTGCCCTGGTTGAGCAAAGCATGAACGAAGGTGCCTTTGGCCTTTCGTCCGGCCTTGAATACGATGTCGGCTTTTCGGCAACTACCGAGGAGGTGATAGCACTCGCGCGTCCTGCCGCAAAGCATCACGGCATATATATGACGCATATGCGGGACGAAGAGGAAGGCATGCTCGACGCTTTGCGTGAGGCCATCAGAATTGGGCGTGAAGCAAAACTGCCCGTCCAAATCTCGCATATCAAAATGGGCAATCGCAACGTCTGGGGCAAATCGGCGGAGGCGATCGCGCTGGTTGAAGAAGCACGCAAATCGGGCTTTGATATTACCGCCGACGCATATCCGTACACAGCGTGGGCCTCGACTATTACCGTGCTTGTGCCTAGCCGAAAACATGACGATAGAACCGAGATCGAAAAAGGCTTGAGCAATGTTGGCGGAGCAGACAAGGTTTTGGTCACAAGCTGCTCGGCCCACCGCGATTACGAGGGCAAAACGCTCGAGCAGATCGCGGCTTCTCAAAACACTACGCCAGTTGATTTGTACATTCAAATTGTCAAAGACGGCGGTGCGGGCGTAGTGTGCAATTCGATGAACGAAATGGACGTAAAGGCGTTTTATATTCAGCCGTGGGTTATGGTGTCCAGCGACGGCGGCATGGGCAGCCGGCATCCGCGCGGCACGGGCACGTTCACGCGTGTGCTGGGGCGATTTGTCCGAGAAAGTAAATGGTTCAGCCTTGAAGAAGCAGTCCGCAAAATGTCGGCCATGCCCGCCGCTCGTTTGGGACTGAAAGACCGAGGCTTGATTAAAAAAGGAATGAAAGCCGATCTCGTTCTTTTTGACAAAAACAGCGTCATCGACAGGGCAACGTTTGCCGAACCTCAAATATTCTCAGATGGGATCAGAACTGTTTTCGTCAACGGCGTACTAGTTTGGGAAAACGGCAAAATCACCGGAAATTTGCCGGGAACGATATTGCGGCGAAAGTAATTAGCGCATTATCCCGCCAGTGCGTTTCGCTGAATTTCGAAGAGCTTACCCATTCCAATCTCAGCCAAAGCAAGCATTTCGTTCATCTGCTCACGATTGAACGGCTCGCGTTCGGCGGTTCCTTGTAGTTCGATGAACTTTCCGGCTCCGGTACAGACAACGTTCATATCGACATCGGCGTTCGAATCTTCGGCATATGCAAGATCGAGTATCGGGGTTCCTTCGATGATTCCGACGCTGACAGCAGCCACTTCGCTCAATATCGGCGACGTTTTTACAGTTCCCTGTTTGACCAGCTTTCTGCACGCTAGAGCCAGTGCGACATAAGCTCCTGTGATCGAAGCGCACCGTGTTCCGCCATCGGCCTGGATCACATCGCAATCGAGAAAAATCTGTCTTTCGCCAAGCAATTTCGTGTCAACAACGCATCTAAGACTTCGTCCAATCAGACGTTGGATCTCCTGTGTTCGCCCGGCGGGCCGCTGCGTTTCCCTTTGCGTTCGCGTATTGGTCGCACGCGGCAGCATTGCATATTCGGCTGTAACCCAACCGGTTCCCTTGTTGCGGAGAAAAAAAGGTACTCTTTCCTCTACCGATGCCGTGCAAATTACCTTGGTGCCGCCAACCTCGATCAGCGCTGAGCCCTCGGCATAAGGTGAAATGTTCGGTGTGATCTTTGTGTTCCGCAACTGATCGTAAGTGCGGCTGTCTAATCTTTCGTAACTCATATTTTGTGAATCGTAAATCGTTAATCGTAAATAGTGAAATACAGGATTCGATTCACGATTCACGATTCACGAGACGGTCGATTCCGTATACTTCTATCGCTTCCAGCTTAGACGGCTGTGTCCCCAAAAATCTCTCCGCCACACGTGCAAATCTCTCGGCCGCATCGGTGACATAAAAATGATCAAGGTCATCGCATAACGCCCGTTTACCCAGGGTCTGCTGCTTGTTTGCCAGATCTTTGTCTGCCAAAAGCTTTTCAACTTCTTCAGCCGTCGCTTCGCCCGAATCGATTAGTTTAACACTTGCACCAACGGTTTGCTGAATCACGTCCCGCAATATCGGGTAATGTGTGCAGCCGAGCACAAGGGCATCCGGGCCAAATTCAACGATCTTCTTTAAGTGTTTGGCTGCTATCGCAAACGTTTCCGGCTCATGCAGCCAATTCTCTTCCGCCAGCGGCACAAACAGCGGACACGCTGCCTGGACGACCACTGCCGTATTCGACGCCCGCCGAATCGCTTCAAAGTAGGCGTTGCTTGAAACCGTCGCCTCGGTCGCTATTACCCCAATCTTCGGGTTCGATTCTTCTTTCGTGATCTCAACGGCTTTTCTCGCTCCCGGTCCGATTACACCAACGACATCGATACCGATGCTTTCCCGTATTTTCGGAAGTGCCAGTGCCGAGGCGGTGTTGCACGCAACAACCAAAAGCTTTATACCGAGAGATGCCAGGAATCGAGAATTCTCAATCGCATAACGCTCCACGGTCGCAAGCGATTTCGTCCCGTAAGGCACCCGCGCGGTATCGCCAAGATAAACGAAATGCTCATTCGGTAGACGGTCGTGCAGCGCGCGGTAAACAGTCAGGCCGCCGACGCCGGAGTCGAATATGCCGATGGGTAATTTATTCAATGGGTTCAATCTTAACGTAAATGGAATCCATCCGGAAAATCAGTGTTGCTACAATGTCACTTCCGAGGTTAGCGACTATTTGTGTACGCTTTCATCGTGGGGCATTTGAGCTTTAACGAATCGTGCATGTGTAATACGATGCTCGGAGAAACACAAAAGTCTCGCCGTATAGAGAGTAAATCCAAAGACATCTCGCCCTAAAAGTTTATGAATGAAAACGACACCTCAAACCCTGTGGACGAGTTTCGTGACGAAGAAGATCGCGTCGAGGCACGCAGTTCCGGCTTCAAAAAAGAGCTTGGACTTACGGATCTCGTGTTGACACAGATCCTGTTTATTGTCGGCCTGCCGTGGGTCGGCGTCGCCGCAAAACAAGGGCCGTCGCACATCGTTTTATGGCTAGCCGCGATACTTCTCTTCTATATTCCATCGGCCGTTGTCGTCATTTACCTCAACCGTGCAATGCCGCTCGAAGGCGGCCTTTACCAATGGGCAAAGCTTGGCTTTAACGATCTTCTCGGATTCATGGTGGCGTGGAATCTGTGGCTGTTCGCGATTCTCAACACCTCCGAAATCGGCCTTCAGGTGACGCAATACCTGACCTATGTCATCGGTCCCGGCAGCGAATGGCTGACCGCCAACGTCTGGTTTATCGGGATGGTGAATACAGCGATCATCGGTACTCTAATTATTATTACCGTCGTGGGCCTCGGCGTCGGCAAATGGGTTCACAAAGCGGGCGGCGTGCTGATGATTTTGATATTTGCCGCGATCGTGATTCTACCGCTCTTAAATCTGGCGAACGGCACGATTGCCGAATATAACCCTTTTAGGACCGAAATGCCGATTTTGTCGCTAATGACCCTCAACCTGCTCGGCAAGATGGGTTTCGGCGCTCTCGGAGGTTTTGAGTATGTCGCCATTCACGCCGGTGAAGCACGTGATCCGGTTCGCACCATTGGACGCTCGGTTGTCGTGGCGGCACCGATCATCGCCGTGATGTTTATCCTCGGCACCGGTTCCGTTTTGTCGCTTATTCCGCAGGATCAGATAGATCTGATCGCTCCGATACCACAGGTGCTAAGCGTCGGTTTCGGCCCGCTAGGGTTTATTGCCGGCATCGCATCGCTGACGATCATGGCCATGCTTTCAATCCGGCTTGCCCAAGCAAGTGTGATGTTTGGCGGCAACACGCGGCTGCCGATGGTCGCGGGATGGGACAATCTGCTACCCAACTGGTTCACGAAGATGCACGCCAAATACAAAACACCGGTAAACTCTATCCTTTTCGTAGGCGCGGCAACGCTCGTGATGGGTATTGTCGGCCTTATTGG
>JAYSON010000436.1:0-13459 GCA_043722725.1 Chloracidobacterium sp.
GACGCGAACTGTGCTTGATACGTCCGAATACGGTCCAGGCTCTGAGCTGCAGCAGTTTCATTGCCGGATCTGATCATTGCACCCCAGGCGATACTGCCGACGCCGATAAGCAATCCGATGATCGCGATTACGATCATAAGCTCGATCAGGTTAAAGCCGCGTTGATCCTTAAAACGGTTTCGTATATTTTTCATATAATTGCAGTAAACTCCTACGGATATGTTCACGAACTTACATGAGAGAAGTTTCAAAATTTTAGTTGGTTTTGGGCTAATTTTGCAAACGGGAAGCGTAGAACAGGCTGCCGAGCCTATTCATTTTATGTGCGTGGTGCCCCCATTCGACAGGCTCGGCAGCCTGTCGTACATCCAATTGCAAAGTTTTTGATGCAGGGGGCATCAATAATCCTGTAAAATAAATGAGGACATTTGTGTCCGGCCGCAATAATGAGAGATTGGATAGTTAACGAAACCAGAACGCAAACCGATGACTTAGTCCTAAGCTTTGACGCCGTCGCGAAGATCGCGGATTTGCAGGCCGCCGTCGAAAGTGTGATCCGCGGCAAGGCCGACACCGTCAAGTTTGCCCTCGTCGCGTTGTTTGCAAAAGGGCATCTGCTGATCGAGGACGTTCCCGGCATCGGTAAAACGACGCTGTCGAACGCACTGGCGCGTGCTCTTGACCTATCGATACATCGTATTCAATTCACATCGGACCTGCTGCCGTCTGACGTCATCGGCCTGTCGATATTCGATCAGCAAGGCGGCGATTTTGTCTGGAAGCCGGGGCCGATCTTTTCGAATATCGTTATTGCGGACGAAATAAACCGTGCGACACCAAAGACGCAATCGGCCCTTCTCGAAGCAATGGCCGAAGAACAGGTGACGGTCGAGGGCATGTCGCGAGGGCTGCCGCTGCCGTTCATGGTCGTCGCGACGCAAAATCCGTCTGAGCATCACGGCACCTACCCGCTGCCCGAATCGCAGTTGGACAGGTTTATGCTGCGGCTCCACATGGGCTATCCGAGCCTGGAGGACGAGCGAAAGATCGTTCGCGACAGAGCAGAGGTAAACCCGCTTGAATTTGTGCGGCCGGTGATGTCGCAGGACGATATTCTTGAACTGCAAAAACTGACCTCGCAAATACGCTTTGATAATGCACTGCTCGATTATCTTCTCGATATTGTGACCGCAACGCGTGCATCCGATTCGCTCGAACTCGGCGTAAGTCCCCGCGGAACGCTCGCCCTTTTCCGCTCCGCACAGGCCCTCGCTCTCATCGAAGGCCGCGATTTCTGCATCGCCGACGACATCAAACGCCTCGTTGTCCCCTGCTTCGCCCACCGCATTATTGTCAATTCGCGTTCGGCTGGGTTGAAGAATAAAACACGCGAGGCCGAGCAGATTTTGAATGATATTTTGCAGAAATTGAGCGTTCCACTTTAGATTTTCAGACCCGACGCAAATTTTGTTTCGATATTAGAAAAATTCCTTGACACGCGCCTAATAAATGGTGATTTACCTATTCCTTCGGCATACAATCGGTAGATAAGGAGAAAAATGATGAAGTTCAAATCTATAGTTCTGATATTCGTTGCATTCGTATTTGGCGTTTTATTTGTTGTGTATTCAACAGGTGCTCAAAAAAGTAAGGCGAATGATGAAACAAAAAACGAAAATCAATCGCAGGAAAACCTGATTGCCGAACTCAGAAAAAACGAAGTTTGCACAGTGCTTTCCGAAAATATAATGGCAAAAGAAGCTGAGAACCTGACAATGAAGCGTGCAAAGTGTGAAGATTCTTCCCCTTATGTCTATTTGGTACGACAAAAGGGTGAAAAAGAATTGACAATTTCTGTAATAGATCTTAAAACACCCGAAGATGCTAAAGTAGCTCTGCGCACTACATTCGGTCAGGAAGGATTTAGGCCCTATAACGAGTTTGGAGAATAAGGACACAAGGATTCAACAAATATAAACTTCATTAAGGGAAGGCTTTTCGTAAATGTTTATTTTAAGCATTTCGATTCCGATGAAACGCCTAAACGATTTGCTGAGTATGCGTTCAAGGCAATCGAGGGGCAATAATTGTTAAACCAAAGCCAAAGCCACCTTTCGAGGTGGCTTGGCATTCTTTTAGACAAACCGCCGATGAACCTGCGTACACTAAGCCAGCTATTCAGCCTTCGCGATCTGCGGAATGCGGCTATGGGGTTTGCTGTGGTTTTTGGCGGGATCGGGCTGTCGGGGCTGACTTATTATGCGCATTTGAGTGGGAATGCGCGGATGGCGGGGATCTCGGCAGGTATCTCGCTTGTTTTTGTACTTCTAATACTTATTTTTGTTGTTCCGCCGCTGGCCCGAAATGCCAGTAAAGAGGCTTCGCAATTGAATCTGCCGTTTGAATTTACGGCGGGCGGGGCGGTGATGCTGGGGCTGATCGTGATCGTCGGGTTTTCGGCGTGGAACAGCGGGAACAATCTGCTTTTTCTCGTGCTTTCGTTCCTGACGACTTCGATGTTTGTCGGATTTGCGGCGGGAAGTTTTTGTCTGAAGAAATTGGATGTAAAGATGCGTTTCCCGGAAACTATATTCGCCGGGCAGGAAACGCCGATACTTGTCAGCATTCACAATAGGAAGCGGCTGTTTCCGAGTTTTTCGGTAGTCGCTGAGGTTCGCGGCAAGGAACGGGAGCGGTCGATCGCGCTCGACGATCTGAAAAAGATCCTGCCGCAATGGCTGGCCCAAAGGTTTGCACGTGCTCCGATTGTGCGGCGGACGCTGAGCTACTTCGCACACGTGCCGCGAAATCAGACGACCGAGAACAAAAGCGGGCATACGTTCCAGACTCGCGGTCGGTTCTTGATAAAGGATTTCGAGCTTTCGACACGCTTTCCGTTCGGTTTTTTTCGCCACCGGAGGCGGCTTGCGGCAAGAGAGACCGAATTGATCGTGTTTCCGAAGCTGGACGCGCTCGAAAGGGAACTTGACGGCTCACCGCTCGAAACCGGAAAACTCGTCGTCAACAAACGCGGTTCCGGGCAGGATCTGCTTGCGTTGCGTGATTATCAGCCAAATGACGATCTGCGCCGGATCGACTGGAAGGCGACGGCCCGTGCAAGGCATTTGATCGTGCGCGAATTTTCGGCTGAGGACGAGAAGAGAGTGACGATCTATTTTGACACACGCGTACCGTCCAACGGCGAAAAAGTACTCTCGCTTCGTGAAAAGATCGAGATCGAGAACGCTGGAAGAAGTCTTGTGCAGTCAGAGCGATTCGAGAAAGGAGTTAGCCAAACGGCCGCTCTTATCTCACATTTCTGCAATGAAAGGGCCGAGGTGCGGCTTGTGACCTCCACTGAAAAAGGTGAATTCGGCACTGGAACCCGGCATTTACACCATACCTTAAAGCGTCTGGCCGTGATTGAACCTACTCTTACGGGCAAAGGCATGCTTGCCGCCTTTCCCGAAAAAGTGGGCGAGATTTTCCAAGAGATCGAAGATAGTCACAATATTCTTGTAACGAGTGAGGACACCGCCCGATATTCCGACGGTTTTTGGGCTGAAACCCGCATTGTACGTTACTAGGTTCGGTACACCCTAAAAATCTTGAGGGGATTCTTTTCTTAACGAACTCTTTCTTGTTCTTGCTCCGTTCATCCTAATTGTATGGTCAAAATCGTTTACCACTGAACAAGAGGAACAAGAACGAACGAGAGGAACAAAAAAACGTAGGAAATTAGGCTTGCTGACGCTCCATCGAAAGCAAATCATTAAGTCAATAGAATCTGACTGGACTAATTTGTCATAAAATCGCCCCTCGTGGTGTATTTTATATGGAAGCATTGATCGATGCTGAAAATGAGCGAAACGACGGAAATCTTTGTGGACATAATGTCCGAACATACAGGAATCGCTGCCGCGAAAGAGATGATCGAGTTTGATGAGGCTTTCACGCTTCACCATAGGACTGTCTTTCGCACCGCACGATCGGTGGTGCAGGATTGCGGCTTGGCTGAGGACGTGACGCAGGAAGTGTTTATTCGTCTCTACAAGCATAAGGACTCGATCCCGGATGCGGACATGCTTCGGCCGTGGCTCATTCGCGTAGCTTTGAACGTTGCCCGGAACACGCTGCGGGGAAATATAAGGGCGAACACGAGGGATGAAAATTACGTCAAAGATACAGTAGAAAACAGCGTCTATTCGGTTGAAAGCGAATATGAACAACAGACCGAGGTCAATGAAATAAATCGAGCTCTGAATAAGGTTAAGGAACCGTTGAGAAGCTGTCTTGTATTAAAGCAGCAGGGACTTTCTTACAGGGAAATTGCCGAAAGCCTATCGCTCAATGAAGCGAGCATCGGCACATTCGTAGCCCGGGCGAGACAGGAGTTTTCGAGGTTTTACGGTAAGATCGGGAGAGAAACGTTATGAACGACAAGTGTTTTGAAATAGGTGCAATGCAGGCCTTTTTAGACGGCGAAACATCGCCCGACCTGTCGTTCAGGATAACCGGACACGTTGCGGTCTGCGAAAAGTGCGCCGTGGCGTTGGCCGATGCGGAAGAGGAAAGCTCGATCGTTTTTTCAGCACTGGACAGGGAATTCAACTCGCTCGTTCCGACGCAGCGTTTGTGGGGCAGCATTACGGAAGCCATTGCTAACGACAAGGATCAGATTTCGTTTTGGGATAGAGTTCACGGAGGACTGTCAGCACTTTTTAACAATCCTTCGCTCGCCGTGGCGGCCAGTGTCTTGGTGGTTATCGGAATTGTAGCGGGAATTTGGAGTTTGAATCCGACGAGTACGAACAACGTTGATGGATCGTTAGCTGTAAATACAAAATCTTCACAATCGCAGAATTCGAGCCGGACCGAATCAGTGCCGGTAATGGTTACTGGCGGTCAAGACATGCTGTCACCTGTTGAGTCGCCGCTCAAGGTTACCGAGTCGAATCATTCTCCCGCTAAATTGCAGAAAATGGTGGCGAATGCGAATTTAAGATCTATAGACGAACGGCCGCAGGCACAGTATCTTGACATGAAAACCCCGGTTGCCAGACCCGTTGTTGAAGAAAATCTTCCCGGCGAGGAAAGCTATGTACGCACTATCGCGGACCTCAAACAGAATGTTGACGGGCAAAAAGATATGACACTTAATCCTTCGTCACGCATCGCATACGAACGCGATATGGCGGTGGTCGATGACGCGATCACGAAAATGAAGGATGTAGTTCGAAAAAATCCGAAGAATCAATCGGCCAAGCAGGTTCTTTACTCTTCGTATCAGAATAAGATCGATCTTTTGAATTCGGTTGTCGAACGCGAAGAGCTGATTGTGAGTCTTAGATAGCCACGTGTTAGCGAAGTACATGAGTAGAAACGGGTTACAAGTTAATAAATTTGCGATAGCGTTGTGCCTTGCGGCCTTGATCGCAGTCGACGCTAACGCGCAGAGTCCGGCGCCAAAACTACCAAAAAAGGCGCAAACGCGTGTCGAAGCTCCATCACCTCCGAGCTCGAAAGACTTTCCTGAGCCGGCGATGATCGGACGGGGCGTATCCGAGAAAGCTCTCGCGGTAGATGCAAACGTTAACATCAAATTGCCGTGTATTTCTCAGGCAAAAGTTTCGATAAATGGTTGGGAACGTAATGAAATTCGCGTCTTTATAAAAAACGGCAGCAAGATTGGCTTTCGGGTTCATGAAAAAGACCCGGTCAACGGCAAACCGGTTTGGGTTTTAATCACCAGTCTGGCGGACGATAAGGCCAAGTCGCCAATTTCCGAGTGTCTTTCGGGCGAGAGAATCGAAATCGATGTGCCGATGAAGGCCAGCCTAACGATAACAGGCCGCGAGACCGAAACGAGGATAGATTCGGTCAAGAAGGTTTCTCTAAAGAATCTGGGCGGCAACGTGGCACTGCGGAACATATCAGGAGGCATTATGGCGGCAACCTTTGAGGGCGACGTGGCCGTTGAAAATTCGGGCGGGCAGATATCGCTGGAGACATCGACGGGAAATATTATCGCTTATGAAGTTAGCCCGGGCCAGATCGGGGACACATTCAAGGCAAAAACCAACAACGGCGCAATAACGCTGCAAAAGGTGGATCACCGGCAGATCGAAGCGAATTCGGTGAGCGGGTCGGTCATATTTAACGGCAAATTTCTTCCGGGCGGTCTGTATAACTTCAAGACATCGAACGGTTCGATAAAACTGGCGATCCCGTCCGATTCGTCATGCAGGCTCATCGCTTCATACGGCTTCGGAACGTTCAACTCCGCTTTTCCGTTGAAGATCAGTATGGAAAATGTTTCTCAGGGCGGCAAGAGTTTAGTGGCTGACATGGGCGCCGGCGATGCGACGGTAAATGTTACAACCAGCAGTGGAAGCATCGCGATAGGAAAACAGCCGTAAAAGTCGTTTGGAGTTCCAACTTAGTTGGCATTTCGCCAACAAGATGGATTGCTAAGTAGGAACTCCAGGCGCGATTCTCAAAACTCCCCTAGATGCCTGCCTGTTCGCTGTTTGAATTGCTCTGCCATTGATGGAGTATCTTCTGTGCTTTCGTCTCGCACCATCCGTTCCAGCCGCCACATCGGGAAAAAATAATCGCTCATCGGCAGGTAAGGCTCGCCATTGACGATCGAACCGCACCAATCGTCAAAATATCCGAGATCGATGCAGCGAACAAAAATGCCCGCTTGGTTGATCTCGTCGATTATCCCGAGCAATTTTTCGCGCGGGGTGTGCAGGACCAACATTACGCTCTCGCCAGTTTCAATTTTCATAATATTTTGCAGAGACGCATGCGAACAACCCAAAATCTAACAGTTTCTCGTGGCGCTTTGCGAACTTTTGGGAAAAACTTCGCGTCCTTTGCGGTTGAAAAAGAAACCTTACCGCAAAGTTCGCAAAGAAGACACGCAAAGATCGCAGAGTAAAATGCCATCAAATTTGCGTACATGTGCCGATTCTTTTTTAACACCAATTATTCTAATATCTAAGAGCGAAGCCATATTTAGCGTTTGAGATCTGACGTCTCAAATTAACTGATGCATATCACAAAGATCGAGCTGGAGGACTTTAAGTCTCACGCCGATTCAAAATTCGAGTTTAGCAGCGGTACGACCGCAATCACCGGTGAGAACGGAGCGGGGAAAACTTCGATCATCGAGGCGATCGCGTGGACGCTTTTCGATACGCTCGACTATAAAAAGGACGATATAGTCCGGCGCGGAGCAAAAAAAGGGTCGGCGCGCGTGACGTTCGAAAGCGGTCTTGACGAGCGCGAATACATGGTCTATCGCGATACGGGAACAGGTTATTACGTCTATGACCCACGGCTGAAAACGCGGATCGCCGACAAGAAGGAAGAAGTAACGCGCTTTCTCTGGCAGCACCTCGGCGTAGAGCCGGGCACTGATCTCGAATCGCTTTTCAAACATGCTATTGGGGTTCCGCAGGGAACCTTTACGGCGATTTTTCTTGCTACTGCCGCTGACCGCAAAAGGACATTCGATTCGCTGTTGAAGGTCGAAGAATACAGGCGTGGTGCCGATGAACTTCTGAAAACATCGCGGTATCTGGATATTCAGATTGCGGGGGTGCGTGAGAATATTGCACGCACCGAAGGCGAACTCGGACGGGCGGACGATATTGAGATTGAGCACAAAAAGGTTACTGCAGCGGCTGGTGAGATCTCCAAAACGTATGAAAGCGTTGATCTGGAAACCTCTGTCAAAGCACGGTTGGTACAGGGATTTGACGACGTTGCAAGAAAGGTCGAAACACTTCGGATCGAGTTTGAGAAATTAAGTTCCGACGCGTCGAAGCTGGCGATCCACTTATCTCAAAAGGAGCGTAATCTGAACGTCGCGTCCGAGGCTGCCGAAAACATCAAACAGGCCGAAGCCGGGAACAAGCAGCATCTCGCAGCACTCGCACGCCTGCATGAACTGGAACGCGAACGTGCCGAACGCGATAAGCTGCGTACGGAACTGGCAAAGGTCGAAGCGGCACTCGTCAATGTCAAAGCCGAACAGAAGCGTTCCAGGGAAGACCTCGAAAACACGCTCAAAGCACATCAAACGATTGAGAAATTGAAGCCGTTGGTAGACGAGCAAGCACAGGTTGAACAGCAGCTTGATCAGTTGCGAAATAACCTTGCGGCAACGCGGGCAGCGGCGAATCAGACTGCGAGTCTCGAGGAAAAGCTCTTGCGGCTGCGCGAGAGTTTTGCGGCGAATCAGGCCCAACTCCTCGATGCTGAAGCAAAAAGCACTAACGCGAATGATCTTGACGGGCTGCAAAAGCGCGATTCGGAATTAGTTCAGCAGATGGCACAGCTCCGCGCCGCACTTGAACGCGACGAGAAATTCCAGAGTGAGATCAAGAACGGCCTGTGCCCGATCTTGTCGCAAAAATGTCTGAATTTGAAGGAAGGCGAGACGCTCGAAAGCTTTGTGACAAGCCAGTTCTCCGAGTTGCGGTCACAGATATCTGCATTCGAGATAGAGCAAAAGACGGTCGCGGTGAGTTTACGTGCTTCGCGCGATGCCGAAAAGTTTGTTGCCACGCTTTCGACGTTACGAACGCGTGCTGTTGAGATCAAAGACGAAGGCAAGCGTTTGCGGGCCGAACAGGAAGCACTGCAGACAGAGACTGCGAATTTACCGACGCTCGAAACGGAACTTGCCCGCATCGAGACACAGCTTGACGTATTGGACAATCCGAAAGCGAAGATCAAGTTGCTTGAAAAAGAGGTGACGCGGGAATTTGAGCTTCGCGAGGCGATATCGAAGATTGAAAGCAATCTCGAAAGGCTTGAGTCCGATCGCATGATCCTTGTAGAGCAACTGGAAAGTTACAAGGGTCTCGATTCGCAGTGGGCACAGTTTTCGGTCGAACGTGATACCACTGCAGAAAGTCGTCGTATTTATCTGGCAAACGAGGCTTTGGCGGCGTTGCTAGCTGCCCGAATGAAAGATTTTGACGAGGCGAAAGCGGAATCGTCGGGATTGCACGAAGCATCGCAAAATGCGGAAAAAGCCCTGGCGGAGGCGAGTTCGGGCTATGACCGCGAACATCATCGGGCCGAACAGGTTGAGCTGCTCAACGCCGAAAGACGAAAAGCGGAATTGGGGGCGACGCTGAAAGCCAAAAAGGACCGGGAAAACGATTTGGCCGGGGAACTAGAGATACTCGCCGAAAAGCGAAAAACGATGCAGGCCGAGTTTGCTGCGAAAGAGCGTCTGGAAAAGATCGCGGAAACGACTACGTTCATCCGCGAAACGCTAAAAGAAGCTGCCCCGCGTGTTGCCCGAAATTACGTGCATCACGTTTCGCTTGAAGCGAATCAGATGTTTCGAGAGATAAGCAGCAATGCCGAACATTCGCTGAAATGGAACGAGGATTACGGCATCTCGCTTGAAGAAGGCGGCTATGACCGTCCGTTCACAAGCCTCTCCGGCGGCGAGCAGATGGCCGCGGCTCTATCCGTTCGGCTCGCGTTGCTCAAACAGCTTTCCGACATCCGTATCGCCTTTTTTGACGAGCCGACAACCAACATGGACGCCGAACGCCGCGAACGCCTCGCCGAACAGATTAGCCGGATCAAGTATTTCGAGCAACTGTTTGTGATATCGCATGATGATACGTTTGAGGGATATATGGATAATGAGATCCATCTCGGCGATTGAGCGCGAATTTTATGAAGGAAGTCACCATCGTCTGCGACGGATCAAGCCTAGGCAACGGAAGAGGAAACCCCCGTGCGGCGGCCGTTGCCGTGCTTGGATTCAAAGGTATTTGGAAGGCGGTCGGCGAATATTTGGGGAACGCTACGAACCAGCAGGCGGAGATCGCCGCGGCGCGGATCGGGCTGGAGAATCTGAAGGAGCCTTGCAAAGTAAAAGTTCTGAGCGATTCGCGCTATGTTGTAGAGACAATGGGCGGCACATGGAAACGCAAGACGAATCACGAATGGTGGGCAGGGCTTGATAAAGCAGCTTCGCAACATCAAATAGAATGGCAATGGGTAAAAGGGCATTCTGGGCATGAGATTCAGGAGGTTGCCGATAAACTGGCGCGAAAGACCGCGGAACTCGGACGTGTCGATTTGGAAATGTTTGACGATGCTGTGGCCACGCTTGGAGTTTTAGAAATTTAGATGGCCGCGAAAAGGCACAAAAGACGCAAAAAGAGAATTTCGCCACAGATGAACACTGATAAACACAGATTTTGGAAGATATTCTTTGTGCTTTTTGTTCTTTTTTGCGGCTATTCGGACGGACTTGCTCAGCGGAGCACTCAGGGCTGGGTTTGGCAGAACCCGTCGCCGCAGGGCAATCCGCTTTTTTCGATTCATTTTGCGAAAGACAAAGAAAACGGTTTTGCGGTCGGCTCGGACAATACTATTCTTCATACCGACGACGGCGGATTTAGCTGGCAGCGGCAAACGTCGCCGGTCGATGTGACGCTTTCGGACGTTTTCGTCAAGGATAAGAGAAATGCCGTGATTGTCGGAACACGCGGTACGATCTTTACAACGGATAACGCAGGAAGCAACTGGAAACAGGTGCGGATCGAATCGAAAGATCATCTTTATGGAGTGACATTTACCGGCGATGCGTTGAAAACCGGCTGGGCCGTAGGCACATACGGGCGCATTTTGAAAACTGTGGACGGCGGACAGATTTGGGCGGTCAAGAATTCCGGAACGGGTCAACATCTGTTGAAGATCTCCGCTTTTGACGCTGAACACGCGGTCGCGGCGGGCGTAAACGGTACGGTTTTGGTAACCAAGGACGGCGGTGAAAGCTGGAAATCAGCCAATCCATGCGGGAGCGTTCTCATGTCGGGCGCCAAATTTCTCGCGGCAAAGTCAATTTTGGCGGTCGGTTACGGTGGTTGTGTCGCCCGCAGCGACGATGGCGGCGAAACATGGTCACGGATCAACCTTTTCAGCCGGGCAGATTTCCTTTCCGTATCGTTTTCTGATGCAAAGGCCGGCTCGATGACCGATGCGAACGGGATGGTTTGGCTGACGGGCGACGGCGGCATCACCTGGCTGCCGTTCAACGTACGGACAAATCCGAAGCTCGTATCTATCTATTTTGCTGATAAGTTTACGGGCTGGGCGGTTGGCCAAGACGGATTGATCGTACGCACCGATGACGGCGGATATAGCTGGCAGCGATTGAGCGATGGCGGACGCGAGGATGTCAACGACCTGACATTTTTTGATAACGAACTTGGAGTGGCAGCTGGTTCGAATGGAAGGATATGGATCACGAACGATGGTGGTAAAGCGTGGATACCGGTGTTTTCGGACTCGGCCGCAAATCTAAACGCGATGCACTTTATCAGCGTCCAGAAAGGCTGGATCGTCGGCGACAATGGCACAATTTTGCGGACGATCAACGGCGGTGCGAGCTGGGGAAAAGGCATATCGAACATTACCGACGATCTGCTCGGTATCCATTTTATCAATGAAAAGAAAGGGTTCGCGGTGGGTGCAAACGGCATTATTATGCGCACCTCGAGCGGCGGTGCCTATTGGGAAGTGGTTGAATCGAGCACTCGCAAGTGGCTCGAAGACATTAAATTTGTCAGTTCTACAAAGGGCGTGGTGGTGGGCGATGGAGGTACGATTCTTGTCACGATGGACGCCGGATCGACGTGGTCGAAGGTCAGAACAAACGCCAGGGAAAACCTTTACGGAGTCAACTTTTTTGACGAAAAGATTGGTTTTGCGGTTGGAGCGAATGGGATAATCCTGCGAACGGGCGACGGCGGCCTGAGCTGGCAGGATGTAGAATCACCTTCGCGTGCGAATCTGTTTGCGGTGACGGCGTACGGACGCGACCAGGTAATCGCGGTCGGGGAGCTAGGCACCGTTTTGATAACCGGCGATGGAGGGAAAAGTTGGGAAATTCAGCCAAACATAACGGGCAAGGTTTTGCAGGCTTTGGCCTATCGAGGCAACACTGACATTTGGATTGCGGGTCGCGGCGGGGCAATTCTACGGCGCACGGAACCACTTACTCCGTTAAGATTTACCGTTAATAGATCTTCGCCTCCGTTACTTCGCTCGGCAACCGGCAATCGCAAACCGCGAACGCCGCTGATCACGATACCTGATGACGGAGACATTCCAATCGCAACTCCGCCGGCGAAAGAAAAGCCATAGTGGCGTGCTAAAGCATGAACTTCAAACTTTTGCCGGACAGGTCAGAACCGCCTGCGTGAGCGGGCGGCGGGGACTTAGCCATTTGGATCTTAACGGAAATCCACTCGCCTGAATGGGTTACCAAACGCATTCCCGCCAATTGCGTCGGCAAGGCATTCAAGATCAATTCCTCCTGCTCGGCCAATATCCCAGACATCACCAGCATTTCCCGAGTTTTTTCGATCAGCAGATGCAGAATCGGAACGATCACGTCCGCCGTAAGATTGGCGCACACGAAGTCAAAGCGATCTAAATCATCAGAAATCGGCCCGGTAAAAAACTCGATCAGATTCCCGACCCCGTTTAACTTCGCGTTTTCGCGGGCAATTGCGACGGCTTCCTCGTCGGTGTCACAGGCCAGGAAATTTGTCACAGAGGGCACAGAAGAATTTGAGCGAAGAAAGTTAGGTTCTAGTGAAATACTGCTGGACAACGAGCCCGGAGCTAAACTTTCTGTGTCCTCCGTGGCTAATTTCGCCGCTGCAATCGCGAGAATGCCAGTTCCGGTTCCGACATCCAAAAACGATTGCCCGGGTTTATAGCTTTCATCGATAGCGGTCAAACAAAGCTGCGTAGTCTCGTGCGTGCCCGTCCCAAATGCCATGTTCGGCTCGATGCGGATAACGATTCCGGCTTCGTTCAGTTCGTGCCACGGAGCGGCAATGATAAAACGGCCGATGTGCGTCGGCTTCCAGTGCTTTTTCCATTCGGCGAGCCAATCCTGGTTCTCTACTTCAGCGGTCTTCAAAGCAATTATCGAATCGGCTGGAAGGCCGTAGATTTCCAGAGCTTTATCTAATTCAACGTGTACGAGATCGTCGTCAGGCAAAGCCTTAAAATAGCCGATGACCGTTACCGATTCATGATCGGCTTTGGGCATATCGCTTATCTCGGTGCCGAGCGAATCAAGGCAATTGAAGGCGAATTCGATGGCTTCGGAAGCCTCTGAGGAAACTTTTACTGAAACCGCGAACCAGGCGACGTTTTGGATACTCATCTTGATTCGTAAACGCCGATGTCGTCAAGGTTCTGCCTGCTATTCCGCCAATCGGCTACCACCTTGACGAACAACTTAAGAAATACTTTTTTGTTCACGATCTTTTCGATCGAAACGCGGGCTTCGGTGCCGATCTTTTTCAGTTTAATGCCGCCTTTGCCGATAATAATGCCTTTTTGCGAATCGCGCTCGACATAGATCGCACAGAATATTTTGATCGATTCCTGA
>JAYSON010000437.1:0-12202 GCA_043722725.1 Chloracidobacterium sp.
TCCAGGGAGAAAACAACGTCAAGAGCAACGATCTGGATTACTACTCCGGTGAACGAAGCATAGCTTTTCTTTGACTCATGGCCCTCTTCTCCTTCAAGCGAGCCGTGTATTTCGTGTGTTGATTTTGCGATTAAAAAGAGGCCGCCAACAAGGAGAACGAGGTCTTTCCCAGATATTTCTCGTCCAAAAGCCGAAAAGAGCGGAGCAGTCAATCCGATCACCCAGGACAGCGAAAGCAACAAGATTACCCGCATAATCAAGGCAAGAGCAAGGCCGATATAACGGGCCATTGCCTGCTGTTCGGGCGGCAGTTTGCCAGCCAGAATCGAAATGAAGATCACATTATCGATTCCGAGAACGAGTTCAAGTACGGTCAACGTCGCAAATGCGATCCAAAGATTTGGGTCAGCAAGCCATTCCATTAATTACTCTCCGTAAAAATTATTATTTCGAACTCTGAATTTTAACATGGTGAATGAAACAGTTTCCAAGACGAGGAGCTCATTATCCCTCGAACTCATCGCAAGGTTTGGCCGACGCGGAATCCGCCAACTTCCGGGCTTTTACGTTTTGTGTTTTTCCGGGCGGAACAACGTCCGTAATGCAGGCTGTCGTTTTCATGATCTTTGTTGAATCTTCTTGATTCTGACTTACGTTAAAACGAACGATCGACGCGATTGAAGCGCCGTTCTTGGTTCGCCGCTCAGCTTTTGCTCCAACGCTATTTATCATGGTAGTCACCGATATCGAAAAATATCTTTGAGCTTATCTCCAAAAAACGACTCTGCCTGCGACTATTGTTGCGACGGCCGCACCGCAGAAACTCCAACCGTCGAAAGGTGAATTTTTTGATTTGGACCGCGAATCCGCATTGCGATATATCCATGCGTAGTTCGGGTCAATTATCGTGACATCGGCGATCGATCCCGGTTTTAGAGTTCCCCGATCTTGTAACTTGAATATCTTTGCCGGATTTGACGAACAAAGCTCGACCAATCGAGGCAGATCAATGATGCCTTTGTTTACTAATTCTTTGAACGCAAGTCCGAGTGCTGTTTCGAGGCCTGTTATCCCGAACGGTGCCCGGTCGTATTCGAACGCTTTTTCGTCAGCATGGTGCGGGGCATGATCGGTCGCGATGGCATCAATGGTGCCGTCCTTCAAGCCTCCGAGGATAGCTTCGAGATGATCTCCGCTTCGCAGCGGCGGCGACATTTTTGTATTAGTGTCGTAGCCCTCGACCGCTTTGTCTGTCAGCGTAAAATGATGAGGCGTTACCTCGCAAGTGACATTTATGCCTTCGTTCTTAGCACGGCGAACGGCCTCAACCGCACCTTTTGTCGAAACGTGAGCGATGTGGATGTGAGCACCGGTTTCCTTAGCCAGAAGGATGTCGCGAACGGCGTCAATCTCCTCCGCAAGTGCGGGCATTCCTTTGAGACCGAGCAGCAATGACATCCTGCCTTCGTGCATGACACCGCCGCGAGAAAGCGATTTGTCTTCGCAGTGATCGATGACCGGTAAATCGAAGTCTTTTGCGTACTGCATCGCCCGCCGCATGATTCCGGCGTTCGGAACGGGACGGCCGTCATCCGAAACGGCAACGGCTCCGGCGGCCTTCATCTCGCCCATTTCTGCTAGTTCGGCACCGTCAGACGACTTTGTGATCGCGCCGATCGGGAAAATATTCGCCTGACCGGCACGTTCCGCCTGTTCGATCATGTAACGAGTGATCGCCGCGTTATCATTGATCGGATTTGTATTCGGCATCGGACAAACGCTCGTCCACCCGCCTCCAACCGCAGCAGCACATCCGCTGGCAATAGTTTCCTTATTCTCCTGTCCCGGTTCGCGGAGATGCACGTGCATGTCGATGAAGCCTGGGGCGACAAGCAATCCACTCGCGTCGAAAACTTCAGTATCTTCGGGAGCCGATTCACCTTGCCTAAGCCATGCGGAAATTCGCCCGTCTTCGATCAAGACGTTCATTCCCGTATTTTCAGGCGCTGTCGGATCGATCAGATGGCCATTTGTAATAATAAGTTTCATCTTATCCGTTCGTACTTCCTCCGGTAGCCAGATATAAAACCGCCATTCTCACCGCGACGCCGTACTTGACCTGATCTAAAATAAGGGAGCGCGAGCTGTCTGCTACATCAGAGGATATTTCGATGCCGCGGTTCATCGGGCCGGGATGCAGGACTATGGCATCTTTTCTGGCGAATTCAAGCCGTTCGTTTGTCAGGCCGTAATGTATCGCGTATTCATGAAGCGTGGGGAAGTAGGCCGAATCCTGCCGTTCGCTTTGGACGCGAAGAATCATAACGACGTCGGCGTCTTTTATTGCGTCTTCGATGTGCGGACAAACTTCAAGATCGTTTTCTACGAGATGCTGAAAATCTGTGGGCACGAGCGTACCGGGTCCCGCGACTCGGACCTTTGCTCCGAGTTTTGTTAACAAATGAATGTTTGAGCGGGCAACGCGGCTGTGAAGTATGTCGCCGACAATAGCGACCTCTAATCCTTTGATCTTCTTCTTGTGTTCGCGGATTGTCATTGCATCGAGCAGGGCCTGAGTAGGATGTTCGTTTGCACCGTCACCGGCATTGACGATTGCCGCTTTACTTACCTTTGCTAGTTGATGCGGCACACCCGCGGAGCCGTGTCGAACGACTATACAATCGGGCTGCATAGCGTCGAGGTTCATTGCGGTGTCGAGGAGTGTTTCGCCTTTGCTTAGGCTGGATGACGATACGCTAATATTTACGGCATCTGCCGAAAGACGTTTTGCAGCAAGCTCAAACGATGTTCGCGTCCGAGTCGATGATTCGAAAAAAAGGTTGATAACGGTCTTGCCGCGGAGCGTTGGTACTTTTTTTACTTCGCGGTTGGATATTTCCCGGAAGTTTTCCGCCGTATCGAGAATACCCATGATCTCCGCGGCGGACAGGTCGCGGATGCCAAGCAGATCTTTGCGGCGAAATGGTTTGTCCATCAAAGTGTCCAGCAAACCTCAGTTTGCCTTCGACAAACTAAAGTTTATCGGACTAAGGCCGTTCAAAGATTCCAACCGCTTCAATATCGTCATACTCCCTGAGCATTACTTTTATGATCTCGGTTTGCTTGGTCGGTACGACTTTTCCGATAAAGTCTGCCTGGATTGGTAGTTCGCGGTGCTCGCGGCCGCGATCGATCAGAACGGCAAGCTGCACTTTTTTCGGCCTGCCAAAATCCATAAGCTGGTCGAGAGCGGCTCTTATCGTTCTGCCGGTGTAAAGCACATCATCGACCAAAACAATAATCTTTCCTTCTATATCCGCGTCCAGTTCAGTACGGTTGACGATCGGATTTGCGCCGACGGTCGAAAGGTCGTCCCGATATAGCGTTATGTCTATAATGCCGTAAAGCGGCCGGACGCCTTCTAGGGCCTCGATCTTATCAACGATCCTCTCGGCCAGTGGCACGCCTCGACGTCGTATGCCGACAAGGTAAAGATCCTGAGCTCCGTGATTTTCTTCGACAATCTCAGAAGCAAGACGCGATATCGCACGCTTTATACGCGCACTGTCCATGATCCGCGATTTTTCAACCAAGCTGTTTTCATCTGCCATTTGCAAGCAAATCGTAGCAAAGCTAAGTTCAAAGTTCAAAGTTCGAACTTCGATGTTTCAAACACATTCATTTCTCGGTTAGAATTAAGCCGGTTTCGATGTCAAAAATATTCAGAAAATTGGTACGCCCGGCCTTATTCAGCTTTGATGCGGAATGGGCCCATGAACTCGGGCTAGAAGCTTTGCGGCTCGGTTTGCGGAGCCGATTCGCAAAGGATCAAGCGACTAAGTATTTTGAATCAGATGTATTTGGAAATCTGGAAAGGTTAGGGTTGAATTTCCAGAGTCCGCTTGGAATGGCTGCCGGTTTTGACAAAAACGGCATCGTCGTCAATCAACTGGCCGCACTTGGTTTCGGTTTCGTTGAAGTTGGAACGGTCACCTTTGAACCGCAAAAAGGTAACGAAAAGCCGCGGTTATTTCGTCTGCCGGACGATCAAGCACTGATCAACCGGTTGGGGTTCAACAATGAAGGTGCGAAAAAGGTTGCTGCACGACTAAGGAACATTGACCGCAAATGCGTGATCGGCGTAAATATCGGGAAAAATAAGGACATCCCCATTGAGGAAGCGACTGAGAATTATCTGAAAAGCTTCGATTTGGTTCACGAAGTCGCCGATTACATCGCCGTAAATATCTCTTCGCCGAATACACCAAACCTCAGAGATCTGCAAAGATCCGAAAAACTTGAGGAATTGTTAGGAGCGATGCAGGAGCAAAATAAAGTCCTGAGTAAAAACGTTACGCTCCCTAATGGCGAAATTTCAAACGAAGGCGCAACTCCAAACGCAAAGCCGCTGCTCGTAAAGATCGCTCCTGACTTGTCAGAGGCTGAAATCGAAATGATCGCCGATACGTGTCTGCGACTGGAAGTGTCCGGAATCATTGCTACGAATACCACGATTTCACGTGATGGACTGAATACGCCAAACGCTCTGGATTTCGGGCCAGGCGGTTTGAGCGGGAAGCCGTTGGCAAGCAGATCGAACGAAGTTATTCGTACGATTTATCGCTATTCTAAAGGGAAGTTTCCAATCATCGGAGTTGGCGGCATTTTTTCCGGGCAGGACGCTTTTGACAAGATCGCAGCCGGAGCGTGTTTGGTTCAGGCATATACCGGGTTCGTTTATCACGGACCTTCATTTGCTCGGGACGTCAACGCCGACCTTGCGGCTATCTTAGAAGTACGGGGATTCAAGAATCTTGACGAAGCAATCGGAAGCGAGACAGCGACGAACTCAGTAGGACGCTCGTAGTTGCAAAATTGGTTTGACACCGCCATTTCAAAAGCTATAATTAGACCTTTTGCCTTTTGAGATGTTTGATACTACGGTTTATTCTATCTACGATGATTGTTGATATAGCCAAGCTTGAGGGCTGTGATAGCAGATTCGAGTTTTCGATCGCAGCCGCCGATCTGGATTTGGGAACTGGTAACGTAACGTTAAAGAGCGACACTGCCGTTTCGGGCGAAATTACAGAAAACATTGTTAAGACTAACATTATTGGTACCATAAGCGTTGCGGCGGAAATCGACTGTACACGATGTCTTGTTCCGATCAAAAAGCATCTTTCGTTTGGTTTCGATGTGAGTTATGTGCCAAGCGAGGAATTGCTGAAAGAGGGCGATGCTGAATTGACAGCCGACGACCTTGATGTAGAGGTGCTCGACGGGGACGAGTTGGATTTGCGGGAGGTCGTTCGAGAGCAAATATTGCTTAACCTTCCTGACCAGATATTTTGCAAAGATGATTGCCAGGGCTTGTGCCAAAAATGCGGTGCAAACCTGAATTTGATAGATTGTAGTTGTGAAGATAAAGAGATCGACCCGCGTTGGGCGGCTCTGAAGAATTTAAATTAGATTCTATATTCCAAATTTCAGATTCCAGATTAATTCGGAATTTGAAATCTGGAATCTGGAATCTGGAATTACGGAGTAATAATGCCAAATCCTAAAAGACGACATTCACATTCCCGCACGCGTCAGCGCCGGGCCCATGACGCCCTGACAGCACCGCAGTTTTATCTTGATAAAGATACGGGTGAGGCGAAAGTTCCGCATCGTATCGACCCAAAGACCGGAATGTACAAGGGCCGTCAAATAATCGATGTCAAAGAATCCGAATAGATTTTGAATTTTCCGAAATTTTAAGTTCTAATTCTAATCAATGACTACTCAAAATGCGGGCATCATCGGGATGGGACACGCCTATCCAAGCGGGATTTTGACAAATGCCGACTTGGAAAAGATCGTGGAGACTTCTGATGAGTGGATCACCTCGCGCACTGGGATCAAGCAGCGGCACAAGGCCCGCGATGACGAGTACACCTCTCAATTTGGTTCGCTCGCGGCCAAACAGGCTGTTGAGCGGGCCGGCATTGACGTGTCTGAGATTGACCTGATCGTCTGCGCGACAACAACCCCAGATCAAATAATGCCGTCCACCGGTGCGTTGATTCAGGCCCAAATAGGAGCGGTCAACGCGGCTGGTATGGACATTTTTGCCGCATGTTCGGGATTCCTGTACGGTCTGACGATGGTTGAGTCCATGATTCGCACTGGGCAGATCCGTTATGCTCTGGTGATCGGTGCAGAGGTCCTTACGAAATACGTAGATTATACAGATCGCGGCACGTGTGTCATCTTCGGTGACGGAGCCGGGGCGGCAGTGCTTGGTCCGGTACCTGAAGGCAAGGGAATTCTCGCAACGAAGATTAAGTCTGACGGCCGGTACGAGGAACAGCTTTACGCACCTGGCGGCGGAACTAAACTCGGAACTACGCACCAAACCATCGACGACGGGCAGCATTTTTTCAAGATGAAAGGCAACGAGCTTTTCAAAGTAGCAGTGCGTTCTATGGCCGATATCTCCGCCGAAATGCTTGCGAAGGCCGGTTACACGGTCGATGATGTTGACCTTGTGGTTCCGCACCAGGCGAATCAGAGAATTACCGATGCGGTCGCTTCGCGGCTTGGTGTTCCCGAAGAAAAGGTCTATTCGAATATCGCCGAGCTCGGCAACACGTCGTCGGCCTCGATTCCGATTGCACTGGATGAATGCATCCAGTCCGGGAAAATAAAGGAAGGAAGCCTCGTGCTGCTTACAGCTTTTGGCGGCGGCGTAACATGGGGCGGCACGGTTGTGCGATTTTAGATGGGTAAGACGGCGTTCATTTTTCCGGGACAAGGCTCGCAGTCTGTCGGAATGGGAAAGGATTTGTTTGATAATTTCCCGGCAGCAAGGGAAGTTTTTGAGCAGGCCGACGAAACACTTGGGTTTCCGCTTTCCGATCTTTGTTTTACGGGCGATGAAAGCGAACTTCAATTGACGGCTAATACGCAGCCTGCAATTTTGACGGTTTCCATCGCCGCTTTGCGGGCCGCTCAAGCGAACGGACTGCCAGAAGTCGCTTTCGTTGCCGGGCATAGTCTGGGCGAATATTCTGCTTTGGTCGCAGCCGGCGTTATCGATTTTTCGGATGCCGTGAGAATTGTCAGAAAGCGCGGTGCGTATATGCAGGAAGCCGTTCCAGTCGGTGTCGGAGCGATGGCTGCGGTTCTTGGTTTGGACGCGGAGATAGTTGAAAACAAATGCGCCGAAGCTGCCGAGGGCCAGGTGTGCAGCCCTGCGAATATAAATTCGCCTTCGCAGGTTGTGATTGCGGGCGATTCGGATGCAGTTGACCGGGCCTGTGTTTTGATGAAAGATGCCGGAGCGAAACGGGCGATAAAGCTGAATGTCTCCGCACCGTTTCATTGTGTGTTGATGATGCCGGCGCAGGAGAGATTGGCCGAAGATTTGGCAAAGCTTGATTATGCCGATTTTGAGGTTTCCATTGTTCATAATGTGAATGCATCGGCCAATGATGATGTAGGCAAGGTTGCAGATGCTCTTACCCGGCAGGTTTCATCGCCAGTGCTGTGGCTGCAATCGATAAGATTTTTTATCGGCCAGGGAGTCGATACGTTTATCGAAGTTGGCCCGGGCAAGGTGCTGTCGCGATTGGTTCGGCAGATAGACCGCGATGCTCGGGTATTCAATATCGAGAATGCGGAAAGTTTAGGAAATACTTTAGAATCGTTATAAATAGAGGAGAAAATATGTCGGAAGTTCAAGATAAGATCAAACAGATTATTGTTGACGAATTGGGTGTCGATGAGGCGGAAGTTACGGAAAATGCCCGCTTCATCGAAGATTTGGGAGCGGATTCGCTGGATTTGGTTGAGCTTGTGATGCGTTTTGAAGAGGAGTTCGATATCGAAATCCCGGATGAGGACGCAGAAAAGATCCAGAGCGTGCGCGATGCTTACGCGTACGTCGAACAGCACAAAGCGGCTTAGTTTGTAAATCGTGAATTGTAAATCGTCAATCGTAGACGAATTCGATTCACGATTTACCATTTTCGATTCACGCATATGAAACGTCGAGTAGTAGTTACAGGACTCGGTATGGTAACGCCATGCGGAAACAATGTCCCGACGACATGGTCCGCGATGATGAACGGCGAAAACGGCGCCGACTACATCAAGAAATTCGACCCGGAAAAGTTTTCGGTCCAATTTGCTTGTGAGGTGAAAAATTTCGATCCGCTCAGCTATCTTGAGAAAAAGGAAGCCCGGCGGATGGGGGCGTTTACGCATTTTGCTATTGCGGCTGCGGATGAGGCGGTCAAGGACAGCGGCCTCAAGATCGATGATTCGAATGCCGAAATGGTCGGCACTTATATTAGTTCGGGGATCGGCGATTTCTGGGCGATCGAACGGGAACACGAGAAGTTGCTCAAGTCCGGCCCGGATAGAGTTTCGCCGTTTTTTATCGTTTCCGCGATCGTCAATCTGGCATCCGGAAATGTTTCGATCCGTCACGGTGCCAAAGGCCCGAACTCGGCTACGGCGACCGCCTGTTCGGCTGGTGCTCATGCCATCGGCGACAGTTTCCGGCTGATCGAGCGTGGCGACGCCGATGCGATGATCTGCGGCGGGGCGGAAAGTGCGATCACCCCAATGTCGGTTGCGGGGTTCGCTTCGATGAGGGCTCTTTCGACTCGGAATGACGACCCGAAGCGTGCTTCGAGGCCGTTCGATGCCGAACGTGATGGATTCGTTATCGGGGAAGGGTCGGGAATCATGATTCTCGAGGAGCTTGAATTTGCAAAGGCCCGTGGCGCGAGGATCTATGCGGAGATCGCGGGATATGGAATGAGCGGCGATGCGTTTCACGTTACCATGCCGGACGAAACCGGTTCCGGAGCGATTCGTGTTATGGAGCGTGCGATCAAAGATGCCGGAATCACCCCCGACCAGATCGGATATATCAATGCCCACGGCACCTCGACGCCGTACAACGATAAGTTCGAAACCCTTGCGATCAGGAAGGTTTTTGGTGAACACGCGGATAAGCTTGCGGTCAGTTCGACTAAGTCGATGACTGGTCACGCGTTGGGAGCGGCCGGCGGAATTGAAGCCGTTTTCTCGGTTCTGGCTATGCATGAGAATAAACTGCCGCCGACCATCAACTACGAATTTCCCGATCCGGATTGCGATCTGGACTACATCCCGAATGTCGCGCGCGAAGCCAAAGTAGATCACGTGTTGTCGAACAGCTTCGGGTTTGGCGGGACGAATGCCTGTTTGATCTTTAAGCGATACTCGCAATAACTTCAAAGATTTCGTTTAGAGGCAGGCTTGCCCGTCCTTTTTTGATATTTAACCGCGCGGAGGCGGGCAAGCCCGCTTCTAAACGATCTAAGTTTAGACATATGAAGATCATAGTTTTGATGAAGCAGGTGGCCAATAAGGACGCGGTTTTGCGTATCGGCGCCGATGAGAAATGGATCAACGAGGGCGACATTGCCCAACAGACTAATGAGTCTGACGGCTACGCTCTCGAAGAAGCGCTTCGGATGAAGGAGGCCAAGGGAGAGGGTGAGGTTGTTGTTTGTTCGCTTGGCCCGCAGAGTGCGAAGACCGTAATCAAAGATGCGCTGGCTCGCGGTGCTGACCGGGCAGTCCACATTATGGTCGAGGATTCGAAAAAGCTCTCGCCGTTTCAGATCGCGACGGCCATCGCCGACGCTATTCGTGAGGAAAACTCGGACATGGTTTTCAGCGGGTTGCAGTCCGATGATTCGAGCTTCGGACAGACCGGAGTGATTCTCGCCGAGCTGCTCGGCATTCCGCATGCGACGCTTGTCATTGAGGTTGATCGCACCAAGCTTGAAGGCAACGTCCGGCTCAAACGTGAGCTCGAAAGCGGTTGGTACCAGTGGTTTACGTATAAGCTGCCGGCTTTGCTGACGATCCAGTCGGGCATTTCGCAGATCCGCTACGCGTCGCTGAAGGGCATTATGGCCGCGAAGAAGAAGGAGATCAGGGAAGTCACGCCTTCGATCGCTGCTTTCGCTTCTGCTCAGACGATCGAGAAGGTTTACATGCCGCTGAAGACGAAGCAGACACAGATGCTTGGCAATGGCGAAGTTAAGGCCGGTGCGGTGGAACTGGTCGAGAAGCTGAGGACTGAAGTCAGGGTTCTTTGATTTCCATGAATTGCCACTAGCTTTAGCTAGTGGTGGAGATTGTTTTACTCCTCCGGCTTTAGCCGAATCTTTAGCTGAAGCAGCCAGGATTAAGAAACTTTCTATTGTTCGGCCAAAGCCGCTTTCTATTTTCGACGCTTTTTCACTAGCTGACGCTAGTAGCAATTTAAAGAGACAAGATAAATGATCCTCGTATTCATCGAACACAAAAATTGCATCCTCAATAAGACCTCGCTCGAAGCGATAACGGCGGCTCAGTCGATCGGGAAGGACCTCGGGCTGAGGGTTTCGGCTGTCATTCCTTGCGATAAGGATTGCGCGTTGGCACAGGAGATCGCACAGTACGATCTGGAAAAGGTCATCGTTGCCAAGAATGAGAAGCTTGGAATGTACACGCCCGACGGCTATGCGGATGCGTGGGAGCATGTGATCAAGGTACAGAATCCTCAGTACGTCGTGATGTTGCATACCTATCAGGTGCGTGATTTTGCACCGAAGGTCGCGGCGCGGCTCGGTCGTGAAGTTGTCGGCGACTGCATCCGTTACAAGGCGGCCCCCACCACCCCGTCCGCCGACCACCCCGTCAGCGAAACGCTGCCACCCCTCCTCGAAAAGGAGGGGAGCCAGAATCGTCCTCAGACAGGAGGGGAGAAACGGCTCATTTTGACGCGACGTATTTTCCTCGGCAAACTCGACGCGGATGTTACTGTCGGCGGCGACGCTCCGTATTTTGTGACGTTCCAGTCCGGGTCGTTTCGCGGTGATGCGGCGGCGAAAGGAACTGCTTCGGTCGAGACGATGGAGGTCACGGTCGGCGATCTGAGGATGACGCCTGAAGAGCCGTTTCAGGAAGCGAAGGCAACGGTTGATCTTACCAAATCCGAGATCATCGTCGCGGTTGGACGTGGGATCAAATCTCGGGAGAATATCGCGATCGCACAGCAGTTGGCTGACGTGCTGGGAGCCGATCTTGCCGCCTCGCGTCCGATCTGCGATGCCGATTGGCTGCCGATCGACCGTCAGATCGGCTCGTCGGGACAGACCGTCGCTCCGAAGGTGTACATCGCTCTCGGCATCTCCGGCGCGATCCAACACATCGTCGGGATGAAGAACGCCGGGACGATCATCGCCATCAATAAGGACAGCGAGGCCCCGATATTCGACATAGCGGATTACGGCATCGTCGGCGACCTGTTCGAGGCGGTTCCGGTAATGATAGAAGAGATCAATAGAGCTAAATCCTAACAAACGCGCTACTGCTCGTATTTCCTGCCATCTACGGCACCATCCTAGTGTTCCGTCGGAACAGTTGGTGTTCCGCGTTTTAGTTTGTGAAAGTGGATCCGGTGTAGTCTTTCTGCTGCGGTTTCACGAGGGTGGATTTCGGGAGGAGGTCTTGCCAGCGGGTGGGATCTTCGAGCAATGAGGCTATTTCGGCGGCGGGAATGGGGCGGGAGAAGAGGTAGCCCTGGCCGTATTCGCAACCGAGGCGGCGGAGATGGGAAAGCTGCTCAATGGTTTCGATGCCTTCGGCGATGACCTTGAGGTTGAGGGATTTTGCGAGGGCCATTATGGTGCGGACTATCTCGTCATTCTCGGTCGCTTCGTCCATCCTGCTGACGAACGATTGGTCAATCTTTAGAGTGTCGATCGGGAAGCGGTGGAGGTAGCTGAGGCTGGAATATCCCGTGCCGAAATCGTCGAGGCTGAGTTTTACGCCGGTCGTTCGGATCTCCTTAAGCTTTTCAATCGTGTTCTCTGCATCTTCCATCGAGGCGCTTTCGGTTATTTCCAGTTTTAAGCATTCCGGGTCGATCGCCGTTTCTTTTAAGATTTTGCGGATCTGATCGACGAGGCCAGGGTCTGAGAAGTGTTTGCCGGACAGATTTTCGCTTACGGTGAGCTGCTTATTTTCGGGGGACGCCGTCTGCCATTCGACGATCTGACTGCACGCGCTCCGCAGTATCTGGAGCGTCATCGGGATGACTAGGCCCGTATCTTCGCTCATCGGAATAAAGTCGTTCGGTAAAATGAAACCACGATTCGGGTGATTC
>JAYSON010000438.1:0-3328 GCA_043722725.1 Chloracidobacterium sp.
GAACGCACGGTTGCCTGCCATTTCGCAAGGCTCGCCGCTTTCGCACTAGGCTTCCCGTGATTTTTTAGATATCCGGTCTTCAGCCACAAAAGATGCGTCATTTGATAATCGGCTTCCATATTTGCGATCTTCTGCTTCACAAGCTGAAATTCACCGATCTTCTGGCCCTGGACTTCCCTCGTATTTGCATATGCCACCGACGCATCCCGCGCCGCACGGATCACACCGGTCGCACCCGAAGCGACAGTGTATCGCCCGTTTTCGAGCGAAAACATAGCGATCTTGAATCCTTCGCCCTCGTTGCCAAGCATGTTTTCTTTCGGCACGCGAACATCCTGCAGGGTAAAATGACCGGTATTTCCCGCACGGATGCCAAGTTTGCCGTGCAGCGTTCCGCTCGAAAAACCGGCCATCGTCCGTTCAACGATAAAACAGCTCATTCCCGAATGATCGCGAACCTTCTGCTTTTCCTGATCGGTCCAGCAAAAGAATAAAAAGTGATCGGCGACATCGCCCAACGAGATCCACATCTTCTCGCCGTTGAGTATCCAATCCTCACCATCACGTTTCGCATACGAACGCATTCCGATTACGTCCGAACCCGCATTCGGCTCGGTCAGCCCAAAAGTCGCCAGCTTTTCGCCCTCCGCCTGCGGAACGAGATATTTCTGCTTCTGCTCCTCGGTCCCCCAGCTAAAAACGCTCAACGAATTCAGCCCGACGTGCACCGACATCGCCACCCGCAAAAACGTATCGCACGCCTCAAGCTCTTCGCACACGATCCCAAGCGAAATATAATCAAATCCCGCCCCGCCGTACTGCTCCGGAATGCAGACGCCCAGCAACCCAAGCTCCGCCATCTTGTCGAAAACCGAACGCTCGAAATGCGACTTTTCATCCCATTCCTTGATGTACGGAGCGACCTCGCCGGCCACGAATTCGCGAACGGTCTGCTGCAGGGCAATGTGTTCTTCACTCAATTCAAAATCGATCACCGGTGTCTATTTACCTCTCAAGTTTTCTTCAAAAAGGTAATGTTAGCATTTTCATAAAACTTAGACTATTTTGGGTTTAATTTAGTATCATCGTTCTAAATAAGGAGTCAGAGTATGTCTACAAACATTACGGTCGAGGAAATAAAAAGAGAGATCGACAAAGTACCGGTTGAAAGGTTGGAATCCCTGTATCGTTACGTCCGTACTCTTTCTGAGATCCGTCCTGAAAAGCAATCACGAGAGAGTTTTATTGAGCAAATGGGTAAGATTCAGATCGATGCTCCGTCCGATTTTGCAACCAATATCGACGATTATCTTTATGGAAACAAAACCCTTAACAAATGATTTTTGTCGATACTGCATTGCTTATCGCGTGGATCAGTCCAAACGATGCGTTGCACTCTAAAGCCATTGAATTGCTTGATATATACGGGCGCGAAGAGTGGCTCACAACGGACTGCGTGCTGCTTGAAATAGGAAATTCGCTTGCGGGCAATTACCGAGAAAAGGCCATTGACGCTATCGAAAATATTCTCAGTGACGAAACGACTACCCTCGTGGGTTTAGAACCCGATCTGTTTAGACGTGCGTTTGAATTGTTTAAGGCAAGGAACGATAAAGCCTGGGGCCTGGTGGATCTGCGTTTCGTTTATTGTGATGGATCAATTCGGTGTTTCACTGGCACTTACCAACGACCGTCACTTCGTACAGGCGGGCTTTGCCGCGCTGATGCGTGGCGATTGAAGTTTCGCCACTCCACACTATCCGAGTCGGATTATTGTTGATAATCATATGACAATTAAGTTCTTTCATTTTCTTGCCCTGCTGGTTGCCGCAAATTTGTTATCACTGGTTCCACTATTTGCCCAGAACAAATCGAACGAACCGATCCCGCCGATGCCTAAGCTGCTTTCTCAGCGCGAGCAGACGGACGTTCGCGAGACATGGCTTGAAAAGCGGCTCGGCTCGCTGCTTTTGCCGATGATGAAAAAGCACGGCGTGGAAATGTGGATCGTCGTCAACGAAGAATTCCACAGCGATCCGGTAACGCAGCATATCGTTCCGCCGATACCTATAGTTGGCCGCCGCGATCTGTTTATGTTTATCGACCGCGGTGACCGTATCGAGCGGATCGCTATCGTCCGCTATCTCGAAGAGCGTCTGAAAAACCATTACACGGTGATGAATCCGCCCCGCACTGAAATGGCCGCAGCATTGAAAAAGCTTGTTGACGAACGCAATCCAAAAACGCTTGCATTAAACATAGGCGGAACGCGCGGCCAACAAAGCGGTTTGACATACGACGGCTACAAGTTTCTCGCCGAAGCGCTCGGTGCCGATAACGAAAAGAAATTCGTTTCCGCCGCAAACCTGCTGACCGAATTTTTCGAAACACGCTTGCCCGCAGAGCTTGAACATTACCGCACCGCCGTGCTGGCAACCGACGTTATTACCCGCCGGGCATTCTCAAACGAAGTTATTAGGCCCGGTAAAACGACCGTCGGAGATGTCCGCTGGTGGATGATTCAGCAATTGAACGATTTGGGCGTCGATACATGGTTCCAGCCCGATCTGCGGGTCCAGCGGCAGGCTAAATCGACCGGAACGACGCAGCAATTTCTAAGTACGGCCGACGAAAGCGTACTCTTGGAACGCGGCGACCTGATCCATGTCGATTTCGGCCTCAACTACATGGGCCTCAGCACCGATTGGCAAAAGCATGGCTATATTCTAAAACCTGGCGAGAAGGACGCACCGGCCGGCCTGAAAGCGGCGTTGAAAAATACGAATCAGCTGCAGGATATTATGTTCAGCTTCGCACGGGCCGGCATGACCGGCGCGGAAGTTTATGATCAAACAATGGCCGAATGTAAAAAACAAGGCATTGAAGCGATGATCTACTCACACCCGATCGGCGCCCATGGCCACGGCCTCGGTGCCTCTATCGATTTTCGCCGCACGATCGGCGGAACTGAAGAACGCCTCCGCCTCGGCTCATACACGTCGATAGAACTCAATACCTCCACCAATGTCCCGGAATGGAATAACCAAAAAGTAACGATAATGGCCGAAGACGACGCCTACATGACCGAAACAGGCTATAAATTCTTCCGCCCGCGGCAAACTGAGTTCTATTTGATTCGTTAATGTATGGACATCAGCTATAATTTGCGCGGTATTGATTTTGAATGGGACGAAGTAAAAGCGGCCGCAAATTTTTCAAAACACAAAGTCTCTTTTGAAACCGCCTGCAAAGTATTTGGGGATCCGTTTTTGGTTGCAGGAGATGTCGAAATTATCGATGATGAAGAAAGGCAAACGGTGATCGGAGC
>JAYSON010000439.1:0-22334 GCA_043722725.1 Chloracidobacterium sp.
TCGCCGTCGCATTTGTGGTCGCAGATCCGCGAACGCGTCGGCTCAGCAAAGATCTCGGCACCGCCACCCGGACACGAATCCATCCCGGCCGCGTGGAGCTTTTTGATCACATCCTCGTCCGACATCTTGTAAAAGCGCGCCATAAAATCAAGCTCGACCATCGTCAGGGCCTTGAGATGCAGCTTTGGAAATTCGCGTTTTAGCGACGAGAAAAGATCGGTGTAATACTCAAACGGCAGTTTCGAATTCAGCCCGCCGACGATGTGCAGCTCGGTCGCGCCTTCGCCGACAGCAGTTCGAGCGATCTCGATAGCGTCGGTAATAGAATGCGTGTATGCACCTTCTTCCCTCGCACGCTTGTAAAAACCGCAGAACTTACAATCGGCGACGCAGATATTCGTGTGGTTGAAATGCCGGTTGACGTTGTAATACGTCGTCCGTCCGTGCTTTTTGCGGCGAACGGTATCGGCCAATTTGCCGAGCGCATTGAGATCCTCGGTTGCGAAAAGCGATAACCCTTCGTCAAAGGTCAAACGCTCTCCGTCCTCTACCTTGTAAGCGATATCCGTTAATTTTTGATCAAATGAAAACTGCATATTATTGCTTCAGAACAAATAAATCATGCTCTACCGCTTTTGGAATTTGGTAGCGAATAAGTACCAAATCACCATTTGAGTATGATTTTGATTTCTTATTCTTAAAATCATCGTAATTTGTGTGACTGTAAATTAGATATGACAGTCCAGATGGATCATTAAAACTGTCGTTGACGATCATTCTGCTTTTGTCTGAACGGCCGTCCGTTGTTGACGTTTCGATGAGTGTTTGGAATGTACCGGAAAATGTAATATTGACGAATGATACCGACTTTTTTGGACGAATTTGAATCAAACGAAGTTTTCCTAAGTACTTTGTATCAAGTAAATAAGATAATTTCACATTCTTCTCGTTAAACCTTTCCGTACTCCAAATGTCTTCAAAATATTCAAAGTGTATTGACCAGTCAGCATCATAATCACATTCTTTCTTACATTTTTCGCCGAAGAGATTTGCTACATCATCCTTGGACGACAACGTCAATCTTAAGGTCTTTAGTTTCCCGTTCCCAAAAAATTCATAGCCCTTTAATTCACTCGGGTAAAGGCTACCTTGGGCCGAAAGGTCGAGGGCGAGAAATAACACAACGATAAAAGCGTAATAAAAACTTCGCATGATCAATCTAATCCCAGATCTCTTTCATTTTCAGCGTGAAGCCTTTGAGCAGTTCGCCGCCGTGGACTTCTTTCGGATCGCTCAATATTTCGACAGCGGTGTCGGGCCGATAGACGTGTACTTTTCTCGTAGTTGCATCAATGAGCCAGCCAAGCGAGGCACCGTTTTCGATGTACTCTTCCATTTTCGCTTGGAGTTTCCTTAGTTTATCCGTCTCAGACCGCAGTTCGACGACGAAATCAGGACAGGCCGGTGCGAATTTTTTGCGTTTGGCTTTCGGAATCGCCTCCCATTTTTCGAGCGTCATCCACGACAGATCGGGTGAACGGATTGCTCCGTTGGGAAATATAAAAGCCGTTGATGAATCAAAGCCTTTTCCCGTTCCGTCTTTTTCTTGCCAAACTGCAAACTTCGCTGTCAGGTTAAAGTTTCGTATTCCAGTCTCGGCTCCGGTAGGCGGCATAATCTCAATGTCTCCGTCTTTATCCAATTCGATACGATAGTCTGAATTTTCCCGACAAAATTCAAAAAAATCGTCATCGCTTAACCTGCGAGCTTTAGGTGTTAAGTTTAATCGCACCTGCGGTGTAAACGCCCGCATCATTCCGCCGACAAGTTTTGTATCAATTGTTATCGCAGTCATAATGGCTCCTGAAAACCTGTCCGAGTGAAAATCGCACAGGCTTATGCTACGATTCTAGCAAAAAGACACGGGCAACTAAACTCTTATGAAATTTGGACAAGTTTCTAACCCTGAAGAAATAGATTTTATGATTCCTGATGATCATCCCGATACTAAACTTGTATTGAATGGATCGAAGGCGAAGGACATAAAGGTTTATGTCGGCTGCGCTAAGTGGAACAAGGCCGACCTCAAGAATTTTTATCCGAAAGGTACAAAGGAGGAACTGGGGTATTACTCGTCCCAGTTTAACTGCATCGAGTTAAACGCCACGTTTTACAGGCTTTTTCCGGCGTCGCAGTTTGAAAAATGGAAGGAAACGACTCCAGACGGGTTTAAGTTTTTTCCAAAGCTCGGACAGGACATTTCCCACTTCAGGCGGCTTAAAGAAGTCGAACAGCTTGTTGACGATACGGTGACCAATTTCTCGCATCTTGAAGAAAAAATGGGCGTTCCGTTTTTGCAAATGCACAACAATTTCGGGCCGAAGGATTTTGATAGGGTAAAAGCTTTCGTCGATCACTGGCAATATGACATTCCGCTCGCGCTCGAATTTCGGCACACCGATTGGTACAACAACCCGGAGGTCTCGGCGGAATTGTATGCATTGCTCGAAAAGAACAAGGTCACAAATGTGCTGGTCGATACGGCCGGCAGACGCGATCTGATGCATATGCGGCTGACTACGCCGCGCGCTTTTGTTCGCTGGGTCGGTGCAAATCATGAGTCGGATCACACGCGGCTCGATGAGTGGATCGAGAGAATCGTCGATTGGAAGGAGCAGGGCCTGAAAGAGTTAAATTTCTTCGTCCACCAGAATATCGAAAAGGAATCCCCGTTGCTGTCGGCCTATTTCATCGAAAAACTGAACAAACGAATAGGAACCGATCTTCTAATTCCTAAAACTATTATTCCGACAGTTCGTGCGGACGGAATGCTGTTTTCATAGTATATGTCATCACCGAGGAAGCCTTTGAAAAAAGGATTTGTGAATATGCGAAAAATAAAAAACCTTTGCCGGTTTCTAACACTGGCCGCCTTTTGCTCATTGACGGCACTCCCGCTGTTTTCTCAGGTTAAAGCTGTAACCGTGATCAAGGCTGGTCGTCTAATCGATACCGAAAGTGGTAAGGTTCTTGAAAATCAAATGATTCTTGTAGAGGGCGAGATGATAAAGGCAGTCGGGCCAAAATTGACGATTCCGGCTGGGGCGACCGTTATCGATCTCTCGAATACCACGGTGATGCCCGGATTTATCGATACGCACGTTCATTTAACGGGAGAGCCGGGCGGGAATTATTACGATGAGATCTTCAGAAAATCGTTTGTCGACGGTGCCGTTCTCGCCCACATTTACGCCAAACGGACACTCGAGGCGGGCTTTACGACAGTTCGAAATGTCGGGGCCGAAGGCTTCGTGGACGTCGCGCTTAAAAACGCGATCAACGACGGCAAAATTCCGGGCCCGCGAATGCTGGTTGCGACATATTACATCGGTTCGACGGGCAGCCATGGCGATCTGAACGGATTTTCGCCGTGGATTTCTTCGCGAATGCCGGAAGAGATGTCGGGCGTTGCCGACGGCGTCGATGCCGTGCGAAAGAAGGTTCGATATCTTATTAAACACGGTGCTGACGTGATCAAATTCGGCGCCAGTGCGGGAGTTTTGAGCGAAGAAGCGAGTGTCGGAGCTCCGCAATTCTCGCAGGAAGAAATGAATGCGATTGTGGATGAAGCCAAACTTCATGGAATCAAAGTATGCGCTCACGCTCATGGAACAGAAGCTATAAAAATGGCCATCAAAGCGGGCGTTGATTCCGTCGAGCACGGCAGTTTTCTTGACGCCGAAGGAATTCGCCTGATGAAGGAACGCGGCACGTATTTGTCTGCCGATATTTATAATGACGATTATATCTTGGCCGAATACGCCAAATTCGGTACGCCGCAGATCATTCTGGACAAGGAAAAGTTGGTCGGCAGATTGCAGCGTGAGAATTTTCAGAAAGCGGTAAAAGCTGGAGTAAAGATCGCTTATGGTACGGATGCGGGCGTATATCCGCATGGCTGGAACGGAAAACAGTTTGCAAAGATGGTCGAATGGGGAATGACTCCGATGGGTGCGATTCAGGCCGCGACAATAAGCTCGGCCGACCTGCTTGGCTGGAAGGACAAAGTCGGTTCTATTACCGCCGGTAAATTTGCCGATATCGTTGCCATTACGTCTGATCCACTGCAAAAAATATCGGTTCTGGAAAATGTGGAGTTCGTAATGAAAGGTGGCGTCGTTTATAAGAATCTGCTGGCAAAGTAAGCGGATCGCAGATCGAATTTTAGCAAAAAATGATCTCAATCGTCAGAACAAACTCTGAGAACGAGGATTTCAGAGCACTTGTAACTCTACTTGATGGCGAACTTCAAATTCGCGATGGCGAAGAACATCATTTCTACGCACAATTTAACAAAATAGATAATCTGCGAGAGGTTGTCGTCGCCTATTTCGAGGAAATTGCCATCGGTTGCGGCGCGATAAAGGCCTACACGGAACGAACCGTCGAAGTAAAGCGAATGTTTGTAAAGGCGGAAAATCGCGGCAAAGGAGTGGCAGGAAAGATTTTGGGTGAACTTGAAACGTGGGCGAACGAACTCAATTTTGATGAATGCATTCTCGAAACCGGTTTCAAGCAACCCGAAGCGATCGCTTTGTATAAGAAATCCGGCTACGAAGTTATTCACAATTATGGACAATATGTCGGTGTCGATAACAGCCTTTGCATGAAGAAACGGATCCAGATATAAATTCTATCGTAACTCGAAATTTTGTACCGTGTGCCATTCATGCTCAATGTTTCGTATCAGCAAGGCGTGATCGAATTCAATCGATCCTTTAGGAAAAACCACTTGTTGGAAGTTTCCTAAGTTACCATTAAAACCGCACGGTCGAATGTTGAGAACAATATCACGCCCGCATTCGCATTATTAAAAAAAAGTACAAGTTGATCATTCGACTCTTGCGACCGCGCGATTAGGACCTTATCTGTGTGTGAGCGCACAGACGCGCTTTGTTGTTGAACATACTCTATCAAAATCAGATTGTGTCAAACGACAGGAACTATTTTGATCTCAAGGCGCAGTTTCATCACTTTGTCATCCATCCAGCCGTTACGAAGGAGCGAAAATTAATTCACTTTATGATTGAAATCATTTTTCTATGGATCGGAAAAGGATATTTTACCGATAAAGGACGGATTATTGACGTTCGAAAGAAAAGGAGGAATGAAAATGAGAGTCAGTGAAAACATGAAAATCAAAGAGGTACTTGCACTTGGCGAACATATGCTCGATGCCTTTATGTGGCTTGCGCCTGAATTTGAGCGTTTGCAATATCCCAAACTGCGCCGGGCGATGGGTGGACGAGTCACGGTAGCTCAAGCCGCCCGCGTTGCACGGATTCCTCTTACGGAGGCGCTTTACGTGTTAAATCTTGCCGCGGGATCGGACACAAACGAACTTGCTGACACGCTGCGGTTTTACGGGCGACGGGCGTTTGAATATCGGGAAACTAATCCACCATTAAAACCACTTCAGATTGTCAATCTGAACGATAACGATCCCCGCGTTACCTTTATTGACGTTACCGGAGAGGCCGATCAACGCTTAGATCCAATGCCGCAAATTGCAAAAGGATTGGTCTCGCTGCAAGAGCAGTCAGACGTACTGCTGATTCGTCATCCGTTTGACCCGATCCCGCTTCGAGATATGTTTGCGAGGCGTGGATTCGCGAGTTGGGCCGAAGAGCGACGTCCGGGTGACTGGTTTATCTATTTTTATCGCCCCGCGGTTTCGGCTGCGGCGATTGCGTGTCCGGCGATTACTCATCAGGTCTATGCAATGACTGCGGGTGTTGGAAGTCATTAAGAGGTAAATATGAAAAATATGATTTGCGTGTCGGATTTTGAGCTTGGCAATGTGCGCGGCGGTGAAAAATCGAAGGATGTAAAGGAAATCTTTAACGGCGACCGCCGACGGATGGTCGAAGTAACTCTTCGCAATAACGACGTACTGTCGAAGCACAAAGCTAATGAGCCGATCACAGTACTCTGTCTGGGCGGCAATGGTCGTTTCCTTGCGGGTGAGGATCTCGAGGAATCGCAAGTTTTGAGGCCCGGAACGCTTTTGACGCTTGAGGCGAACGTTTACAACGAGGTTCTTGCCGAGCACGAGTTGCATATCCTGGTGACAAAGTTCAAGAGCGAATAGCCCGCGCAGGGGCGTGTAACTTGCGGTAACAAGGATATCGATATAGAGTCGCTGTACTCGATCCTGTAAATTCCTCCAATTCCGGAAGACTATTATGAAAAAACTTTGGATATTGCTTATTGCGGTTGTTGTATTTTCGTTTTCCATTTTGGGCTGGGTTGGCACGGAGATTTTTCGCCAGGCGCCGCCGATCCCGCGTGAGGTTGTTACGACTGACGGCCGTGTTCTCATACCTGACCAACAGATAATGGACGGTCAGAATGTGTGGCAGGCGATGGGCGGGATGCAGGTCGGGTCGATATGGGGCCACGGGTCTTACGTCGCGCCTGACTGGACCGCCGATTATTTGCACCGAGAGGCGGTATTTATTCTCAATACCTGGTCGTCCGCCGACTTCGGCACGGATTTTAGTTCCGGAACAAGCGAGCACAAGGCCGTTTTGCAGCAGCGCCTTCAGGACTTACTACGCACAAATAGATACGACGAATCTACAGGAAAGCTGACGGTTAGCCCGATAAGGGAACAGGCGTTCGAGGAAAATCTGAAGCATTATTCCGCTATCTTTTCGAACGGAAATTCCGATTATGCGATCCAAAAAAATGCTCAATCCGACCCGGCGAAGCTTCGCCAGCTTAATGCGTTTTTCTTTTGGACCGCTTGGGCATCAGTTGCAAATCGACCGAACGACACGATTTCTTACACCTCAAATTTTCCTTCCGAGCCGCTGGTGGGCAATTTCCCGACGAGCAGTTCTATTATTTGGACAGGCGTTAGCGTGATCCTCCTGATCGCGAGCATCGGCGGAATGGTCTGGTTCTACGCCGGCTGGCACAGGGAGCCCGAAGACCGCGACACGCCCGATTCCGACCCGCTGATCGGAGCGGAATTGACTCCTTCGCAAAAGGGAACCGTGAAATATTTTTTCGTTGTTTCACTTTTATTCCTGCTGCAAATCGTTATGGGAATCGTAACGGCCCATTACGGCGTGGAGGGCGGAGGATTTTACGGAATACCTTTGCAGGATTACCTGCCCTATGTCGTAACGCGAACCTGGCATACGCAGCTCGGCATTTTTTGGATCGCAACGGCGTGGCTAGCGGCGGGACTCTTTATCGCACCGTACATTTGCGGCTACGAGCCAAAAAAACAAAAGCTTGGTGTCGATCTGCTATTCGGCGCCCTGCTCATCGTCGTGCTCGGTTCAATGGCCGGGCAATGGATGAGCGTCATGCACATGCTGCCCGGCGATCTCTGGTTTTGGTTTGGGCATCAGGGCTACGAATACGTCGATCTGGGCCGTGTTTGGCAGGCCGCATTGTTTGTCGGTTTGCTGCTGTGGCTGTTTTTAATCGCTCGATCGGCGATCCCGGCGCTGAGGCAGAAGGAGGGCGGCGGCAACAGGTCACTGATACTTCTATATCTTCTGACAACTGCCGGGATAGCGTTCTTTTATGCTCCAGGTTTGTTTTGGGGAATGCGTTCGCACTTGACAGTCGTCGAATACTGGCGCTGGTGGGTCGTACATCTCTGGGTCGAGGGCTTTTTCGAGGTCTTTGCGACTGTGGTGATCGCGTTTTTGTTCGCGAAGCTCCGTGTGATAAGGGCAGATCACGCTGCCTACGCCGCGCTTTTATCGGGAGCGATATATCTCAGCGGCGGCATTATCGGAACGCTGCACCACTTGTATTTTGCCGGTACGCCCACAGTTGCCATTGCCTTCGGTGCCGTGTTCAGTGCGCTTGAAATCGTGCCTCTTGTATTCGTCGGTTACGAAGCTCTCGAGAATATTCGCCATTCAAAGGCACGGCCCTGGCTCCAACAATACAAATGGATCGTCTATTTTTTCGTCGCAGTCGCGTTTTGGAATCTGATCGGTGCCGGAGTTTTTGGGTTCATGATCAATCCGCCCATCGCGCTTTATTATATGCAGGGGCTCAATACTACCGCGGTACATGCACACGGCGCTCTGTACGGCGTATATGGGACGCTTGGCCTCGCGCTGTTGCTATTTTGTATGCGTGCAATCGAGCCGGAACGTATATGGAACACGAAGCTATTGGCGTTCGCATTCTGGGCAATAAATATCGGTATGCTGATGGAGATCTTTCTAAGCCTCCTGCCGGTCGGCCTTTTGCAAACCTATCAATCAGTCTCGCAAGGGTATTGGTCGGCCCGAAGCCCGGAGTTCATGCAGACCGAACTGATGCAGACTCTTCGCTGGTCACGCCTCTTCGGGGATACAGTGTTTGCCATCGGAGCGGTCGCGTTCGTGTGGTTTGCGATCAATCTTATGTTCACGAAGGTCAAAAAACTGGATTAGCTGTCAGGTGATTATGCCGGGCTTAAGTTGAACCGGGTTCGTTTTAGCCTCGAACTGGTAGGGCTAACCCAAGATCATTTCGTAAGCAGTGTGCCGCCGTTAAAGACTATATTTCGAGATGATGCCGCAGACGATCAATATCGTCCAATATGATCTTTCCATTGATGATTTTTACAAGGTCTTTCGCCGCCAGCTTGCGTATAACTCGGATCGTCGTTTCGGTTGTCAGCCCCGCGATGTTCGCAATGTCCTGACGCCGAAGGGCGATCCTAACCGGAACATGGCCGGATTCCTTCTCCGCAAGCTTCAGCAAAACGTGTCCGACGCGATGTTCGGGCGATGCGGTGGCGAGGTTTTGAATCGTCGCGGTCTTTTCGCGAAGCATTGCGCACATCCATTCAATCACAGCAAAGGCGAATTCGTCCGATTCGCGCAGGAGATCCAGAAAATGCGTGCGTTGGAGCAGCAGAAGCCGGGATTTCTCCATAGCAACGACTGTTGCCGGATATTTTCCACCGTCAAAAACAGGCGGGACCGCAAACATTTCTCCGGCCTGAAAGATGCCGATGATTACCTCTTTCCCCGGTTCGAGAAAATGAATCATTTTTACGCTGCCCGTGAGCACGATGGGCAGAAATTCGGCCTGTTCGGCTTCAGCAAAAATCTCTTCATTTTCACGAAAAGTGTGCTTGTTGCCGCGTTTTTCCAAAACGTTTGTCAATTCAGCGCTAATATTTCCGAGCAGGGGTTTCATGGCTGTATTGACGACGATTTTGCGAGGAACACAGCACCGCCGAATGCTAGAAACAATATGACGCTTACAAATGCATTAGTTGTAAAGAATGCCGCGTTCATACGGCTGAGATCGTTTGGTTTGACGAGCGTGTGCTGGTAGATCATCAATGCTCCGACTGCTAAAGTGCCGGTCAAAGCGAGCCAACCCAATTCCGTTACAAAATAAAGTAGAATCAGCACCAGAAACGCCTGTACGTGAAACAGCCGAGCGATAAGCAGGGAATTTTTTATGCCGAAGCGTGCCGGAATCGAACGCAAGCCGATCTCTTTATCGAATTCGAAATCCTGACAGGCGTAAAGAATGTCGAATCCGGCGGTCCACATTAAAACGAATAGTGAAAGCAGCAGCGGAACTTCCGAATCGATCGTGCCGCGAACGGCGATCCAAGCCGCTGTTGGCGAAATTGCCAATGCCCATCCGAGCAGAAGATGAGCGAATGCGGTAAGACGCTTCGCGTACGAATATCCCAAAATACTGATCAATGCTACCGGCGAGAGTGCGAAAGTTAGCCAATTCAACGCATAAGAAGCTGCAAAAAACAGTCCGACTGATGCGAAGAAAAATATCCACGCAAAGCCGACCGTAATCTTGCCGCTTGGTAGTTCACGATTTGCCGTACGCGGATTCGCGGCATCAAGGTCGCGATCGACGATTCGGTTAAAGGTCATCGCCGCCGAACGCGCTCCGGCCATTGCAACAGTAATCCACAGTATTTGCCACCATTCCGGCAGTCCGTTTGCAGCCAAAACGGCACCGAGAAATGCAAAGGGAAGAGCAAATAAAGTATGCTCAAACTTTATCATTCCCAGCGAGGTCTTTAGCTTTTGCAATAAAACCGTCATAAATAGGCCGATATGTTTTGTCGCGTTACGACTTGGGTGTAACCAATGGAACAACCGTAACAGGCTTAACAAACATTTTGTCTAAATGACAATGTTAGCAAAACGGCGGAGAGCTTGCAGATTTTGCGGGCTGTTGGCAAAATACGAGGCGGACAAGAGGTATCTTATGCCCAGCGGACGAACTCACGACGCGATCACGCTTATTTTTGCGGCACCAACCTTTGCGCTGACGTATGCCGCGACCGTAAATTTGCCGATGAGCATCGCGGTAGCTGTGTCGTTCGTGTTCGGCGGCTTTATGTTCGGGCCCGATCTGGACACGCTTTCGAACCAATACGCGAGGTGGGGAATCTTTCGCCTGCTTTGGTTCCCGTACCGGTCGATCTTCAAGCATCGATCGCGATGGTCGCACGGGCTGATCTTCGGAACGTTGTTTCGAGTGGTCTATTGCATGGGCGTGCTTACCCTAGCAGCGTTTCTGGTGCTAGTCGTCGCAGCATCAATTTTAGGGGGCGAAGTTCCGGGTGTCTCAGTGTTCGCGCAAGTGTGGCAGCGAATAGGCGACTTTATGCGCGGTACATTTAGCACAAACATATTAGCGGCCGTCTTTTTGGGAATGTGGATCGGGGCCGCAAGTCATACGTTTGCTGATATGGCCGGCACTTACGTTAAAACGGGGCGTGTCACCGAATTTCTCTAAAGCTTATTTTCCGGTTCTGGCCTGTGAAAGCCTCAGAGCCTGCCGCCGAACCGCGTCCGAGACGTTTTTGTTCTTAGAAAGTGCGGCGAGATCGCGAAGCTGGAGCCTCGACAGAATGTTCAGCACATTTGCGATGGGTGTACGGGGATTTCGTGCCAGGTTATGGACGATCAAATAGTTTCGCGCCCATTGGCGGCTGTTCGCGATCTGGCGGAGAATGTCCTCGGTGATCGACCGCATTGAGGCGATCTTTTCCATTTCCTGTTCCGTAATTCGCGGATTCTGAACTACGGCTTGGGCTACGATGCGGTTTGGGTCGCGTATAAGAATATTACGCGCCTCGCGGTCGCCCTTCATGGCGAGCCTGACGCGGTCCTTCATTCCCATCTTCAACACGCGATTGAGGACTGATATGCGCTCCGCACCGACTTCCGAGTCTTCCATGCGGAAATCGCCAATTATCTTATCGACTATAGCCTGACGCTGCTCAGGTGTTTCTTCTGCGTAAAGCTCTTCTATGAATTCGAGGCCAAGCCAGGAATCATCGGTTTCGCTGTCCGGAACCTCGATCAAACTCGCAAGCAGCATCGCGTCATCGAGATCGAGGCCGGACTCGTCAAAATTCTCGGCAAACTCCGCCTGCTCAATAAATTCCGCCGCCGCCTCTTTCCCTTGCGCCCGCAATTCGTTGGCGATCTGCTGGACGCCGCGTTCCTTTTCAAAGAACTCGCGCTTAGTTTCGGCCGCACGCCGTTCCGCCTCGGACGTACGGCTCGGATTCGCAATGATCGCGTCGATGATCGCCGGTGTTTGGATTAAAAGTTGCTGATTAAGGGAAATTAGTTCAAGTAATTCACCATTTGTTGTAGTTTTCGCAAATCGAACGATCGTCGACATCGGCGTTTTTGCGTTTGTGACGATCCCTTCATGAACGGTTTTGGGTAATTCGTTGCGATCGGCGAAATAATCGAGAACCGAAGCAGCTACATCCAGCGATCGAACCGAGCTTTCCAACACCACCGCGTCCTGTGCAGATAGCGTAACCCGCGCAAAGTCGGCGGCCTCAGTATCGTCGGAACGGGCAAAGGCCACCAAAACTTCAAGAAGATCATTTTGCGGCAGCGGCAATACACCGCGGGCCGCCGCCAAAACAGCAGGACGCGGTGCGGTTCCTTCAATTATTGCTTTAACGACCGGATTGCCCGATTCAATGTCTGGATTCATAACTTTTCCAAGAGATGAAAAGCTCGGCGGAAGATGACGTGCGAAGATCAGATATTTTTGACCATAAGCATTTTAACACAACCGCGCGTAGCGGGTCAGTTTGAGCAAAAACTGCGAATAGGGATCGAACTAGTACAAGAGACACGCCGCTTCGTTCGATTTGTTTCATGGGAATTCGTGGCTGCAATATTGATTTAGGAACCAACCACCAAATATTACTAAAAAACACGAAATAAGAACGGTGAAAGATAAATTTGAAACCAACTCAATGCATAATCCAAAATACTCTTGACTAACGTCAATGGTTAACTTACCTTATAGGTTTTTAGGGTGGTTCGATCCCGCCGCAGGACGTATCTACTTCATATAACATTTTACCAATGATAAAAGACGATCTAACAGAACTAATAGTTGAAAAGCGCTCCTGTGTCGGTGTTATAGGGCTTGGCTACGTCGGGCTTCCTCTGATCGTCGAATTCTGCCTAAAGGGCTATCGCGGCATCGGTTTCGAAGTCGACCGGAAAAAGGCCGACCAGATCAATGCCGGGCGTTCTTACATAGTTGATGTTTCGAACGAAAATGTTCAGAGATGCGTAAACAGCGACAAACTGACGGCGACGACCGACTTCAGCGAGCTGGCGAATTGCGATGTCGTCGTAATCTGTGTTCCGACGCCGCTTCGCAAAACCAAGGACCCGGACATGTCCTTTATCATCGCCGCCGGTGAAGAGATCCAAAAGTTCATGCGTCGCGGTCAACTGGTGATACTTGAATCGACAACTTATCCCGGAACCACGGATGAAGTGCTTCTGCCGATGTTTGAAGAAAAGGGTTTCAAACTCGACGTCGATTTCTTGCTGGCATTCTCGCCGGAACGTGTCGATCCCGGCAACCCGCAGTATCAAACCCACAATATACCGAAGGTCGTCGGCGGCGTTTCCGACGATTCGACCGAGGTTGCCGCGATGCTATACAGGCAGATTGTGAACGAGGTTCATCCGGTTTCATCGGCCCGGGTGGCCGAGGCGTGCAAGCTTTGGGAGAACACATTCCGGGCGATCAACATCGGCATGGCGAACGAAATGGCGCGGCTTTGCAATACACTCGGAATCGATACATGGGAAGTTGTCCGGGCGGCCGCGACCAAGCCGTTCGGGTTTATGGCATTTTATCCGGGGCCGGGAATCGGAGGGCACTGCATTCCACTCGATCCGCATTATCTGTCGTGGAAGGCCCGGCAGCATGGGTTTGACTCGCAGTTCATAAGTTTAGCCGAACAGGTAAATTCCGGCATGCCTGCCTACGTCGTCAAGCTTGTTTCGACTGCTTTGAACGATGTCAAGAAGGCCGTCAATGGCTCTAAGGTTCTGATTCTTGGTGTTGCTTATAAAAAGGACATTGACGACATGCGGGAATCGCCGGCGTTGTCGATAATCGATCTGTTGCGGGCCCGTGGTGCCGACCTCGTTTACCACGATCCGTTTGTGCCGGAAGTTAAGTTCGATCATGCTTACACGCTCGGCGAGGCCGAGCCGCTTTATAACAGCGAATTGACTGATGAACTGGTGCGAACCAGCGACTGCGTCATCATCTGCACCGAGCATACCGACGTTGATTACCGCCGCGTATGTGAACTGGCTCCGCTCATCGTCGATACCCGAAACGCGCTTTCGGCGGATTTGCGAAATGGCAGTAATGCGAAGATCGTCAGACTTTAAAAAGTTATAGCCGCAAAAAGTCACAAAATACACAAAGGAGAAAATCCTTTTGAGCTTTTTGTACCTTTTTGCGGCTAATTTACTCTTATTGACTTTTCTCCATCGGATAGCCTGCATCCTTCCAGGCTCTAGTTCCGCCGATCAATGCGTAAGCGTTTTCGATTCCTTTCTTTTTTGCTTCAGATACCCAACTGGCACTGGAATGTTCGCTTGGTCAGGAACAGTAGGCGATGATCTTTTTGCCTTTTGGAAACTTGTTTAGATTTGCCGTCAGGGTGTCAATTGATATATTCAGCGAGCTTTTGATGTGCTCTTCTTTATAGGCTGACTCCGCCCGTACATCAACGACTATGACTGATCCCGAGTCGTAATCCTTTTTTGCATCAGCCAGCGAAATCCTTGGCGCGTCATCCTCCACGGATTTGGCTTCGGTTTGAACGGCGTTCGATGCAGGCAAGGGTAAATTTGCCGCCAAGGGCGGACCAGCGGATGAACCCGCGCACGCTGCAAGATAAATAAGCCCGGCAATGGGCAATATCAGTAAAAATTTACGCATTATTTCTCCCCAAATGCCGCGAGTACCTCGTCGGCGTGTTCTGAAACATTTACCTTGTCGAAGATCTTCACAATTTTACCGTCCTCGCCAATGAGAAATGTTTTTCGCATCGTGCCCATGTATTTCTTGCCGTACATGCTTTTTTCGCCCCAGACGCCGTATTTTTCAACGATATCTTTCTCAGTGTCGGCAAGCAGATCGAATGGAAGACTGAATTTTGAAATGAACTTCTGATGAGATTTTTCGTCGTCCGTCGAAACGCCAAAAACCTTGATGCCCTTTTTGTTATAAACATCGTCGGCATCGCGAAACGAGCAGGCCTCTTTTGTACAGCCGGGCGTGTCGTCCTTCGGATAGAAGTATAGAACGACTTTTTTGCCTTTGTAGTCGGACAGCTTTACTGCGTTGCCGCTCTGGTCCTTCGTGTTGAAATCAGGTGCTTTATCGCCGTCGCTTAGCATAAACCTCCAAAGTCTTATAAGATTAAGCTTCAAAAATTGTATCATGCCGATGCGGGCGCGCGCACGGTGCGAAGGTCAGAACCGCCTGGGTGAGCGGGTGGTCGAGTCGAGGGAAATTTCAACTGTTTTTTACAGGACCCAACGAGCATAATCTACCATGAAGCTAAGCAGCGAAACAAAATCGCTAATTAAACTGCAAGCCATTAAATCTGAATTTGCCCGACGGATCAGAACGGAGTTTGAACTCCATGCAAAATCCTGCATAACATGCGAAACACAAGGTGCATGCTGCTTTGATGCTCACTTCGTAAATGTTCATATTACCAGACTTGAGGCGGCCGCGATCGGGCGGGTTCTCGGAAGATTTTCGGACGAAAAACAAGCTCAGATCTACGAGCGGATTGACGAGACGATTGAGAAATATGACCTTACAGCGGACGGCGACACGTTCGCGAAAACCTACGCGTGTCCTTTGTTTGAAAAAGGGCTCGGCTGTTTGGTTCACGAGGAAGGCAAACCGCTACCATGTATTCAACACGCCTGCTATGAAAACAAGGAAGATCTGCCGCCCAATCATTTGCAAACGGAACAAGAAAGACTTGTAACTGATCTTAACCGAAGAACTTACGGCGTCGAGGCAAGTTGGCTTCCTTTACCTGTAGCAATAAAAAAAACGCGATGATCTGCGCTCTAAGCCGACCGTTTCACCCTTCCGCCCAGGATCGTCATTGGAATGAGAAGAACAGTAAAGATAAAGTGATACCAAAGAGGAACATAGTTCCAGGACATAAATACGATCAGTAAGCCAAAGGCCACCAGCAGAAGGCCGAGAATTACCGGTGAGCGCCGGTTTTCGCCTGCTATAACCGCAGCCAGGAAGCCGCACATTACCGAGATAATTGAGCCGCGGACAATGTTCATTAGAAGAATCGTCGTGTCTGCCGTAAATATGCCGCCATTCGATACCGCCGCTTCGAATGCGAGCTGATGCGCACCATACCACTTCGGCCAAATATTGGAAAGAACCTGCTCGCTCCCCAGCCAAACAATAGACCAACCGATGAATCCTAATATCGCTCCTAAAATAATTCTTGCCACAAGGTCTCCGATCTTTCAGTGTTTACGAGCAAAAAGTGAATTTCGTATTCTACAATAGTCACTAAACGCCATTTGATATGACATTTAAATTCCAAAATTTGTAGGAGCAGGGAAACGTGCCGGGATTATAAAGTAATTATTCTGCCGATTCAAATTATCCTAATGGCATTGAACAAAATTATAGAGGGCGTGGTTGGAAATCGACGCCCTCCGAAATGAACCCTTAAGTCGGATCGAAGCTATTTAATTTCTAGCTCGAAAGGAAGCATCATCATCGCATCGCCGCGTTTCATGCGGTCAAAGAGTTCAGCAAAGCGAAGTGCACGTCGGGCGTCGGCCGGCAGAGAATCAGCCAGGGCCTTTTGAGCTTTTTGCTCGCTGCTCATCTCCGCCGATTCGTCATTGCCAAAAATGGTTTCAAAGAATGGCTTCGGTTCAGGGAATATCACACGTTTTACATCCTTGTCAGCCGGGAGATTTGCGAGTTGTTTTGCAATCTCGATCGCTTTTTCAAGCCCGCCGAATTCATCGATCAAGCCGTTAGATTTTGCCTGTGTACCTGTCCAGACGCGGCCCTGTCCAAGCGTATTCACTTCCTCATCGGTCTTGCCGCGGCCCTTAGCGACCTTCGGGACGAAGTTACCAAAATACACGTTGTCGGCCATTTGCTCCATTTTAGCCTTTTCGTCCGGTGTCCAATGTTCGGTCTCTTTGAAAATTCCGGCGTTCTTGCCGCGCGTCGTGTATTGATTTGTTATACCGAGCCAATCGTAGAGGCCTTTTACGACCGGCTTGCCCATGAACATGCCGATCGAGCCGGTAATGGTTGACGGCTCCGCGACAATCTTATGTGCATTGCAGGCGATGTAGTAACCACCCGAGGCCGCAACATCGCTCATCGAAACGACAACCGGCTTTTTCGCCTTTGCGTTTTCGAGTGCGTACCACATTAGGTCCGATGCAAGGGCCGAACCGCCCGGCGAATCGACACGAAGCACAATGGCTTTGATCGAATTATCAGCGGCGGCATCGTTGACCGCCTTCACGATCGTGTCCGAACCAACCATCTTGCCCCCAAACGGACCGTCGTTCGAATGGCCTATGTTAATGGCGCCGGACGCATAAATCACAGCGACACGTTCGCCTTTGTTCAATCCCAGCGAATCGGAAGAGATCTCTTTGTATTCACTTGTACGAATAGTCCGAAGATTGTCTTCCGCTTTGTAGTTCAAACGCGTTTTAAATTCGCCGTAGACCTGTTCCTTGTAATAGGCTTCATCGATCAATCCTAGATCCTTTGCCTGCATCGCATTATATGGAGCATCGTCGATAAGTTTCTTTACGTCTTCGGGCGTTTTCTTGCGGGCATCGGCGATCGCTCCGGTAAAACGCCCGTAATATTCGTCCAAAATCGCGTTGATAACCTCTTTCTGGCCCTCGCCCATTTCTTTCTTCGTGTATTGATCAGGTGCGTTCTTGTATTTGGGGCCGATTTGAATCACATCTGTCTCAATGCCGAGCTTATCGAGCGAGCCTTTATAAAACATCGCTTCCGCCGCAAAACCGTTCATGTAAATATCGCCCGATGGCGGCAGGAATATCTTCTCGGCAGCGGTTGCGATGTAATATTCCTTATTGGAACCGATCTCCATGAAAGCATAAACCGGCTTCCCAGAGGTGCGGAAATCCGCGATCGCTTCGCGAAGCTCGTCGGCCTTTCCCCAACCAATGCCGGGAAAGTTAATATCCAAAAGTACGCCGCCAATACGATTGTCGATCTTCGCTTTACGCAGTTGTGTCAGCAAGCCGGTAAACGACTGCGTTTGGCCGATGCCGACGGCCTTTGCAAACGGATCCTCAGGCGTATAGTCCGGAAGAGAGCCGGAAACATTCAGCCGCAATACGCTGTTTTCCGCCACGCTTGGGCGACTGAATGAATTTGCCAAAAAGGCGATACCGATCACCGCGACCAAAAAAAGCACGAACAAGATCGCGCCGCCGATTAAAATTACCTTTGCTGTTTTTGAAGTTGTCATTGAAATAAAATATTAGAAAACGCCCCGCTAAAACTACCAGTAATACTACGGCGAAATCGCAAAAAGGTTTATTGATAAGGCAACGACGGCTTTTCGTACGTTTGCCTGGATTTGAGTACAGTACGCGGCAAATTCCAAAACGCCTTTTGATCAATCCGGTTTTATTGGCTTAATTACTTCACAAACTATCAAATTCACTGCACCGAAGGCTTTTTGTCTTACTTCGAGTAATTTCAAGCCCGATTCTTCCGCTAATTTTGCCGTCTCACGATTGAAGTGATCTTCGATCAACCTTACCGTGAACAGGCTAACGAGATCGAATAGATGTCCAAACGGGTTAGGCGGCCGGACGTGCTCAAGTAGAATCAACCGTCCTCCCGGCTTGATAACTCGCGTTAATTCCGCAAACGCCTTTTCCGGCTTCGGGATCGAACAGAAAACCAAAGTTGCCAATGCGGCATCGAATTCGTTCTCATCGAAGGGTAAAGATTGAGCGTCGGCCTGTACCAATAGATTTCGATCCGTTTTCGTTTTAGCTATTTCGAGCATCTTTAATGATATCTCACTTGAAACGGCACGTAGGCAATTGGGATAATACTGAAAATTCACTCCCGTTCCGGCACCCAGTTCCAGAATCGATGCATCGGCCGGAAGAAGCTCAAACGTTTCGATACGCCATTTTGAAAGGAACCGGCGTTCAAAAGGTGCGAACGCTGCGTCATAAAATTTTGCAAGCTTGTCGTAGATCATCGAAGTTAGAGTTTAGCAAAGATTTCAACGCAGAGACGCGGAGAAAGAAACCAGGTAAGCTTGGTCGGCAGTCATTTCGTTTTCAGTAATTAAGGACTTATAATTCACTTTCAAAAACTCAGCGTCTCTGCGTTTAAATAGTTTTATGGCTAAAAAAGGTTCAATTCTAATCTGCGACGACGAAGAGATTATGCGCGAAGTGCTCGAAACGATACTTTCGAGTGCTGGATATCGTGTCGATCTCTCAAAAACGGGGGAAGAAGCACTCGAAATTTACTCGCAGAAATCGTTTGACGTCGTTCTCATGGATCTATCTATGCCCGGAATGGGCGGGCTAACGGCGCTTGAGGAATTGATCAAGCTCGATCCTGAAGCGGTCGTGCTTATGATCACCGCCTTCGCTACTTTTGACACGGCTATCTCGGCGTGGGAAAAAGGTGCCAACGGTGTAATTCGCAAACCGTTTCAGAACGAACAGATCCTCGCGTTTGTCGCGAAAGGCATAAAAAAACGCCGCAAAGAAGAAGAACGGCAAACACTGCGGCAGGTGATGACGCGCTCGGTAAAGCGTGATGCGATCGTCGGCCGTTCCGAGAAAATGGAGGAGATCTTCCGGCTGGTTGACCGCGTCGCACCGGCCCGATCGACGGTTTTGATCACGGGCGAGAGCGGAACCGGAAAGGAGCTTCTGGCACGCGCCATACACGAGGCTAGCCCGCGCACGGACAATCCGTTTGTCGTCGTAAATTGCTCGAACATCCCGTCTGAACTACTTGAGTCCGAACTTTTTGGCCATACGAAGGGTGCATTTACCGGTGCCGTCGCGGCCAAAAAAGGTTTGTTCGAGGTGGCGGATACAGGATCGATCTTTCTCGATGAGATCGGCGACCTCCGCCCGGAAACTCAGGTCCGCCTGCTTCGCGTGATACAGGAACGCGAATTTACGCCTATCGGCGAAACCGCACCTTCAAAGGTCGATGTCCGCATCATCGCCGCCACCAACGCCGACCTCAAAGACGCGGTTAAGACCGGTACGTTCCGCGAAGACCTTTATTACCGGCTTTCGGTGGTGCCTATAGAGTTGCCGTCCCTACGTCAGCGGCCGGAAGACGTTCTGCCGCTTACGAAACACTTTATAAAAAAATACAACGAAGAAAATCAGCGCGAGATATCGGAACAGGTTTCGCCCGAAGTCCTTTCGCTTCTCGAAAATTACTATTATCCCGGAAACGTCCGCGAGCTTGAAAATATAATTGAGCGTGCGGTCGTGATTGCCGCCACCGACGAAATTACGGTCGAATGCCTCCGCCCCGAAGTCCGCGATCCGGGCCTTGCATTCGAAATGATCAAACGCACCGAAGGCATGTCCGGTGATATCGACATCGCCCGCGGCGTAAACTTCTACGACGAAGTAAAAAGATTCGAGATCGACCTCATCCGCCGTGCATTAGAACAAACCGGCGGCCACCAATCCCGCGCCGCCCGCCTCCTCGGCCTAAACGCCACCACTCTCAATTCGAAGATCAAAACCTACAATATCCACACCCGCAACTAAAATACTTGTGAAAGGTTGTGTGTAGAGGCAATTTTATCCAAATTATTGAAATAAAATCCTAAAATCCGTTAGATATCCAGCTCGAAACGAGAAAAGTCGATCGTCGTATTCCCCGAAAGCTTGGTTCTCGTGTTAAATCAATCCTTTAACCATAGCAATCCGATTTTGGCAATTGTGGCACTAGGATTGCATATAAGAAATTCTGACAGACCCTTGCTCTGGATACCGAATACAAATTGATCGTTAGGTTAATATACCCTGGGTTTTTATTCTCGGCTTTTCCGGATCAGTTTTGGCTTTGGGCTGAATAAGCTGGAAGCCCTTTCTAAAGTTACTGTTATATATCTATAAAGACTGCACTTTTAAGTGAATCAAACTTTGGAGGACGAATATGAGAAAGCTTACCAATATCTGGATAATCGGTTTGACGCTGCTTCTAAGTCAAATCGCTGTTCAAGCACAAACGACGGGCTCAATCTCCGGCTCTGTCTCGGATCCGAACGGCGCGGTTGTGGCTGGTGCAAACGTTACGTTGAAGAATAATGCGACCGGAATAGAGCGTACTACCGTCACCCAAGGCGATGGCGTATTCAATATTTCCGCAGTTCAGCCGGGCAACTACTCAATTACGGTTGAGACCTCTGGCTTCAAGCGGGCGGTGGCACCTAACATCGTCGTTGAAGTTTCAAAACAGGCCCAAGTGACGATTATTCTCGAGGTTGGCCTGTCGGGGGAATCGGTCACGGTCACGGCGGCCCAAGACGTGATCAACAGTTCAAGCCCAAGTATTACTAATGTGATCAATACCAGGCAGGTGGTTGACCTTCCATTGCCTTCAAGAAATCCGTTGGATCTGGCAGCTCTCCAGGCCGGGATTGCCGTGGTCGGCGCAGACACGCGAGGCGCATCGGTAGGCGGTCTTCGCCAAACCGCGGTCAATGTCACCCAGGACGGCATCAACGCAATGGACAACTTTGTAAAGACAAGTTCGTTCTTCGCCATAAGCTCGCCGTCGCTCAATTCGATCGGTGAATTTAGCATAACGACCGGCACGGTTGGTTCGGAGGCGGGCAGCGGCGCGGTCCAGGTCAATATGGTTACCAAAGGCGGGGCAAACGATTTTCATGGGGGAGTATTTTATCTGCATCGCAACGAAGCATTTAATGCCAACAACTTTTTTAATAATCAGTCCGGCACAACGCGACCGAGACAACGCCAGAATTTCTTTGGTGGTGATATAGGCGGGCCGGTCTTCTTCCCGCATTTCGGCGAGGGTGTCCCGGCTATTTGGAACGGGAAGGATAAAGCATTCTTCTTCTTTTCTTATGAAGGCTTCCGCGAGAATTTTCAGGTTACGCGAAATCGTACGGTGCTGACGCCCGAGGCACGCACCGGACTGTTCCGTTACATTGGAAGCAACGGGGCGCTTCAGACCGTTAACTTGCTTGCGATCGGAACCCAAAACGCCTTAAATCCGATAACAATGGCTCAACTTAACGCGATGCCGGCGGCAAATAACACGTTGCTGGGCGACGGGTTGAACACGGCCGGTTCACGGTTCAATGTGACCGGCTCAGACGTCAACGACAAGTATGTCTTCCGGTACGACCACCAGTTGGTGAAAGACACTCCGCTCGGCTCGCATAAACTGGAGTTCATTTATAACCGAGCACAATTTTCGCTGGCGCCGGATACTTTCAACGGGATCGAGGCCCCGTTCCCTGGCGGCGTAAACGCTTTTCAGTCGTCGGTACGGTCTTTGGTTACAGGGGCGCTTGTTTCCACGTTTGGCAGCAACATGACCAATGTTTTCCGGTATGGGCGTCAATGGGCTCCGGTAGCTTTTCTACGTGACGCCGCTCCGACCGCGCCGTATATAACTCTTGCCGCCCCTACCAGTAACTTCGACAACCAATTCCAGTCGCAGGGCCGCGAAACCACTGTTGACCAGTTTTCGAACAATTTCTCCCTGTCGAAAGGATCGCATCTATTTCGGATAGGGGGTGATTTTCAGGATATCTTTGCTGACACCTTTAACGATGCGGGAATTAACAAGACCATCGTGCTCGGCACAAATGCCGCTAACCCTGACGGTATTTCGCCGGCAAGTTTCCCCTTCCTTCCTGC
>JAYSON010000440.1:0-3090 GCA_043722725.1 Chloracidobacterium sp.
CTCTTTCGGGTCGGAATAGTTGTGTTGCGGGTAATCATCTGCGTCGATACGCCGCCGAGAGTTTCGATACCGAGACTCAAAGGCGTAACGTCGAGAAGCAGAATGTCCGTCTTTTCGCCGCCTAAAACGCCAGCCTGAACCGCAGCCCCGAGAGCAACAACTTCGTCAGGATTTACCGATTTATTGGGTTCCTTACCGAAGAATTCCTTAACCATTTCCTGAACCTTCGGGATTCGTGTTGAACCGCCGACGAGCACGATCTCTTCGATATCCTTTGGCTCAAGACCTGCGTCCTTGATCGCCTGTTCGACCGGAGGCATCAAGCGCTTTAAGATGGGCTCAACCAACTGCTCGAATTTCGAACGGGTAAGCTTCATCACCAAATGCTTCGGGCCAGCCGCATCCGCCGTGATAAACGGTAGGTTGATCTCGGTTTCCATCGCCGATGAAAGTTCGACCTTGGCTTTTTCCGCCGATTCCTTCAAACGCTGCAAAGCCATCTTGTCATTGTGAAGGTCGATGCCCTGGTCTTTTTTGAATTCGTCGATAATCCAGCTAACCAAGATCTCGTCGACATCGTCCCCGCCGAGGTGCGTATCGCCATTAGTCGATTTTACTTCGACAACGCCTTCGCCGACTTCCAGCACCGAAATATCGAACGTACCGCCGCCGAAGTCAAAAACCGCGATGACCTCGTCTTTCTTTTTATCAAGACCGTACGCCAACGCAGCCGCGGTCGGTTCATTAACGATTCGCAGAACTTCCAAGCCCGCGACTTTACCTGCATCCTTTGTTGCCTGCCGCTGCGCATCGTTAAAATATGCCGGAACGGTAATCACGGCCTTTTCAACTTTGGCTCCGAGATAATCTTCGGCCGACTGCTTTAATTTCTGAAGCACCATGGCTGCGATTTCCGGCGGGCTATATTGCTTTCCGTCCACACTAATACGGACATCACCATTCGAAGCCTTTTCGACCTTGTACGGCACCTGCTTGATTTCGTCCGTCACCTCGTCGTATTTGCGTCCCATAAAACGCTTGATCGAATACAACGTGTTTTCCGGGTTTGTCACGGCCTGTCGCTTGGCGACCTGGCCGACAAGGCGATTCCCATCCTTAGTAAACGCAACAACTGAAGGAGTTGTCCGCCCGCCTTCCGAATTTGTGATAATGATCGGTTCGCCGCCTTCCATGACTGCGACTACCGAATTCGTCGTTCCCAAATCGATGCCGATAATTTTGCTCATTCTTGTATCTCCAATTAACTAAAATTCCGATGCTCTTTATAAAATCCAATATAAACTGACTTGAGCCTTTGGAGATTATAATAGTTGAGTGTGTTGTTGTCAAGTTTATGCTGTTGACGGAATCCTGGCGCTCAAGCATCCGGTCCGATGCTCTTATCCACGTCCTTCATAAGGCGAGCAACATGGAAAATGTATTGAATCCCGGAAAAAACCGCGAAGGCGACAACCGTTGTATAAACAGTCGGCAGGTAAAAACCTCGGAGCGAAGGGAAAACGGCGGCGACAAGGATTAAACCTACGGCAAAAATCTGAACCACGGTGCTGGCCTTCCCAAGCCATGACGGCCGAAATCCGCGAAAGCTGGTAGCTATAAAAATGGCGGCGGCAACGCCGAGTATCAAAATGTCGCGGCCTATAACTGAGATGGTTACCCAAAGCGGAACGGGCAAATGGCGCGGCATCTGAGAAGGGAAAATATTCGGCAATGTCAAAATAATGAAGGCGGTCGTCATCAAAAGTTTGTCTGCTATCGGATCAAGAATGGTACCGAGTTCCGATTCCTGATTAAATCTTCGGGCGACAAAACCGTCGATACCGTCAGACGCTCCGGCAACGGCAAACACAAATAGGGCCCATCCGAACTGACCGTAAAACAGTAAAATCGCAAAAACAGGAATGAGGGCCATTCTTATGAATGTAACAAGATTAGGAATGGTGAGGATGTTTGAAGCCATTCTTGAATTTCAGATCTAAGATTTGCAGTTTATTGCGCAATTGAATCTGCTCGACAGGCCGGGCGGCGGCAAATCAGATTAACAAATTAAACGGAATTAAGCGTTATGAAAGAAATCTCCGGCGGACACTGATACCGGACGGGCAGGACGACGGTTCCGATGCCGCGTGTGATGTATATCTGCGAATCGCGGCGTTCGTGAAGGCCGCTCGATAATTTTCGCCGGCGGATAATCCGCTTCTCGTCGTCACGAATCTTAATCTGGCCGCCATGAGTGTGGCCGCTCAATGTCAGGTCGACTCTTGCCCGCACGGACTTACGAAAAATGACCGGATTGTGAGCGAGCAGCAATTTCATTTCGTCAGGAAAAGAACCGCGAAGAGCGGCCGGCAGATCGGTTTTACCGACCATATGATCGTCAACGCCCGCGAGCCAAAACGATCCGCCCCGCGCCCCGAAGCGAAAGCCTTCGTTGATCAAAACGTTGATTCCCTGTTTGCGAAAACTTTGTGTAACAAGGCCGGGATCGGTCCAGTGGTCGTGATTGCCAAGACACGCGAACGTGCCGAATTCAGACTCGAGTTCGCCCAGAACTTTAGCCACGGGTTTAATGTATTTCGCTTCGTGCGAGACATAATCGCCCGTCAGAATAAACATATCGGGCTTTAGTCTATTGGCGATCTTGACGGCCCGGGCGATGTGTTCGAGGCTTGTAAAAGGGCTGTGATGCGTATCGGATAGGTGAATAATCTTAAAGCCGTCGAGCTTTTTCGGCAGACGTTTTAGCTTGATCTCGACCCGTTCAAGTGAAAGGCTGGTGGCCTCGTCAATGGCAAATTTCACGACCTTCGAAAGGTTTCCGGCAAGCTGGCGCAAGGGCGTATCCGACGCCGCCAGCGTGTTGAATCGATCGGATAATTTGATCCGTTTTGCTCCTATGGTCCTCATTCGTCAATATTCAGTATAGCCGCCGTCCTTTCAGAACACAAAAAACCTCAAATTCCCGTAACCCGTAAAAACTTCAGCTTACCCACCTGAACCAAAACATGGTCGGAAGATTGGAAGTCTATTTTAGCCGTGGACGAAGTTGCTCGTTCGCCGTTGATTTTC
>JAYSON010000441.1:0-3322 GCA_043722725.1 Chloracidobacterium sp.
TGGAAGATGGCGCGATCGACGACAAAGAGAATAACCGGCGATTTCTTGGCGTTATCCGCCGAAATGCCGAGCGCATGCACGGCCTGATCGCTGATATCCTGGAATTATCAATGATCGAATCCGGCACAGTGTCGATTGAGATCAAAAAGGCGAAGCTATTCAACCTTGTCGAAGACGTTTTCACCAACCTTTCGTCAAAAGCCGCGATCCGTGAGATAAAATTGGTCAATAAAATCAGTCCGGACGTGACGGTCCGGGCGGATCCTTTTCGTCTCGAACAGATGCTCACAAATTTGATCGACAACGGAATTAAGTTTAATCGTCCCTCCGGAAGTGTAACGGTTACCTTTCAGCACGTGAAAGGAAATAGTGCGATTTCGGTCGCCGACACCGGCGAAGGCGTAATGACCGAACATCTGCAGCGGATCTTCGAAAGGTTCTACCGGGCGGACCGCGGCCGAACACGAGAGATCGGCGGAACCGGGCTAGGTCTCGCCATTGTAAAGCACCTGGCACGTCTGCAGGGCGGTGAGATCTCAGTAACTTCCGCATTGAGCCGTGGCACCACTTTTGTTATCGAATTACCTGGGTAACAATGGCTTACGACTTTCCCGATTTTTCTTTCCGAGCGCGGTAAAACCGTGATACAATACACTTAATTTGATAAGCAAACTGATTCGGCGAACCGGCGGATAAGCGGCTCGTCCCAGCGGCATGTTTCTCATGTTTTGAACGGGAGAAAACATCTATGGAACTTAGTATCGGACAGAAGGTTGCGTATCCAAGTCAGGGCGTTTGCATGGTCGAGCAGATCGAAAATAAAACGATTGGTGATAGCTCGATCAGTTTTTATTCCTTGCGCGTCTTAAGCGACAACTCAATTATTTTCGTGCCGATGGCAAATGCCGAAAGTGTGGGGATTCGGCCCATAATATCGTCAATTCAATGCCAGCTCTTAATAAATAAATTATCAACCGATTTCGACGCGGTCTCGTGTGATTGGAAAACCCGCTCACGTGAGTTCACTGAAAAGCTGCAGTCCGGCGATGTCTTCGCAGCCGCCGATGTCTTAAAAAAACTTACCTTTCTCGGCCATGAAAAAAAGCTTTCCTTTCGCGAGCAAACTCTGCTCGAAAAAGCCAAGTTTCTCATCATTTCCGAGATCACGAATGCAGACGCCGCAAACGAAGACGGATTGCGGAGCGAGATAGAGCGGCTCGTGGAATGTGCCTGCGGAAAACACCTCTTATCACATCCCGAGGTCATGACGGCCGCGGTTCACTAACGTACGGTAGGCTGTCGAGCCTGCCGCTTTTATGGGATTCAACAGGCTAGGCAGCCTATTGTACGAGCTTCGTATAACTTGCCTTGACTACCGTTTTAATATTTCCACGAACGTGAAAATCTCCTTCTATCTCAACCTTTAGCGGATCGCACGCTTTCACGAAATCATCCATAAGAATATTGATCACATGTTCGTGAAACACCTTTACATCCCGAAACGAATTGATATATAGCTTCAGACTTTTTAGTTCTATACATCGCTCGTTCGGCACATATTTGAGTCGAATAACGGCAAAATCGGGAAAATCCGAAAACGGGCAAATCGCCGTAAACTCAGGGATTTCGAATTCGACCCATATTTCACGCCCTGCAAATTCGTATCTAAAAGTATCCAGCGCGAAAAGATTCATTTCCGCACGCGGCGTCGACTGAATATCCAAATTCTGAAGATTTTCCGGCGGTAATTGATAATCGTCTAACATAATTTCTTTTTGAAGCGTTGGGCCGCTCCCAGGTCGCGGATGCCCAAAATATGCAAATCCTTGAGTAAATTGACGAAGATATGTGCAGTCGCCCGTGCATCATCCGTTGCCCGGTGATGATTGAGCAATTCTATCGAAAAATAATTTGCCACGGTATTCAGCTTGTGGTTTTCGATATTTGGCAGCAGCTTTCGCGAAAGCTGGACTGTACACAACGACGGGTTTCCGACACGGTAATCTTCGTAGACGCGTCCGATCTCGTGATTCAAAAACCCCATATCAAACCGGGCGTTGTGAGCTACCAGTACCGAATCCGCGATAAAGTCCATAAAACCCGCCGCGATCTCGGCAAATTTCGGAGCGTCCTTTACCATGTCGTTGCTTATCCCGGTCAATGACATTATGAAAGGCGGTATAGGCATTTCAGGATTGACGAGCGTGTGAAACTCCTCCTCGACCTTCCCGTTTCTGACGCGATACGCACCGATCTCGGTGATCCTGCACGGCGGGGCCTTCGCTCCTGTAGTTTCGAGATCGAACACTACAAAACCTGTTTTGGCAAGATCGATCTTTTCGTGGTTTAGTCCCACAAATTCAACCGTGTCATGATCTAGTTTTAAGCGCGGATCGCGTTCAGTGAGGTCGGAAACAAGCAGCCTGGCCAAGTTCGGTTCCGCCTTTCGGATCTTCATCACATAATCGACGACGCGGACAGCGGACGCTCTTCCACCAATGGATTTCAGAAAAGCTATCGTTTCATTAATTAGTAAAGACTCAGAAAATAGATTTGGGTAAGGCGGCATTTCTCCTCTATTTTAACGGTAAAAGATTAAACCGCAAGCATACACAAATTTTACGAGAAGATTTAGAATGTCAAATGGGAACACTTATTGAAAGCACAAAATATCTAAACCGTTGAAATGTATCTGAATGCGTTGAAGGAAAAGGACCTGTCCGCCGCTCCGCTCGCGGATGATATCTATTTCGAAGACCCGATCGCGGGCAAGGGCAGAAGCTCAAAAGATTATCTCGCGTTTCTGACAGGCTTTTGCTATGAACACTGATCAGATTTTACAAAAGTTCAAAGAAACGGATGCTCTTCTCGACGGGCACTTTATTCTGTCGAGCGGCCTTCATAGCCCGAATTATTTGCAATGTGCTTTGGCCTTGCAATATCCGGCCGACGCCGCCTTGTATGGTCGGGCGATTGCGGGGCAGTTTCTAACTTCAAAGATTGATACCGTCGCTTCGCCGGCTATCGGTGGCCTGGTTATAGGTTACGCCGTTGCACAGGCTTTGAACGTCCGCTTTATTTGGACCGAAAGGCAGGATGGTGAAATGATGCTGCGCCGTGGTTTTTCGATCAAGCCGCGGGAACGAATCCTGGTCGTCGAAGATGTAATCACGACCGGCGGATCAACGCGCGAATGTATAGCGGCTCTCGAAAAAAAAGGTGCCGTCGTCTTTGGCGCGGCATCGATAATCGACCGCTCGAACGGAGCCGCGGATGTTGGTGTCGCGCGTATTTCGCTTGCATGTCTTGATGTGCCGAGTTA
>JAYSON010000442.1:0-5557 GCA_043722725.1 Chloracidobacterium sp.
TTCGAGCATGCGGTTTGCTAAGTTTAAGAAGGATATTTCGTTTATAAAGAAAGAATTCGAGGCCAGAAAAAAACACGGGTTTGATGTCGAGCTTTGGGATCAGGCGAAGGTTGAGAAGCACTTTCCGTTCTCGGCTCCGGCCGCGCTTTATACGCAGCCGAGTGCGACTGTCGATCCTTACCGTTTGACTCATGGTTTATTGCAGGATGCGATGAAACGCGGTGCGAAAATATTCGATAAAACAGGCGTTGAGCGAATCGAGCGGCTGGCAAGAAGCGTCATCATTCACACCTCTCAGGGCGTAAAGGTCGTTGCGAATAAGGTAATCATTGCCTGCGGGTACGAATCGGTAAATTATATTCCGCGAAAATTGGCGTCTCTTAGCTCCAGCTATGCCCTGGTCAGTGAGCCTGTCGCGTCGAAAGAAATCTGGTTTGAGAACTGCACATTTTGGAACACCTCGGACCCTTACACTTATGGCCGTACGACAAAGGACAACCGGATAATTTTCGGCGGTGAAGACGAGCCGTTTTACGATCCGAAACGCCGCGATAGGCTTTTGAAAGCTAAGACCGAAAAATTGACGCGAACATTTCAGAAGATGTTTCCCGACATTCCGTTTGCGGTCGATTACAGTTGGGCCGGAACTTTTATTGAGACGGAAGACGGGCTGCCGTACATAGGCTCGATAAAACAATTGCCCCATACATATTTTGCTCTTGGGTACGGCGGCAACGGCATCACGTTCAGCCAGCTCGCGGCGGATATTTTGACTGACCTGCTGCTTGGTAAAGCGAATAAGGATGCAGAGATATTCTCGTTTGACCGCAAGACTGATTAGACTTTGTTAAATTAGGATCATGTTCCCCTAATGTCTTAGGCTGCCCAATCAAAGGAATGTTTTTTCTTTTGATCCATTTGATTTGTTTCGTGGAAAAATTCTTTCTCCTTCCGGGAAGAACTTGGGAATTTATCCACGAATCACACGAAACAAGAAAAAAGAATGAACCCAGATATAGTTAACAAAAACGGTTATCGCTTCTTACGCAATGTTACGAGAATCGAATCGCTGACCTTTCGCTCGCCTTCTTTGTCGGACGGGTGATTGACGACCTTGCCGTCGAGGAACATCGTCGTCGAGCCGCCGCCGTCAAGGTTCATCGCATCGACCGCGCCGATACTTAGCAGATATTCCGCGAGATCCTGCAAGCCGATGCCGCCGCTCGATTCGCTCCGGCCATCAACCGTTATCATCAAAAACTTCCCGTCCTTAAGCTTCGCCACCGCCGTCCGCGGGTGGCGGGTTTCGACAAAGGATTTGGTCGTCTTTTCCTCCTCCCAGGTTATGTCGATCTTGCCGTTTTTGATGAGTTGAGGAACGCCAGCGACGATGTCTTCCGATTGAGGCAAGCGAGCGGCTTCTGGCTCCATGGGTAAAAACTGCGGGTGAATTGCTGTTACAGCATAGGTCAGAATTATCTTTTTCTTGGTCTTTGCGAATAGTCGGATTATCTCGCGGGCAGGACCACGTCCTGAAATTACAAAACCATCCTGCGGAATAATGGAACTTCCGCTCACTTGTACAAATCCAACAACACGACCCTTGCTAGTAGTTATCTCTAACGAATCGCCACCTGTTAATGTCGTTCTGCCAAATTCGGGTGTGTATATGACTAATTCGTCCTCTTTCAACTCACGATTTATACCCTCAATGATAAATCCTTCTTTGCCGATTGAGATACCGATATTGAGGCCAAGCTGTAGAATGTCAACATCTGTAATTGCACTCTGGTTATCAATGAAGAGAGCTACCCGACGACCGACCGACTCGCTAATAACCTGATGATTAATTTTCAAGGCACCCGAAGCATCGCCCGCCCAAATACTCGTATCCAATCTAAAAAATCCCGCGTTGATCGCGGCGACGGCACCGTGCCTTGTGGCGATAGAGGATGTTTTTTCAGTGCCGATGGCGGCGTCCCTGGCGTGGTGGATGTCGATGCGGACTTTGGTCAGGTCGAGGCGGAGCAGATTCATGTGAACCTGAAGGCCACTGATCTCGCGGGTAACCTCGGCGTATTCGACGCCGTCGTGGACGGTTTTGAAATCCTGCGGGAAGAAGTTTACAGGGATGGACAGGATAAACAGGATTAAGAGAAAGAAGCGGTTTTTTCGGCTAGAGGCTTTTGTTTTCATAACTCTCTTATGTCTCCGTGACTCTGTGGTAAAAATCTTCCTTTGCGTTCTTTGCGTCTTTGCGGGAAACTTTCTTGTTGCCGTCAATGAGGAGGCCGGTCGCTACCGCTCGCGTTTCGGACAGATCGGCCTTCTGTGACTCTATTATAACTGCTGCGCCGATACCTATGAAGCGAATCAACGAACGTGTCGTCCAATTGAATAACGCCGAGATCAATCCGGATGCGAGGTATGTTTTGTATTGGATGCAGATGTTTAAGCGGGTGAAGAATAATCACGCGCTTATTTCTGCGATCAGGCAGGCGAATGAACTGAAGCTGCCGCTTGTGGTTTATGAGGGGTTGAAATATTACTATCCGTGGGCGAGCGACCGGATACATAGCTTTATTCTAGAAGGCGTCGAGGAGAAGCGTAAGGCGTTTGAAAAGCTCGGCATACGTTACGTCTTTTATCTGCAAAAAGATAAAACTTCGCCGAAGCAGACTGTCGCAAAACTTGCGAAAGACGCGGCGTTGATCGTTACCGATGATTTTCCGTGCTTTATTATTCCGCAGCATAATGAACGAATTTCAAGCAAGGCAAAAGTGCCCGTATTTGCGGTCGATTCGAATGGCATCATTCCGATGTCGAAATTCGATAAGGAAGAATACGGCGCGTACACGATCAGGCCAAAGATCAAAAAACTGCTCGACAATTATCTGAAACCGTTGGCCGATGAGAAGATCAAGATCAAAAGCCTCGATCTTAAAGTCGATTGTCCCGAAACGATAGTCACGACGGACAATATCGCCAAGCTTGTAGGCGAATGCGATATCGACCATTCCGTAAAATCTTCGGAACATTATCACGGCGGCACAGCGAATGGGCGGAAACGGTTACAAAAGTTTATTAAAGACATACTTCCCGATTACGAAACGGCCCGCAATAGGCCCAACGTGGACGGTTCATCGCGGCTTTCTTCATATCTGCATTTCGGGTTTCTTTCGCCGCTCGAGATCGCTTTGGCGGTGCAGGAGGCCGACGCACAGCAGGCATCGAAAGACGCCTATCTCGAAGAACTGATCGTCCGCCGCGAGCTTTCTTATAACCTGACACGGCACAATCCGAAGTACGACTCGATCGAGGCTTTGCCTGCATGGGTGCATAAAACGATGCGGGAACACGTGGATGACGAGCGGCAATTTCTCTACACGCTTGAAGAGCTTGAAGAAGGCCGGACGCACGACGAGCTATGGAACGCCGCACAGCGTGAAATGGTCGTGACCGGTGAGATGCACAATTATGTGCGGATGCTGTGGGGAAAAAACGTCATCGCGTGGACGCGCTCGTATGAAGAAGCGTTTGAAACACTCATCCATCTCAATAATAAATACTGCCTCGACGGCCGCAACCCTAATTCATACGCGGGAATTCTATGGTGCTTCGGCAAGCACGACCGCCCGTGGATGGAGCGGCCCGTTTTCGGAATGATGCGCTATATGACGAGCGGGAGTACTGGGAAGAAGTTCGATTCGAAGAAGTATATTGAGTGGACTAAAAGTCTTGGACAGCAAAAATTATTTTAACAGTAACCTTTTGGGCTTCGCCCATCTATTTGCGGTGAAGCTGTGCTTCACCGGGTCTGCTCAACAATCATTTGCGGCTTCGCCGCCGGATTCAACCATCCACGATTAGCCGTTTTTCAAACAAAGCGGCGGCAAAGCCGCAAACACTTTCTCATACTCCCGGAAAAGCCGAGCTTTTCCGGAAATAGAGCGGCGAAGCCGCAGCATACACTATTTTTGTCTCGGTTCGGGCTTGTGTGGTTTTACTACAATCACAGGTTTCCCCGTTGTTATTTCACCAAATACATACTCACCCTTCACTTCGTTTGAACGATTTTCTATATATTGTGGAGCAACGTCTCCCACAATAAGCGGGGCAGAGGTTACAATCGATCCGACTTCTTCATATTGTGGTCGTTCTTCGAAAATACTAAAAGCAAAAATCCCGCCGAAAACACCCGTGATCATCGAAAAAACTGCTGTCGCAACTCTCGAGACACGGCGTTTTACTGCTTGCCACCCAACGGGACAATTTTTCGTTAGAACCGTACCGTCGGCCCGGCGGAAAAACCGTACGCATAAGCGGCCCTCTGAGTTCATTAGCAGATTTTCGGCTTCCTGGCGGGTCATGTCGGAGAGATTGTAGACGTTCAGCTTGCAGTCGCCGCAAAAGCGTTTGCGGTCATTGCCGTACATTTCGTTCCAATTTGCGGAACAGGGCGATGCGACGTGGATATTGTCTAGCGGGTTGGTGAATTTTCTCATTTGGGCCTCCGGATTATTTAGACGCTGTTTGCGGGCTTTTGTTCCCGAAAGAACGGATGAGAAATTTATTCTTGCATTGGGGTCTGAGGACTCAAACGTTTCCAGTTTCCGTTCCAGTCAAAACCTTCGGTTCCGCGAAAGCGTTTTTTGTAATCGTAAAATGATTCGCCGCTGTAGCAATAGCCCTGATAATAGAACTCCGAGCCGCCTTCGATGGCAAATTCGATTTCCTTCAGCATCGTGAATATGCCGAGGCTGCGATGCGATTCGTCCGGGTCGAAAATGGCGTAAATGCCGGAGAGCGCCGTTCGGCCAACGTCAAAAAAGCTCGTAGCTACCAGCTTTTCGTTATCGTAAACACCTAGTTCAAGGCCTTCGCACGGCTTGACCGCAGGCTCGGCGGACAGAAACGTACGCAAAGAATCAGGAGCGTTTTGCTTGAACCGCAGCTTGTGCCGTTCAAAAAGGTATTCGACCGCCGCAGTTATTTGGATAGGCCTGATCTCGCATCGTAGATCGGCATTCTTACGCAGAATGCGTGATTGGCTTTTTGAGAGTGAAAAATTAGACAGACAGATTCTGAGCGGGATCACACGGCGGATCTCGCCGCTATAGACCGCGAGATTGTATCGAAAAAAGTGTGTGCCGAAATGACGCCATCCGTTTGCAAGGTGATTGTCGAGATCAGTTGGCGGCACGGCTTCGGCCGTAAATTCTTCGTTTATAAAGGTCTGTGCAGGGTCCAGCATCGAAAAATATTCAGACAAAAGAACGCGTTAGTGTCCGGAATACCAATCATAACCCTGTTCTGCCCAATAATCTTTCGGCCTATCGGCGGTAAATTCTATACGTCCGATGCGCTTGATCTGCTTGATGCCGTATTTCGTTGGCGAAGCGAGTCTGAGCGGTGCTCCGTGTTCGGGTGATAGCGGCTCGCCGTTCATTTCGTACGCAAGCAGCGTCTGCGGATGAAGAATGCTCGGCATATCCCAGCCGACATAGTATTCTTCGTTTGGCGTGGTTAGCCCGACGTACGGCACGAGTTTTTCGGG
>JAYSON010000443.1:0-4342 GCA_043722725.1 Chloracidobacterium sp.
TGTGGATGAGCTGACGAATATTCTCGCTGCCGGAAAGGCGGGCAGCAAACTTACCGCCGCTATTGCCGAGGGAAAGATTAAATTGATCGGCGGAAGTTCTAAAGCCGCGTACAGCCAAAAGATCGAAAATACCGCGGAATTAGCCGCTCTTTTCGAAGCTATCACCATCGACGGAAAAAACTACGCAGACACAGACACTTCCGATAGCCCACTAAAGGGGCTGAAAAGTTATCGCGGCGACAATGTTTCGCCGGATCTGCGCGATATGATGAAGGACGACCCGACGGGCGGAAAACGGGTGGACGTTATCATTCAGGCAAAAGATGCCGACAGTCCGGCTCTTCGCTCCTTGATAGCCGAAGGACAAGCCACGATTTCCGAGAGAATCGGTAATAGCGATACGCTAGTTGTTAACTTGCCGCTATCAGCGGTTGAAAGCCTGTCGACAAGCGGGTTGGTCAATTACATTTCGCCCGATCGCGAAATCAAAATGCTCGGACATGTCGAAGCCACAACCGGGACGAGTCTGGTGCGCTCGCAGGCCGCGGGTTACGGCCGCTCGACTGCTTATACTCTCGACGGTTCCGGTGTTGGAATCGCCATTATCGATTCCGGCATTTACTCAGCGCAAAAATCGTTCAATGACGGTTCAGCGGCTTCTCGCGTCGTTTATAGCCAGAGCTTTGTACCGGGAGTCACATCGACGCAGGACGAATACGGCCACGGGACGCACGTCGCCTCAATCGCCGCCGGAAGCGCAACACGAAATTCAGGAGCATACAAAGGAATCGCGCCCAAAGCCAATCTATTAAACTTGAAGGTCTTGAATCGATACGGTGTCGGCACAACTTCGTCTCTATTAAACGCGCTTGATTGGGTACGGACAAATCGCGCGACCTATAACATTCGTGTTGTTAACATCAGTCTTGGTGCTCCGGCGATTGATTCCATGTGGAACGATCCGATCTGCTGGGCGGTCGAGGACCTCAGCTATTACGGTATTCTGGTCGTTGCGGCGGCTGGCAATAACGGAAAATCCTTATTAGGTCAAAAGATTTACGGACAGGTTCATTCGCCGGGAAACGACGCATCGGTTCTCACCGTCGGTGCAACCAATTCAATCGGAACGGATGCTCGCGGTGATGACACGATGGCCACATACAGCTCGCATGGCCCGACGCGTAGTTACTATACCCTATTGAGCGGCACGAGAGTTTATGACCACGTTATTAAACCGGATATAGTGGCACCGGGCAATAGAATTGTCGCGGCTAAAGCGAACCCAGGCAGCACGTTGATCACAACTATTCCGAGCTTGACTAATTCAAATCTGAACATTGAGGGCGATGATAACGACCTGATGTACCTAAGCGGAACTTCGATGTCTGCCCCCATGGCTTCCGGAGCGGCGGCATTGCTTTTCCAAATGAATCCGAAGCTCACCCCGACGATGGTGAAGGTGATCTTAGAATACACCGCGCAGCCCTTAAATGGGGTGAATATGCTTGAGCAGGGAGCCGGACAGCTCAACCTTGAGGGCGCTGTCCGCTTGGCTCGTTCTTATCGGTTCGATGTCGATTTCAATAGTTACATTCAAGGAACATCGCTTCTTCAGGCGGGTCAGGCTTTCCCATCGGAATCAAGCACGATAGCCGGAACCACTTTTACCTGGGCGCAAGGTGTTTTGTCCGATCATGCTTACTTAAAAGGCCAATCTCTGGCGGACAAATATCATGACGTATATGACAATTGGTGGTGGTTTGAGTGGGGCGTTAATTATGACGCTTTTCGTAACCAGAGCCTCAACAGTATGTTTGCGAGCGGTGTCACACTCTATCCGAACGTGTTAAAGAGTAACGGTGGGGCGATGGGCGGCGGAACGGTGTTCGTCTCATCGGGTGTTTTAGTCGGTGACGGTGTTCTGGTTGGTGACGGTGTATTAATCGGCGACGGCGTTCTCGTCGGCGACGGTGTACTGATAGGCGACGGTGTGTTGATCGGCGATTCGATTTTTTCTTTAAGTGAAACGTTAGGCGGCGACGATACGCCATTTATGGAGTAGTTATTTCTCTAGCTGATCTAAATATAAAAACTGGAGAATAATTAAATGCTGCATAAAATGAATAGGCGTATCGGCCAAAATCAATTGACCGACCTGACACCGCTTCTCACAACCGCACCCGACTTATCCCGAGTCTGCGAGTTTAAAAATGAGGAACGGGCAGAAGTCCTGGCGTTCCTCAAGATCAGACCGGTACACACCGTTGTCATGACGAGCTTTATCAACGATAACGGCGTGGAAAGCCCGCTCAACCGGGGTAGATTTTTCGGCTATCGTAACAAACAAGGATCGCTCGAAGGCATCGCATTGATAGGTCACACGACGCTTTTCGAAACCCGGTCTGAGGACGCCTTAAAGGCTCTCGCCTTCACGATGAAACTCTCGGAAACGCCCGTTCATTTGATCATGTCGGATGGTTCCAAAGCCGAGTCTTTCTGGCAGTACTATGCAGAGGGTATTCATCCGCCGAGACTAACCTGTACCGAAGTCCTTTTTGAAATCAACTTTCCGGTGCTTGTGCAGGACTGCAGCCACGAGATTCGACCGGCGAAAATCGAAGAATTACTACCCGTTGCCGAGGCTCAAGCCGAGGTCGCTTTTGTGGAATGCGGCGTCGATCCGATGCAAAAAGACCGGGCCGGATTTCTAAGGCGTGTAGCGAGAAGGATCGAGCAAGGCCGCATCTTCGTGGTGGTCGAAAACGAAAAGCTCATCTTCAAGGCCGACATAATGTCCGAAACTGAGGATGTCATCTATTTGGAAGGAATTTACGTCGCTCCGGAACAACGCGGAAAAGGCGTCGGATCGAGATGCCTCTCAAAGCTTAGCTCTAGTCTTTTGAATCGCGTGCAAAATATTTGCCTGCTTAGTAATGTCCGCTTTCAAAGGGCTCATCAGAGCTTTAGAAATGCGGGATTTAAGAGCACCGATCGGTGCACGGCCATCTTTGTCTAGGTTAAGAGCGCGACGCGCCTTTGCACCGCACATGAGCGAGCCGATTCGGCCCGCCTTTACTTCAATCTTCCCCGCGTCCGCTGCCAAACGGGTCGCACAATCGCCACACAACTCTCTCAAGGCGGACGTTTTAATAAGGTCTAGAGACTCGGACCCGAGGCTTATGAATTACCAGGACTTAACCAAGAGATACATGGTGGCCGTAATAATTGCGGGTTTTCTCTCATTGGCAATTGCGCTCATAAATATTCCCCTCGAGAGGATAGATCTCTATGTTCTAACGCTTTTTTGCTTTACGATCGGCGTCGGTTCTCGCGTAACCGTCAAGATACCGAGTTTCAAGTCGCATATTGCGGTTTCCGACACTTTTATCTTCCTTACTCTGCTCGCGTTCGGCGGCGAACTCGCGATCGTACTTGCGGGTGTCGAGGCATTTTTCTCTTCGTGGCGGTTTTGCAATAAAAAACTGACCGTGTATTTTAATGCCGCGGCAATGGCGCTGTCCACGACGGTTGTCGTTTCCGTTTTGAAAGTTTCCGGATTGTACGCCGAAACCCAACTGACCGGACCCGGTACAAACCTGCAGAATTTCATCATCGCCCTGTCGGTGATCGCCCTTACCCAGTTCGTCGTAAATACGGCTCTGTGTTCCGTCTACGATTCGCTCAAAAGTGATGTGCCGCTATGGGAAACGTGGAAGAGCAAGTATATCTGGACTTTTCTGACCTATTTTATCGGTGCGGCGAGCGCCGGAATTTTAGTGCGGTTATCCAGTTCGATCGGCTTTGGAGTGATTCTTGCGACGTTTCCGGTAATATTCCTCCTTTTTCTGACGTATCGGATGTATTTGAAGAATGTGGAAATTTCCGTGCAGCAGGCGGAGCAGGCCGAGCAATACGCCAGCATGCTCGAGGAACGTTCCGCGGCTCTTCGTGAGTCGGAGCAGCGATTTCGCAGCGCGTTTGACCATGCACCTATCGGGATTGCGCTGGTTTCTCCGTCCGGCAGCTGGCTCAAGGTAAATCGCGCTTTATGCAGCATTTTGGGTTATACGGCCGAAGAATTTCTCGAGATAGATTTTCAGTCGGTCATTTTTCCCGAAGATTTGGGGATAACGCTGGTCAAAATTCACGAGGTACGATCGGGCAAAACCTCGAGTTGCCAGTTGGAGCAGCGATATCTGCACAAAACCGGCCGCACCGTCTGGACCTCGTGGAGCGTCTCGTCCGCCAGCGATGGACAATCCGACAATCTGAACCTGATCTTTCAGATTCAGGACATAACCGACAAAAAACTTTTTGAGGAAAAACTTCAACACGAAGCTAC
>JAYSON010000444.1:0-3491 GCA_043722725.1 Chloracidobacterium sp.
AACCAGCGTCGATCCACGCCGTCGTGCCGCCCGTAACATTATAAATTTCCCTGAAACCGGCGTTTTCCAGAATACTCGTTCCTAGACTCGAACGATAACCGCTTTGGCAGATAACATAACTCGGTTTATCTGGGTCGAGTGCTCCAATACCTTTCGACAGATTATCCAAAGGCAGGTTTATCGTGTTCGGCGCGTGTCCCGCGGCGTATTCCGCTGCCCGACGCACATCGACAAACTGGACATCGTCATTTTTCGTCGCTTCTCTCGCTTGTTCGACGGATATCTGTTCCACCCTTTTCGTTTCGCCCGTAAAATTGTTCATTAAAGTAAATCCTTTCACGGTTTCGATGCCAACGCGAGCAAGCCGCATAAAGGCCTCGGCAACTTGTTCCTGATTTTCGGCGACAATCGCCACGGGCGTTCCAATCGTGATGAGCGTGCCCGACCACGATGCGAATTTTCCCCCAAGTCCGATGTTGATTGAATTACGAACGTGACGGAAACCGAATTGGTCATTCTGTCGCACATCTATAACGATCCCATCAAAGGCTTCGATTTCCTCGCTCTTCATTGCTATCGGTTGTGTTAAGTCCGATAAAGACGAGGAACCTTTCAAGTTTTGCGTCGCGCTCTGTTCAAAGTACGCGGGAACGGCAGGCTGATCGGCCGCAACAACTTTTACGAATTCCTCTTTACTCATTGGCTTGAGCGCATAATTCATTCTACGTTGTTCACCGAGCGTCGACCAGGTCTCTTTGGACAAAGATTTTCCGCACAAGCTGCCCGCGCCGTGAGCCGGATAAACCTCCGTTTCGTCGGAAAGAGGCAGAATTTTTCCGTGCAAACTGTCAAAAAGCATGCCCCCCATTTCTTCCGCCGTGTAACCTTTTGAGCCGATCAGATCCGGCCGACCTACATCGCCGATAAACAGCGTGTCGCCCGTAAACATCTTTACCGGCTGCGACGAATCTTCCGTATTTTCTGCCAAAATCGTTATTCCTTCCGGTGTGTGTCCGGGCGTTTCCAAAAATCTAAGGATTACCTTACCCACCGTCAATTCGTCCCCATCATTAACTTTATGCGTCGGAAATTCCGTTTTGGCTTTTGCTCCATAAACAATTTCCGCGCCGCTTTTCTCGGCAAGCTCAATATGTCCGCTGACAAAATCAGCATGTGAATGCGTTTCGATTATGTACTTGATTTTTTGATTGTTCGCTTCAGCCTCGTCTAGATACTGCTGAACGTCGCGTTGCGGATCAATCACAGCAGCTTCTGCTTCAGAACCAATGTAATAAGAGGCGTGCGATAAACAGCCGAGATAAAATTGCTTGAATTGCATAGATTCAACCCCCTAAGAAAACGCCATAATTTTTCGTAATTAGAAAAACAGCGACTGCCAAAACGAACACCGCAAAACCTTTTTGCAGTTTGACGGCGGCTACGCGGTGTGAAAGAAGCGTTCCGAAAATCGTTCCCGAGACCGCCAAAACCGTTACTAACGCCGTTAAGTTCCAGTCAAAATTATTTTGGCTGGCGTGTCCGACTAGACCGGCGACGCAATTCAGAAAGATAACAAAAAGCGATGTTCCAATTGCATCTTTCATCCCTAATCCGCCAAACATCACAAGCGCCGGAACTATCAAAAATCCACCACCGACTCCTAAAAATCCGGTCAGAATGCCAACTCCTAATCCTGCCAAAAGCGCTTTCCAGACGCTTAGGATTTGTTCGGCTGATTCGACTTCGTTGGAAACTGCCCTGGATTTCCGGCGTAGCATCAAACTTCCGATCACTAACATTAGCGTCGCAAATGTCAACATTAACGCTGATGGTGACAAAAGACGAGTCAAGGGCGAACCGAGCAATGCGCCGATGATGCCGGCCGCGCCGAAAATCAAACCCGTTTTCAACTGAACAGCTCCGCTCCGGTAATGCAAAAAGGAACCAATCAAGCTGGTTGCCCCAACAACCGCCAGCGACATTCCAACGGCATCATGAACTTCGACGCCAAGAACGTAAACCAAAACGGGAACAGTAATAATAGAGCCGCCGCCGCCGATTAGCCCAAGCGAAAGTCCGATAGCGGCACTAAGGATCAAACCTATGATAAAGATCGGTGTCATTTCTCGACCGCCCCTCTAGTTCGCTGATGCCGTTGCACACACGCGGCTGGAGCCTTATTCCACGGCATTCTCGCGAGTACCATGCCCATTCCGCAGGTATCCGTTAAGGCCGAAAACATCAAACCTGCACCTACGAAAGCCGACAATAGGATCAGATATGGCGACAAAAAAATGCTGAGCAAAACACCCGTCAACACAAACATTCCGGCCGCGAACCGCACCTGACGTTCCAGCGACCACACCTTCAACTCGCCTTTTACAACGGGTAAATTCGCCCCTGCCCATGCAATCATTCCGCCGTCGACCACATGAATATCAGTGAACCCTTTGTTCATCAGTTTCTCCGCTGCCTGCTTAGCCCGGTTTCCGGAGCGGCACATCAGATAAATGGGTTTCGAATGGTCGATTTCGTCGGCATGCTTTTCGAAATTGGAAAGCGGGATTAACTTCGCATCAGCGATCCGTTCGCTGTTAAATTCTGAAAATTCGCGAACATCTATCAATTGGCAATCGCCGCTTGTGCTTAAAAGTTCGCTTATCTCGAATACACTTGCTTGTTTGATCATTGGTCTTGCTCCATTCTCACTATTAGAATATGATTTATCCTGATATAAGCATATAATTATGTAGTTATACTGTCAATTATGCGAAAAGAGAAAACATGGTCGTTATCGATTGAGGCTTTAAGCCTTGTAGCCGCAAGATTTAAGGTTTTGTCGGAACCGGTTCGGCTGCACATCCTCCAACAGCTTGAGAATGGTCGGTTGAGCGTCAACAACCTGGCAGCGGCTACCGGAACGACGCAGCCTAATGTTAGTAAACATCTAAAGATTCTGCAGGATGCGGGACTAGTTACGAGGAATCATGACGGCAACTCGACCTATTACTCGATCGCCGACCAATCCGTGTTCGAGTTGTGTGATGTTGTTTGCAACAGCCTGAAGAGTAGATTGGCTGAGCGAAGCTTAATGTTCAGTTGACCATTTATTCGGTCTTTACGTATTCCACAGCGAAGCGGCGGTCTGCCTCGTCTTCGTCGCCGTACATTTCTTCGAAGTAGGTCTGCTTGAGGCCATGAGTCTCAAATCTCGACAGGTCCTTTTTTGATAGAGGCCACGGCAATTGAACCGGTTCTTCGTCATCATCACGACCGCGTGTGACCACAACAAGGCGGCCATTTCCAGCGACGAACGCCGCTATCGAATCGATCACTTTCGGTCGAATTTCAAGTGGCAGCGGCTGGATCGTATAGACCTCAAGTACAAAATCAAAAGCTTCCGTCCAACCTCGAAGCGGCTCGAAGAGATCTGCGGCTTCGAACTGAATATCGGTATCTGAATGCAGTTTTTTCGCCCATTTAATTGCGGT
>JAYSON010000445.1:0-3945 GCA_043722725.1 Chloracidobacterium sp.
TTGACGATTATGCCCTCCTTATCGGATTACTCTCGCTGATACCGTCGGTCGGATTCGTCCTAATAATCTGGAAATACGTCAACCGCATCCGCGACGACCATATTCCAACAAAAAAATCGCCCATGACGATATACGGCGGTGAATAAGCTGTTGCTCAATACGCTAATGGATATTTGCGGGAAAAAGGCGTTTCCTCTAAACTAAGAATTCTTGCCCTTGTAGCTCAACGGTTAGAGCAGCAGACTCATAATCTGTTGGTTGTAGGTTCGAATCCTACCGAGGGCATATCCTTAATTTGAATGGATTTTGGTAGCGCGTAGGGGAGTTGAACCCCTCTTTCGAGGTTGAGAACCTCGCGTCCTAACCGATAGACGAACGCGCCGTTTGCGGTTTTTACAGCCTAAATACTAACAAACATTCGTCGTTTTTCAAACATTAAATCGAAAATTAACGATGTCGCCTTCCTTCATTACGTAATCCTTTCCTTCAAGCCGGACCAGGCCTTTTTCCTTTGCGGCGTTATGCGACCCGCACGTCGTAATATCGTTGTAGGAGACGATTTCCGCCCTGATGAAACCGCGTTCGATGTCGGTATGTATCTCGCCGGCCGCCTGCGGTGCTTTGGTGCCAATCGGGATCGTCCAGGCGCGCACTTCCTTTTCGCCGGCGGTCAGAAAACTCATCAATCCGAGCATGTGATAAGCGGCCTTGATTAGCTTGTCGACGCCGCTCGAACTCAGGCCGAGGTCTTTAAGATATTCGCCGCGTTCGGCCGGATCGAGAGCGACTAGTTCGGCTTCGAGCTTGGCGCAGATGACGACGACATCCGCTTTTTCGCTTTCAGCGTGTTTTTTGACTGAGGCGACATGGGCATTTGCATCGGGATTGGCAAGCGTCTCTTCGTCCACGTTTGCGGCGTAGATCGTCGGCTTGGTCGATAGAAAAAACCATGTCTTTACGATCGCCCGTTCATCGTCCGTCAGGTCGGCGGCGCGTGCCGGGCGGCCATCTTCGAGCAGCGGCATGATCTTGTCGAGTATCTCAAGCTCGCGTTTCGCGTCCTTGTCACCCGAGGCCTTCACCGCCCGCGCCGCTTTGTCGCGACGTTTCTCGGCGGATGCGAGATCTGCGAGTGCAAGCTCGATCTGGATCGTTTCGATATCGCGTATCGGATTAACCGAGCCTTCGACGTGGACAATGTTATCGTCCTCGAAACAGCGAACAACCTGGATCACGGCGTCGGTCTCGCGAATAGTCGCAAGAAACTGGTTGCCCAGGCCCTCGCCCCTTGACGCTCCCCGAACAAGCCCGGCGATATCCACGAACTCAACCGTTGCGGGTATCGTCCTTTGGGCCTTGTTCATCTTTTCGAGCACCGCAAGTCGATCGTCGGGAACGGAAACTATGCCGACATTCGGTTCGATCGTCGCAAAAGGATAGTTTGCAGCAAGCGCCGATTCCTGCGCCGTGAGGGCATTAAAAAGTGTCGATTTTCCGACGTTGGGCAGTCCAACGATTCCCGCTTGAAGCATAAAAGTTAGTTCCGATCCAAGGTTCAAAATACTGGCAGAAGCCAAAACCGTAATTGTATCCAATTATCCGGCATATGTGAAACGAACGAAGCGGGCCGAAACCCGCTCCAAAGAATCTAAGGCTTCTAAAATTCAATGGCCTATTGCGGCAGATAGGCTGCTGGTATCGGCTTATCGTTCAGGACACCGAACCCCCTAAATGTATAACCATTCTGGCTCTGGCTCAAATACCAATTTCCATTCGAAGGCCGAAACACGGCGATATCGTATCGCCCGTCGCCGTCGAAATCACCCGTCGCCGGAACATCACCTTCAACGCCGAATTGCTGTACCAACATCCCTGCGGTAGTTCGCATCAGGTACCACGTGCCGCTTCGGAAGACCGCAAAATCGACCTTTCCGTCGCCGTCGTAATCGGCTTGGGCAGGAAGATCGGTTGCGACTCCCCAAATCGCGGTGAAGTAGTTTCCGGTGCTTCCCTGGACGTACCATGTGCCGTTTGACGGACGCCAGACCGCAATATCTGCCTTGCCATCACCGTCGTAATCTGCCACAACCGGCCTGTCACCGTTCTCTCCAAACTGAACCGTCGCGAAACTATTCAGACTGTCGTTGTAAGCGATGTACCAAAGCCCGGTCGAGGGGCGAAACAGTGCAATGTCGGTTTTGCCGTCGCCGTTGTAATCGGCCGCGGCCGGTATGTCGCCCGCTGCACCAAACTGCCGCGTGCTGAAAGATCCTTTCGTTCGAAAATACCAGGTAAAATCGATTGGACGAAACACAGCAAAATCTGTCTTGCCGTCGCCGTCAAAATCTCCGGGAGTCAGGATGTCGGACGGGACGCCGAACTCATAAATGCTATACGTCGGCCCGAGGGTGCCTGATACAAACCATTGGCCTGTACTCGGACGAAAGACGCTTACGTCTGTTTTGCCGTCGCCGTCGAAATCCGCGATCTTATTTTTGGGAACCGGTATGCCCGCCACTGGCCCATCGGCTATATTGCCGTCGATATTGAACGTCACACCACCCCAAGTCTCATTGTGCGGGGCCTGCCATTGTTTGATCCGCTGATGGTTATCCCACACGTTCGTCGGAAAATTCGCAAATGACAAATACGTCCAGACAGACGCCACATTATCCCACCGGGCCATCCAGACCGCATCCATTCGGCTGGCTGCCGGAATGAACTGCCAATCGTCGATGGCATTTCGCGGCGAACCGTAAACGCCCGATTTGTAGCCGAGCTCCTTAACGCGGTCAGTCCAGCCTTTCAAAAACGCGGTCGACGACGTTCGGCAGCCGGGCGTACTTACGGTTTCGTCGTAGCGTTCCATATCGTAATAAAGCACGGTTCCGGTTGTCAGGCCGAGATTTTTTGAATCCGTAATTGCGATGTCCGCTTCGCCGCGTCCTTGCGTTTCGGCGGTCGCGGCGTCCGAACTGTGTTTTTGACAGCTTGTACAGACGGAGCACGGCGATTGATAGCCGACGATCGTCGGGATCAATCCCCAGCCCATTGCCGAGACTTGATTTACCCAGGTTGCAGTCAATTGCCCCTGCGTACACCCTCGATTTCTTCCGCTGATGTAGATATTCGAATCTTGAAAATACGAATTGTCCCACCAGTTCTGCATCTGCGAAGCGGGAGCCGCCGTACATTTATCAAAACCCCGGTTCAAGCTTATCCGCGTCGAACCACCTGGCGCGGCGGCAAACATCTGCGTCTTAAACTCCTCATTTTTCGCACTTTCTTTTCCTTGTCGAGCCAGTTCTTTCAATCGCGGCGGCGTAGCTTCTTTGCCTGAAATGAAAAGCTTTGTTTCCTGAACGCACCCAACCTTAAATCCGGCACAATTTCCGGTGGTTTCAAGCGTCCAGTCACCTTTTTGGGCTATTGCCGATGCGTCATCATCGCTTCGAAGTTCAATTGAACGGCTGATAAATTGCCACGATCGTCCGCCATCGGTCGATTGATAAATGGCTCTACCTGCGAAGTTCGAGCTGGTCGGAATCCGTACCGTAAGTTCTGTAAAGCCGTTCGCACTGCCCGTCAGCGAAGCGTTTTCAAGCTCTAGTTCATAAACGATCGCGTTTTCAAGCTCGACTGTCTCTTTGGTCCACGTCGAGCCGCCGTCCCAAGTGCGGGCGACCTCGAGGATCGACGTCTTCACGTCGGATATTAACGCCATACCTTCGCTCTCGTTTTCAAATAGAACTGATGCGATATGTTGACTAACCGTTCTGGGCACAGGTAGCATTCGCCAAGCATCGCCCCTATCGTCCGTGCGGAAAAGTGAATCGGCCGTGTAAACGATGCCAGAATTCGAGCGGAACACCTGAAAGTCTTTGATTCGCGGACTAGGCATCATGACGCCTTTTATAACGAACGGGGGCCGCTGCAAGGTCGTTA
>JAYSON010000446.1:0-3741 GCA_043722725.1 Chloracidobacterium sp.
TTGGCGTTGGTGTTAACTGCGTTCGAAGCATTGCCCACCGGTTTAGGGGGGGCTTCGCACCCTATCAGAGATGCAGCGAAAATAGCAAACGACGCGATACTGATGATCCTTTTCATATAGTGTCTCCTTTTTTCGAACTCCGGTTTGCGAAGTTCGATCTACCGAGTATCACCCGCGGAACGCGGGCAGTCAGAATCTGTTCGTGAGAGAAACTAAACTGCGAGTTTCGGGAACTATTGCACACTTTGGTAAATGAAACAAATGGTTCCGCAGCTTTGAAGGGTGTGAAATGAGAAAATTATTAAGGCTTGATCCGGTAAGCAGCTTTTAAAGCCAAAAAAGCCGAAGATTTTGATTTTTCAAACCTCCGAGCGTTCCAGTCAGTCGTCTTAATGAGAAGACTTTAACCCACCAAAATATGAATGTCAAGCGTTATTTAATGTATTACATTAACAAATAATGTTTAATTAGTGTTTGAAATGGCGAATACCCGTAAATACCATGATAATGCCCTGCTCGTCGGCAGCGGCGATCGATTCGTCATCCTTGATCGAACCACCGGGTTGGATTATTGCCGAAACGCCCAATTTTGCTGCTTCATCGACATTGTCGCGGAAGGGAAAAAAGGCATCGGAGGCGAGAGCTGAGCCTTTCACAGGCAGATCGAACCGTTCGGCACGCATGGCGGCGATTCGGAGTGAATCAACACGGTTCATCTGACCGGAACCTACGCCGATCGTTTGATTCGCGTTAGAAAAGACGATGGCGTTCGACTTGACGTGCTTGCAGACCTTCCAGGCAAGAAGCAAGGCCTTGATATCGCCTGCGGAAGGGTGTTTTTTGCTGACAGTCTTGAGGTCGGTCGCTGAAACGCGATAGTCGTCTTTGGTTTGGACAAGGATTCCGCCCGAGATCTGTTTGTATTCTAAGTTACGATTCCCACGCTCATTAACCCTCGCGTTTCTGCCCGTAGATGCCACCTTTAGGAGCCGAAGGTTCTTCTTCGTTCGGAAAATGTCAAGGGCTTTAGGTTCGAAGTCCGAAGCGATCACTACCTCTGTAAACACTTCGTTTACAGAATGGGCAACCTCGGCGTCTACAATTCGGTTGAAAGCGACGATCCCGCCGAAAGCTGAGACAGGATCAGTAGAAAGTGCTCTCCGATACGCTTCTCCGTTGGTTTGGCCAATGCCGAGGCCGCTCGGATTTGTGTGTTTTATGATGGCTACTGCCAATTCGTCAAAATCCTGAACAAGATTCCACGCGGCTTCGGCATCGACATAGTTGTTGAACGACATTTCCTTGCCGTGAAGCTGCTCGGCGTTAGCGATACCGCCTGCTTCCGCGGTGTCATACAGTGCGGCCTTTTGGTGCGGGTTTTCGCCGTAGCGGAGATCCCTGACCTTTGCAAGCTCAATGGTCACGGACGTTGGAAAATGTTTGGGGAACCCGGTCGCTACCGCTTCCGATTCTGACCCGAGTTCGATATCTGCCGATTCAATAAATACGAGATCGCCGAGCGGATTAAACGGTTCCAGAAAATCCAGGTCTTCGTCGGAAAGCTGCTTCGCAAGGTGAGACGAGATCGCAAGATCGTATGAGGCTGTTCGTGTATAAGCAAGGGCGGCGAGCCGCTGGCGGGTGTTGAGCGACAGCGAGCAGTCGTTCTCCCGCAATTCCTTCAGAGTTCCATCGTAAAGTTTCGGATCGGTGACAACGGCAACGTCACGCCAGTTTTTCGCCGCGGACCGGATCATCGCCGGTCCGCCGATGTCGATATTCTCCACCGCCTCTTCGACGCTAACACCCTCTTTCGCAATAGTTTGCTCGAACGGGTAAAGATTGATGACAACAAGATCGATCGGTTCGATGCCGTGCGTTTGCATTGCTTCCAAATGTTGGGCGTTGTCGCGGAGAGCTAGAAATGCACCGTGTATTTTCGGATGAAGCGTTTTTACACGCCCATCCATCATTTCAGGGAAGCCTGTCACATCTGACACGTCGGTTACCGGAATCCCGCTTTCACGAAGCGTTTTTGCCGTTCCACCGGTTGAGATTATAGTAACACCCAGTTCAGTTAGCGATCGCGCCAAATCTACTGCTTCGCTCTTGTCCGAAAGGCTTAACAAAGCCCGCTTTACTTTTCTAAAACCGCTCATAAATATTTGCTAATCAAACAAAAAAAGCGGCCTAAAGCGACCGCTTTCGTTAAACATTCGATGAATCAAACAATACTCCATATGAAATTGCGTAAAGCACATATGCAGCTAGCATCGGGCAATTCCAACAGGCCGCCATCCTAGAAAAAGTAACGTCCAAGGAAAAGGAGCCCCAATAATAATACCAGGGCGTAAATTATGATTTTGATAAGACTCATTAAATTCTTTATCCTGATAATTACGAGTCCACAATGTGTACGACAGTCAACTAGTTTAGTTCCGATGTAATTTCTATGTCAAAAGTCGGCAATGCTTTTTTTGCGTTCTCCTTCGCGTTTCTGTACGTCGTTTTAGCGGCCATCACTTCGCTTTCGCAAAATATTGTAGCGTCTGCAAAGGTCGATACAAAAAAATCTTCGGTCAGTTTAAGCGGATCATATCTTGGTCACGAAGCGGCGGGCCAAAGGAGACATCTCTCGTTTCTGAAATCCGGCATTGGACTGCCAGACCTTGCAAATCGTATCTCAAATCTAATGCTTGCGGACAAAACCGGAAAGTTGATCGCATACAAAAGGCTTGATGCGGGTGAATTTGTTTCAGAAGCGGATTTCGTGCGTTGGAGCTACGAAACAAACATTGCGGTTCCAAAAAATCCGCGAGCATCGGCCCATGTGTCGTGGCTTTCAAACAACTACGGAATCCTAATGCTTGATGATTTGTTTCCGCAATTCTCAAATGCTGCACCGAAAGTCTCAGCGTCTGTAACAATTGAGATCCCGGAGGGTTGGAAAATTTTTTCTACTGAGAAAAGGGTTGGTCCTGCGACTTTTGAAGTCACAAATATCGAAAAGGCCGTATTTGTGGTCGGAACCGATCTTCGAGAAAAGAAAGTAAACATTGGAAGTTCGGTATTAAACGTCGCGACAGCGGGCCGGTGGCTCTTCACTGATGCGGAGTCGGCAAAAATAGGTGAGGAGATCTACAGCGAATATTTGAGGATATTCGCATCAAGTCCAGCAGAAAATTTTCAGATTGCGATAGTGCCCTTCCCGCAAAATTACATTCAGACAAGCACATGGGAAGCAGAAACTCGCGGGCGGACCGTTACAATCGTTTCCGCGGATATGCCATTCAAAACACAATCGGTGCAGAGGCTTAATGAGCAATTGCGTCATGAGATATTTCATCTTTGGCTGCCGAACGGAGTAAGTCTTAGTGGAAACTACGATTGGTTTTATGAAGGGTTCGCACTCTATCAATCGCTAAAAACAGGGGTGGCATTAAATCAAATTCGTTTCGAAGATTTTCTCGATACGCTTTCGCGGGCACACAACATCGATACCATGCAAACGAGTTCATTGTCGCTGATGGAAGCTTCGCAAAATCGCTGGAACGGAGCCGACACGCAGGTTTATGCACGAGGGATGCTGGTTGCTTTCATGTGCGATCTGGTGGTATTGCAAGGTTCGAAGGGACAAAACTCGATCGACCATATCTTTCGAAAGCTCTACGCTTCGCACCGTTCACCGAATCCGCTAAGCGACGCAAACACCTCAATACTGAAAGTTCTCGAGCTTCATCC
>JAYSON010000447.1:0-4229 GCA_043722725.1 Chloracidobacterium sp.
CCAGTAAATGACGGCCGGATATTTTTCCGCGTCCTCGATCTTTCCATACCACACTTTGATATCTCGCTTTCTGTTCATGCAAACACCTCGATAACCTTCTGCACCGCATCGGCCAATTTATCAACCTCTTCGCGAGTATTATAAAACGCAAACGAAGCCCGAGCCGTTGCCGGAACATCGAAGAACTGCATCACCGGCTGAGCGCAATGGTGGCCGGCACGGATGGCGATTCCCTGTTGGTCGAGGATCGTGCCGATGTCGTGCGGGTGAATACCTTCGATGGTGAACGACAGGACCGATGCTTTATTTGCCGCCGTGCCGATTATCTTTACGCCGGGGATGTCGGACAGACGCTCGGTCGCGTATTCGAGTAGTTCATGCTCATAGGCGGCGGCGGCTTCGAAGTCGATGGAGTTTATGTAATCGATAGCGGCACCGAGGCCGATACCGGCGGCGATTGCAGGCGTGCCCGCTTCGAACTTATCCGGTATAGGTGCAAACGTCGTTTTTTCAAAACTTACCGACCGGATCATCCCGCCGCCGGTCTGATATGGCGGCATTTGGTCAAGCCATTTGCGTTTGCCGTAAAGAACACCGCTGCCGGTCGGGCCAAACATTTTATGCCCTGAAAAGACAAAGAAATCGGCATCCAGGTCTTGAACATCAACCGGAAAATGCGGCACGCTCTGTGCGGCATCTACCAAAACCGGCACGCCAAATTTATGCGCTGTTGCAATCATTCCCTTGAGCGGATTGACCGTGCCAAGAGAATTCGATACGTGGATAACCGCGACGATCTTTGTCCGCTCACTAAGCAGGTTTTCGTATTCGTCGATTATCAGCTCGCCCTTTTCGTTCATCGGGATAACCCGAATCACTGCACCCTTTTCTTCCGCAACCTGCTGCCACGGAATGATGTTCGAATGGTGTTCCATCTGGCTGATAAGGATCTCGTCGCCTTCACCTATGAATTTTCGACCGTACGAATGCGCAACCAGATTAACGCCCTCGGTAGTACCGCGAACAAAGATGCATTCTTTCGCCTCCTTCGCATTTATGAACCGCTTGACCTTTTCACGTGCAGCCTCGTAAGCAGTCGTCGCGTGCTGCGACAAATAATGCACGCCTCGATGGATATTCGAATGCTCCTCCGCAAGGTATTTCGAACCGCGGTCGATGACGATCTGCGGCACCTGCGACGAAGCGCCGTTGTCCAGATATACGAGCGGCTTGCCGTTGACTTCCCTAGAAAGCACGGGAAAATCTCTACGAACTTTTTCAACATCCCAATTGCTCATTGTCTTCACAGCGTTCATGTTATTTATTACAACTCCCCGAGGTTATCCTTTGACGGACAATGCGGCGGTCGCTTTGTCCGCAGACGCCGGTTTCTTGCTTGCCTTCTTTTTCTCGCGATCGATGTATTCGCGCAAAGCAGTTTCGATGATGGCGGCACGGCGCGGTTTCTCGCCGGCTATCTCATCGATCTGTGCCAACAAGGCTTCATCCAATATTAACGATGTTCTGACTCTCATAATTTGTTATCCTTCCAATTTCGTATTCAGCCGATTCAAAACGGCCTCATCGAGTTCCATCTTTATTGATTCGATAGCGATCTTGTTAATGATCTCCTCGGCAAAACCGTAGGTTAGCAGATTTCTCGCCAATATTTCAGGCAATCCGCGCGTAAGCAGATAAAACAACTCCTCTTCTTCAAGCTGCCCGACGGTCGCTCCATGCGAGCATTTTACGTCGTCATTAAAAATCTCAAGCTGCGGCTTTGTATCCACTCGTGCTTCGTTCGACAACAGCAAATTTTTGTTCGATTGCTGTGCGTCAGTGCCATGGGCATTTTCCCGGACAAAAACTTTGCCATTAAAAACCGCCCGCGATTTGTCATTCAGTACGCCCTTATAAGTTTGATGCGACGTGCAGTTCGGCACCAAATGATCAATGATCGAATGCGTGTCCGCGTGCTGCGAACCGTTCAGCATGTAAAGCCCGTCCACCCACGCCTCGCCACCCTCGGCCGTAAACTTCACCTCTATGTCGTGCCGCGAGATCGCACCGCCAAGATTGATATTTGTCGCGTTGTAAACCGAGCCGCGCCCAACACTTACCTCAGTCGTTCCGACATGAAACGCATCGGTCGATTCCTTTTGCACCCGGTAATGCGTCAAGTGCGCGTTGTCTTCGAGTACGATCTGAATAAAGGCATTCGTGAAATTCTTCGCCTCACTTTTATAGCTTTCAACAATAGTCGCCTTGCTGCCTGATTCGACGATTAACAGAATATGCGGGAATATCGCCTCACCGTTCGCTGCAATAAATTCAAATATTATCGGCTCTTCAACATCGTCGTTTTTCCCTATCCGTACTACTTGATACTGGCCGAAAGCGAAATTAAGGGTAGCGAAACCTTTACCCTGTGAATTTAAGGAAAGGACGTGTGCCCATTTCTCTATTACCGGTGTAGAATCTGACGCTAACGGCCTGACCTTCCACGTTTCATTGATTAACGGCGCAACGTTCGTATACTTCCAATCCTCGTTTTTCGCCGTCGGAAAGCCTATTTCAATGAATATGCCGAACGCCTTTTCGCGAAGCTGTCGCATCACGCCGTCATTCTCTGCGTTGAGAAATATCTTAAACTGTTCCGTAAATTGTGTTTCCATTACGGCTGTTGATGAAACCATTTCTTAAAATACCTTTACTAAACTAAATTTTTCGTCCGCCCGAACCGTGTTCGCCTTACCCAGAATAAATTCTTTGGCTAGGTCCTCTTTCCGTTGTTTCGCCTTCGCCCAATCCTCGTCCGAAACGTGCAACGGTTGCAATTCCAAAATTACCGCGTCTTTGCGAACCAAGACAAAATTAACTCCCAGCGCGCGAATCCTAGTTTTGAGATCGGTCAAATTTTGCGCCTCCCATACCAGATTCCGAAAAGTCCACGACTCAAACAGATAATCCGAAAAATAGGGACGGTCGAGATTGTAAGTATCCCTCCGCATATTGATTAGCCAAACCTTAGAATCCGCCGGTGTTTCCGTATTTAGCGTCTGGTAATACGGATAATAATCAAGATTCCGCGCCAAATACTGGTCTCGTGATTCGCCGCCAAGCACGACGCGAAGCGGAGCTTTCTGCAGAAACCACGCCGCCCCGACAAGAATTCCGGCTGACGCTGCAATCGCCAAAAATCCCTGGACTATCGTCCGAAAGCCCTCAACTTTCTTCGCGATAGCTTCCGCGGCAACTACCATCGCGATGGCAAGTACAGGCAATATCGGCAACAGATAACGCAATTGCTGGCTTGAAAAGAGCCAAAATAAAAACATTACAGCCGCAACGCCCACACCTATCTTTGCCTCAATCGGCAGATCAAATTTCCAAAGAGCCCAAATCAATATCGGTAACCCAAAAAGAAATGCAATGCCCAGAACACCGTCAAAATAAGCCGTCTGCTCTGGCTGTGCCGCAACCGATAAATTCCACGGAACCGCAAGATAATCGAGCGGCGTTTTTACATCGCCGCCGTACTGCGAGTTCATCGCCTGAAACAGATTCGACCGTTCAACGTCCCAGCCCGGAGCGTCACCCTGCCATACGCTCATGTAAAACGGAAACACCGGGCTGTCTGTCTGCTGCCACGTTCGCAAATACCACGGTGACGCGATCAATCCGGCAAGTACGACGGAGGCAAATCCGCTGACAAATATTTTAATCAAACGATTTGGCTCGCTCTCTTTCGCTTTGCGGACGCGAAGCAACACAACCAATGCAAACGCCGCTATCGCAAAAAGCGTCGTCAATTTCGACGACAGGGCTGCTCCCAAAAAGATCGCGATAAAGATGAGCCAACCGTTCGCCAGCGTCCGCCACCATCGGCTGAGTGAATATATCGCCAACGTAATGAACAATGCCAACGCAATGTCAGTATACGCATTAGCGGCAACGTGATAAGCCGACGGCACGGCTGCAACCATCAGCACAGCTGTCAACGCCCAACGGCGTTCGACGTTTAGCTCACGTGCCCATCCGAAAATCAACAATAATAACAGCGGAAAAAAAGCCCAAATCGTCGCACCGGCCGCCGCCTCAGCGACCCTCGAACTCCACAAACCGCCGAGCAGCATCGCCCAAACACTGTGCATCTCCGTGCCGAGTGCGAGATAGCTCGCAATGTTTCCCTCGATGAAAGCGTTGCTATGCTGCGTGACAAACGCCTT
>JAYSON010000448.1:0-1715 GCA_043722725.1 Chloracidobacterium sp.
GGCCGCGCGCCAAACCCCAGACGATTGAGCACGTGCATGATCTTTTGCTCTTCGGTCAGAGCTTTGGTTCCACCTTTTGAATCGGCACCAAGCGCCAAAGAAGGAACACAAATCACGAAAATGCTTAAAAATGCGACTAGTTTGTTAAGTAAGGAAAAACTCTGTTTCATTATTCTATTACCTCGGAAAATCTATTATTGCAGCCGACGTTTCAGAAGTTCCTACCAGCTTAGACGTTCGCAATTCGCTATTGGGCGAAGAAAATATGTGGAATTCGGGCCGGGCCGAAGACACAGATCGGTTTTCGATTCCGCCTCGACTACTTCCACACTTCATGCAACAGAAGGGCCTGCAACGACATCTCAACTATCGCAATTTGCTAAATTTTACGCTAGAATGGCCTCGGCCCTGAATAGATATAAGACAATGAAACATCTTAAAACTTCGATCTTGCTTTCTTTGAGCTTAGGAATTTTGTTTGCCGCTTCGGTTTCGGCGCAGGGCGAGAGCTTTAGCAATCCGGACGTCGATTACAGTTTCGATCTTCCGGATACGAAGTGGAAAATGACTGTCAAACCTTCGGCGACGAGCCCGAATGTAGAGTACGTTTACATTGAGCGTAACGACGGGCACCTTGAAGTTCGCAAGCTCACCGCCCCCCCAAATGCCATCCTTACCGATGTTATTCGAGATGAGGAGCAAAAACTGCTCCTTCTCCCCGGCTATGTAGCGGGCAAGGAAGAAAATTTCGCCGGGTTTTTGAAAGGCACGGTCTTCAATTACGAATTTGTCCGCGCCGGGCGTCCAATGAGCGGCCGCTTCTATTTTCTCAAAGCAAACGACAACACGATCTATGTTCTCCGGTTTACGGGCTTCCGCGACAAACTTCGCTCGATCCGCAATCAGACCGACTCCATCGGGCGGACTTTCACGATCAAGAAAAGTTAGAATCTCTAGACCAGTAACGCTCGATATGGTTTTTCGCACCGAAAGGAATGATGTAACCCTTGGAACCGGCATCAACCTTTGTCATTGCCCGGCTCAGTGATTGCATGGAAGTTAGCCTCATTGATTCGGTCTCGCGAACAATAAGTTCGGAAAGAATCCGAATATCAAACCGTTCCGCCTTTTGCAACAAACTCCACGCCGTCTGGCCGTTGACCTGATAGCTTTCGCACAATCTTTCAGCCAAAGCATCGCTATTTTCTGCTTCGAACCAATTTAGAAAATCACTTCGCCCGAGGCCTTCGGAGCATTCAGCCAACAGGATGATCGTTCCGCCGTCTAAACAGGCGAGCGACGCCATCTCCAGCGCCTTGTGCGCCTGTATCAGATTGATATCGTGCGGGAAACCTCCGCAGCTTACGATCACGAGTTCGCGCTTGTCGGCGATCTCGATCGTGTTTTCGACGGCGTAAGCATCACACGCCGCGCGATGCGAGGTAATCCAGTTGCCGCAAAAAAGATCAACGGTCTCGCCCGCGTCGTTCACAATCGTGCTGACACAAAACGCCGGGTCTATTTTTACGACGGCTTCCATAAAGGCTTCGTGGACGGCGTTTCCGTCTAACAATCCGGTATCGACGCCGCTGCGTCTCGATTTTGTTTCGCAATCGAAGGCAAGTTTGTGAGTCTGAGAGATCGTCTTGGATGACGCAAGCCCGGGACAGATCAGCTTTCGCCCGCCGGTAAAGCCCGCAAAATAATGAAACGTG
>JAYSON010000449.1:0-22006 GCA_043722725.1 Chloracidobacterium sp.
TAACCGCACGAACACCACACGCGTGGAAGACCAAATAAATCCGCCATCCGCTTTGTTTACAAATCTTTACATTAAAAATCGAACCTTCAGTATAGAATTTACGTCTTACATTGCTTGAAGGCAACTTTTCGTTGCGCAGAGCGTATTAATTGGAAATCCTAGCTATCCGGAAAAAGTTATCATGCGTAATAAAATCATTCTGTTTTTATCATTCGTTTTGTTGAGCGGGCTATTGTCAGCCGTTTTTGCTCAAACGCCAAAAAATGCAGTTATTACCGGCGATGTTATCTCGATGGATGCAAATAAGATATTGCTGCAGACCAAAGACGGTGAGTTAAGCGTTACGCTTTCGGACAAAACCGAGTACAAACGGGTTCCGCCCGATAATCCGAGCCTGAAAGCAGCCGTAGCCGCGACATTTGCGGAGATCGGACCCGGCGACAAGCTTCTGGTAACGGGAATGATCTCTGATGACAAGAAGACGCTTCCTGCAAAATCCGTCTATTTGATGACCAAGTCCGACATCGCCGAAAAACAGGCGAAGGAAAAGGAAAAGTGGAGCACGCGAGGAATGTCCGGGCGCGTCGTCACCGTAAATCCCGATACTAAACAGATCACGGTTGAAGTGCGAGGTTTGGGAGCAGCCTCATCGGTTGTGCTGACGCCAAAGCCGGAAGCCAAATACCGCCGTTATGCTCCTAATTCCGTTAAGTACAGTGAGGCAAATGCGAGCACCTTTTCGGAGTTGAAGGCCGGAGACATGCTTCGAGCGGTCGGCGACAAGAGCGCCGACGGTGCAAGCTTTGCGGCCGAAGAGATCGTTACCGGAGCGTTTCAGACATTGGCCGGAACCGTGAAATCTATCGATGCGGCAAAAAACGAGGTTGTTATTACCGACTTGCAAACCAAAAAAGATGTGATCGTTGAGCTTGGTTCGGCGTCTTTGCTCAAGAAGTTCCCGGAGCAGATGGCTCAAATGATGGCGGCCCGTCAGGCTGGAGCAGCGGGTCCGGGCGGACAAGGACAAGGACAAGGTCGTCCAATAGGTGCGGGCGGCGGCCAAGGCGGTGGGGGCTTTGGCGGCGGCCAACGCGGCGGCGGCATCGACGAAATGCTCGAGCGCTTTCCTAATATTACCGCTGCCGATCTAAAGGTTGGCGACATGATCGCGGTATCGAGTACCAAGAGCACTAATGTGGATCGCATCACGGCTATCAAATTGCTGGCCGGCGTTGAACCTTTTATCCGGGCGGCACAGGCAGCCAACGGCGGGCAGCGCGGGCAAACCACCCAAAGTCTGAGCATTCCCGGATTGGAAGGAATAACTTTCCCATAACTCTATTTGCGTCCTGAAATTTGGAGCCAAATTTTTTATAATTTCCTTGCATTATTTACTAACTCTCTTCAAAGGCCAACTGAAATGAAATCTACAAGACTTTTTATAATAAGCGGATTGATTGCTTTATTTCTGAATATATCTATTTTTGCCCAGCAAAACGGAAGTTTGACAGGACAAGTTGTTGACTCGCTCGGAGCCGTCGTGGTCGGTGCCTCCGTAACGGTTGTTTCATCTGGCGGAACCGAGAAAACAACGACTAGTAATCAGCGCGGTGAGTTTACAGTTTCTGCTCTTGCTCCGGGAAAATACATTGTAAGGGTTTCGGCGCCTAAATTTGCGTTATATGAGAATACGGAGATTGATGTTACGGCAGGGAAGCGGGGCGAATTGACGGTGACAATGACGGTAGAAGGTGTCGAGGAGCAGGTTGAGATCGCAAGCGATACTGGGGTTTCGACCGATCCCGCAAACAATGCCGGAGCGACCGTTCTGAAGGAGAAGGAACTTGAGGCTTTGCCGGACGATCCGGATGAGCTGGAGGCGGCATTGCAAGCTTTGGCCGGGCCTTCGGCGGGGCCGAATGGCGGGCAGATCTACATCGATGGCTTTACTGGCGGACGTCTTCCGCCAAAGGAATCTATCCGCGAGATCCGTATCAATAGTAATCCTTTTTCAGCCGAATACGATAGGCTTGGTTTTGGACGCATAGAGATTTTAACGAAACCGGGGGCGGACAAATTTCGCGGCAATACGTTTATCAACTTTAACGATGAAAGCCTGAATTCACGAAATCCTTTTGCATTGAATCGAGCTCCGAGCCAGAGACGCTTTTTCGGCGGCAATCTATCGGGGCCCATACAAAAAGGCAAATCGTCTTTTTTTCTCGATATCAGTAATCGCGATGAAGACACCAATACGGTCGTCAATGCTTTACTCTTGGACTCGTTATTAAATCCCGTAAATTTCCGTCAGGAATTTCAGATCCCGAGCCGCAGACTTTCGTTCAGCCCTAGGTTCGACTATGCGATAAACGACAAGAATACGTTGGTTGCCCGGTATAGTTTTGAACGATCCTCGGTCGAGAACCAGGGAATCGGAAATACGTCGCTTCCTTCTCGTGCTTTTAATACTAAGAACGTCCAGCATGAGGTTCGGTTAACGGAGACGATGATCATCAACCCGACGACGATCAACGAGACGCGATTTGAATATGAATGGGAAAAACGCGAGCAGGTGGGCGACAATTCGATCCCGACGATAAACGTAGCAGATGCCTTCACCGGCGGCGGTGCGCAGATCGGTTTGAGTTTCAATCGTGCGAACACGTGGGAACTGCAGAACTATACGACGACTTCCCTCGGTGGCAACACACAGCATGCACTTAAGTTTGGTGTCCGGATTCGCGGAACCAGCATTTCCGATCGTTCCGAAAATAATTTCGGCGGAAATTTCACCTTTCCAGGTTCGCCCGAAGTGCGAAGTCCGGCCGGCTGCACTCCGCTTGGTACTGGATGTACTGTCGTGATACCGGCTCTCTCGCCGCTTGAACAGTATCGCGGCCGGCTTCTCGGAAACACGGACGCCCGATATTTTCCGACACAGTTTTCGATAACGACGGGCGAGCCTCAGCAGGACGTTTCCCGTACTGATTACGGCCTCTTTGTGACGGATGATTGGCGGGTCAATCCAGGCCTTACACTTAGCTTCGGGCTGAGATACGAGAATCAGACGAATATAAGCGACAATCTTAATTTCGCACCGAGATTTTCGTTTGCCTGGTCGCCGGGGGCTGGTGGAGCACGTGCACCAAAGACCGTTTTCCGCGGCGGCTTCGGGGTATTTTACGACCGATTCAGCGAAAATCTCACGCTTCAGGCGTTGAGGTTCAATGGCACGTCGCAGCTCAATTTTATAGTCAATGCTAACGATACAGATCCGGTTCGCCGAGCGGCCGCGATCTTGCTGCTGAGGCAGCCGATTTTCACGCTCACGGGTGTAACGAATGTACCGACGGCCGCTCAGATCCAGGCGGCGCTGCCGCAATCGAATACGATCCGTACCATATCGAATGATCTGAAATCGCCCATAATGCTTCAAGCAGCCTTCGGTGTTGAACGACAGTTGCCGGCAAAGACGACACTTGCACTATTTTACGTAACGTCGAGAACTTACAACGTTTTGAGGGCAAGAAATGTAAACGCTCCGATTTGTCCGCTTCAAGTGGACTGTCTGAACGCCCCTAAGCCAGAGCCGACGCTCGGGATCATCAACGAATACGAATCGACCGGCACACTGGACCAAAATCGTATAAACGTAAATATCCGAAACAACTACAATCGAAACTTTTCGCTTTTCGCCAATTACAGTCTGGGCTTTTCGAATAGCGATACCGATGGTGCGGGAAGCTTTCCGGCCTATTCGTACGACCTTGCCGATGAGTTCGGCCGATCATTATTCGACATCCGGCACAGTTTCGTAATCGGCGGAAATTTCAACGTGCCGTTTGGTATTTCGCTGAGTCCGTTCATTATCGCCAACAGCGGACGCCCATTTAATATTATTCGCGGTATCGATGTTAATGGCGATGCACAGTTCACTGAGCGTCCTACATTCGGCCAGTTGGCGACGCGATGTTCGCAGCTCAGCCTGACGGCGGCATATTGCGATGTTGCGAATGAAGATCCAAACGCGATAATTGGACGCAATTACGGTCAAAGCCCGAATTCCTTTACCGTCAACTTAAGGGTCGGCAAGAACTTCGGTTTTGGAAAGTCTCCACAAACGGCTGCACGAGCGGGTAGACAGTCCGGCGGAGAAGCAGGCCAGGTTGCTCTTGGCGGTGGCGGTCGTGGACCGGGTGGGGGTGGACCCGGTGGCGGCGGGGGCGGCCGAGGCGGAATGGGAGGCTTTGGCGGCGGTGGAGACGTGAGAAAGCCATATAACCTGAACCTCGGCATAAACTTCAATAATTTGCTGAATACCGTTAATTTAGGCACGCCGATTGGGAATCTGAGTTCAAGCAGATTCGGCCAATCGACATCTACCGGTGGCGGATTTGGCGGGTTCGGCGGAGGCGGCGGCAGCAGTGCCGCGAATCGCAGGATCGAACTGTCAGCCCGATTTAGTTGGTAGAAAGCAGTGAATACAGTATAGTTTAGGGAGATGAATGGCCCTTATCGATCATTTATCTCCCTTTTTTGACTTACAAAATATCTCTGTGAAAATGTAGTTATGAAAAGAATTTGGATCGCAATCTTTGTTATGTGTCTCGGTACAATCGGTGGTTTTGCCCAAAGTGAGAAGGGTTCGAAGGTGCCGGCGGTTAAAGATGTTGCTACGACGGATTTTTCCGCGGAGGTCGAGATGGCGAAGCTCACGTTGGCGGCTCACGGCGGCGACAAGCTGAAGGCGATGAAAACGCTTGTCGTAAAAGGTTCTGTCGATGTGACGACATCCGCGATCGCTCAAACTATCCCGGCCACATTCATCACTATTTTCGCTGGCGAAAAATACCGTATCGAGATCGCAAATCCTTTTCAGCCGCTGAAGCAGGTATTTGACGGCACTCAGACTTCGTCGACGATACGCGGCGGATTTCCGCTGCCGCCGATCAATCGTCTAGGCTTTCCGCTGCTGCCGCATTTAGGTGAACAGGGTTTTGTGATCACCGCGCTTCCGGAAACGAAAAAGAAAAAGAAGGGATTTCGAATGACTTCGCCGGAAGGCTTTTATACGGATTTTTATCTCGATGAGTTAACCAATCAGATCAAAGGCTATGATTCGAGCTATGAAATGGGCGGACGGACGGTGACGACATCGGTCGAAATAGATAAATATCGTGTCGTCGACGGAATTACGGTGCCGGAAAAATACGCACAGCGATTCGACACCGAGCAACTTACGATCTACGCAAACTTTAAGGCTAAAGAGATATTTATAAATTCGGTGGTGACGGACAGCATATTTTCATTGGCGGAGTAAGCCACGGGACAGGACGAACAGGAGCGAGAAAATCTGAAAGCGGAAAAATCCGCCAATGCCGTTATTTAGCAAATCGACTGGTCTTCCACCATTCGATCGTCTTTTGCAGACCTTCTTCTAAACCGACCAATTTTTCGTACCCTAACCATTGCTTCGCAAGCGCATTGTCGGCTTGGGAATGTTTGACGTCGCCGGTTCGTGCCTCTCGATATTCTGCATCCAAGCCATTTTGCCCGGTGATCTTTTTAAGTACATCGAGCAGCTCGTTCAACGAGACTTTCTCGCCATTCGCCGTGTTAATAACTTCACCGATCCCCGATGACGTTTGAGCGGCCTTTAGATTCGCATCGACCACGTTAGATATAAAGGTAAAATCCCGGGTTTGCTCGCCATCACCGTAAATAATGGGAGTTTCCCCCTTCATTAGGGCGTCGATGAATCGAGAGATCACACCCGAGTATGCTGACGAAGGATTTTGGCGTGGACCGAAGACATTGAAGTATCTGAGCGAAATTGATTCGAGCCCGTAGACCTCATTGAATACACGGCAGTAATATTCGCCCGTGAGTTTTGCGGCCGCGTATGGCGAGAGAGGTTCGGGCCGCATTGTCTCGACCTTGGGCATCACCTTCTGGTCGCCGTAAGCCGAACTCGAAGCAGCGTAAACGACTCGTTTGACGCCCGCGTCTTTGGCCTTGACCAACAAATTGAAGGTGCCGTTAACGCATGCCTGGTGGGTTTCAACGGGGTTTTCGACAGATCGCGGTACGCTGGGCAGAGCAGCTTGATGAAAAACAATCTCCGCACTTTCGATCGCCCGAAGCAGGGCGGCATCATCGTTCAAATCGCCCTCGACGAATTCAAAGTCGCCGCGTATCTCTTCGAGATTCTCGCGGTAACCCGTCGTGAGATTGTCGATTATAGTTACTTTCGCACCCTGCCGAATCAATTCTTCCGCGAGGTTGGAACCGATAAAACCGGCACCGCCGGTCACCAGACACTTGGTGGTTAAGGACATATCCGTTCAAGACATTAAAACCCACTCAACATTTCACGCTGTGATGTTCTATCGACCAACGCCAACGTATTCAAAACCAAGCTCACGCATATCGGATGGCTCATATATGTTGCGAAGATCGGCAATCTTTGGCGATTTCAAAAGCCGTTTCACCTTTTCCATGTCGAGAGCGCGGAACTGATTCCACTCGGTAATGATGACAAGTGCATCGGCTCCGTCAATCGCTTCGTATTCATCGGCTGCGTATTCGATCCCGTCAATAAAATGTTTCGCTTCTTCCATCGCCACCGGGTCGAACGCCTTGACAGTGCCGCCGAGCCGGATTATCGCTTTGATTATGTCGATGGCCGGTGATTCGCGCATGTCGTCGGTTTCGGGTTTGAAAGAAAGCCCCAAAACACCGATCTTCTTACCTGCAATGCCGCCGACAAGCCCTTCGATCTTTGGGATCATTGCGTCGCGTTGACGCTCGTTAGCTTCAATGACGGCATCGACAATACGGGTCTCAACTCCAAACTGGTCGGCGACTGTTGTCAACGCTCGAGTGTCTTTCGGAAAGCATGAGCCGCCGTAACCCGGTCCCGGATGCAGAAACTTTCGGCCAATTCGATTGTCCATACCCATTCCGCGTGCAACGTCGTGAACATCGCAGCCGATCGCATCGCAAAGGTTCGCTACCTCGTTGATAAACGTGATCTTTGTTGCGAGAAAGGCATTGGCGGCGTACTTAATAAGTTCGGCGGCTTCCAGGGAAGTGATAACGATAGGTGTTTCGATCAAGTACAACGGCCGATAAAGATCTTTCATTACGTCGATAGCATCCGGCTCGTTACTGCCGATGACGACGCGGTCGGGCCGCATAAAGTCTTCGATCGCCGCTCCTTCGCGAAGGAATTCGGGGTTGGATGCAACGCCGAATTTTGTGTCCGCCGCAATGTTTTGGGCTACGAATTCCCGGAGCCACTTGCCGGTGCCGACCGGAACCGTCGATTTGGTGACAAGAACTTTGTAGCCGTTCATCGACTGAGCGATATCCTTTGCCGCCTGACGATAAAAGCTCATGTCCGGCGTACCGTCCGGCTGCGGCGGTGTTCCAACGGCAAGAAATACGACAAGAGCTTGCTCAACGGCGGATTTAATATCTGTAGTGAAGTGAAGTCGGCCAGCCTTCACGTTTTTTTCAACGATCTGATCGAGCCCGGGCTCGTAAATCGGAATAATACCTTTATGTAATTTTTCGATCTTTGCAGTGTCAACGTCAACACACGTGACATCGACGCCAAACTCCGCAAAACACGCACCTGTGACCAGACCAACGTATCCAGTGCCGATTACTGCAATATGCATATGAGAATAAGTATTAATTTAACGATTTAAAATCCTAAATAATTTGCAAAACGAAACAAAATTATGCGGGTCACATTCTAAGAACATGACCCGCATTGAGTTCAAGAACTATAAGAACTGTAACGACCGCTTAATCTAGCGGGTTGGGCTGACGACGATAGCACCACCACCCGTCTGGTTATTGTTGTTGCCGAAAAAGACGGCCGCACCAACCGCACCCGCAGCGATAAGGATTAGCCAAGGCCAACCGCCAACCGGAACCGGAGGAGCAGAGTTCGGACGTAAGCAGGGCTTGCAACCCGTCTGCGAAAGATTACCAGCCGTAGCAGATGTGCCCGCTGCAATCTGCTTATCCGTGGTGCCTTCCCGCATTGTAACCAAGCCAGCTGTCGCATCGACATGTGAGTGTGAGCATTCAACTTCAACCAGGAAATTGTCGGCCTGACCAGAATCGGCGATCACCGTGGCGTCTCTGGTCGTGACAGTGGTCGCAACGCCGGCCGCGTTCGAGACCCTTACTTTTCCGGCAGAAAGAATAGCTACAATACTATTGTCCGAAAAATTCAATACCAAATTTGAGTCCGCCAATACTTCGACGCGTCCGGCTTTGCCAAGACTGATAACTGCGTTTGAATCAGCTCCGGTTACGACCGTGCTGCCGGAAATAATCGTTGCGTTCGACAATGCCGTTTGACCATTGACCGTCACCTGACCAGTAACCGTGATTTCACCAGTGAGATCTTTCGGTGCGGCAAACGCGAATGATGACGAGACGCACAACACCGCAACTGCGGCGAATGAAGCGATAAACTTACGAAAACAATTTTTGACGAGCATTTAATTAATATCCTCCTGGAACAATTCTTATAATACAAGCATTTACAAACCATCGCAAGAGCTAAATGGTTCAAATAGACAATTAGCGGACTGCCTATCGGGTTGGGCTAACCACATTGTTGTTACTCGATTGCGATACAGCAATAATCACAACCGCAGCCGCACCCGCTGCGACAACCGCCCAAATCCACCAGTTCGATCCCCCTCTGCTCTTCGTTTGAGCTTTTCCGGATGCCAGGATCTCTTCGCCAGCTTTCAATGTCGTGGTATTTCCATCGACCGTCCTGATAGTAACAGTACCTAATGATCCCAAAACCGTCAATCGGCCCGCGTTCAATTCGCCATTGACCGTGTTGTCGTCAAAGGTCAGATTTAGCGATGAATTTGGGGCAAGCTCGATTTGGCCGACTTTACCCATGCTTATGACCGCCGTAGTATCATCAGGCGTCGCTATCGTGCTGGAAGGAAAAATGGAACGTCCGCTTTTGGCGGCTTCTCCATTAACCATTACGACCGGAGCTTCCCCGTCAACATTTTTGCCCGAAATAGTAAGTTCAGCGGCAATTCTTCCCGAATTTGCCGAAGCAACCATCGAAGTAGTTGTAAGTAAAGCCACAAACACGCAAGATGTGAGTGTCTTGCGAATCCAAAGTTGACGAATCATATTTCTCCTGGTCTTACGCCTGTTGCGTTGATTTCAAAAAAACCAAGCTATCGAATTTTTACACAAATTGCCGATTGGTGTCAATAAAAACGACCAGCAAGCGTGCAAATGGTCGAAAATTCTCGTTTTATTGCTCGAGAAACTTCTAAGCTTAGATTTATTAAATACTTATATCACACTTTCATTTCCACTTTAAAGAAAAAATTGCATATGATTGGGCGGCTTAATAAAGACCGTATATCGACACTTTATCCGGGGACGCGGCACGCGGTTGGATAAACTACGAACTGGACTGACCCGGAACGGATGAATTACTTGTGATCGCCGCATTGAAGTTGAATGGGCCACATTAGAAAGGACGCTTGAAATGTGGAGTAACAATGCGAAAAGAGTCTGGTTCGCAGCCGGTGCCAGATCAAACGATTTACGTCGCCCCGTCACATGTTATATCAGATTCCTTTGCCGTAAACGCATTTTTTTGGTTTAATTTGGAAGTCCTTCACAAAATCAAGGAGATTATTCTATGAAATTACGATTACTCGTCCTTATCATTGCATCGTTTGCCGCTTTTTCATGCGGCGGGACCCAAAATCAAAGCGGTTCCAACGCCAAGCCTGCGGATCCCGGTAAGAAAACTAAGGTTGGATTCGCGATGGCAACGGTCAAGGAGGAACGATGGCAACGAGACCGTGATGCTTTCGAAGCTCATTGTAAGAAGATCAATGTCGAATGTGTGATTACGGTCGCCGACAATAACTCGGACCGGCAGGCCAATGACGTAGATAATCTGTTGACGCAAGGTGTCGACGTACTGGTCATTGCGCCGAACGACGCGACGCAGGCAGCCTCGATGGTCGAGAAAGCAAAAGCGCAGAATGTGCCGGTTATTAGCTACGACCGGTTAATAAATTCCGACAAGATCGATTTATACATTTCTCACCAGGTTCCCGTGATCGGAAGAAAGATCGCGGAATATGCTCTGCAAAAAGTGCCGGAGGGGAATTATGTTATGGTTTACGGATCCCCGACCGATAACAACGCCTTAATAATGGAAAAAGAGCAATTGGCCGTACTGAAGCCGGCGATCGATAGCAAGAAGATCACGATCGTTTCAAATCAGTTCATTCCCGGATGGAGTCCTGAAAAAGCTCTGAATTTTGTCGAGGATGCTCTAACGCAGAATAACGACAACGTTCAGGCGATAGTGGTGTCTAATGACGGAATGGCAGGTGGAGTCGTATCGGCATTGGGTAAAAAGGGGTTGACTGGAAAAATCTTAGTGACAGGACAGGACGCTCAGCTTGATGCGTTGCAGCGGATCGCCGAAGGCAAGCAGTCCATGACTATTTATAAGGCGATAATCCCTTTGGCCAGTGGTGCGGTGGATGCGGCTGTCAAGCTTGCAAGAAAGGAACCGCTTACTACAAATCCTTTCAAAAATGACGCAATCGGCGGCAAGGAGATTCCTTCGATCCTGCTGGAAGTAGTCACGGTCGATAAGGACAATTTAATGACCACGGTTATCCAGGACGGTTTCGCGAAGTTTGAAGATGTTTATAAGAATGTGCCGGAAAGCGAACGGCCGAAACGCCCCTGAGTCGCGACGTTTATTATGGATGAATTGGTTTTAGCCGGTGATCTCGGTGGCACAAATCTGAGAATTGCGGCGGTCGATTCCGCCGGCCGATTACCGTACCGCGCGGAAGCCGAAACGCCGCGGCATCTGGACGCGGTTAAGATTGTTGACGCGGTCGTCAGGCTGGCGGCAGAGTGCAAGTTGGCAATCGGGAGCGACTGGGACGTTCGAGGCTTCGGGCTTGCGGTTCCAGCTATTTTCCATTCGAATGAAGGTAAGATCGTTAGCTCACCGAATTTACCGGAACTGAATGGATTTGATCTTTCCGGGGAGCTGACCGAGAAACTCGGTCTGAAGGTCATGCTTGAAAATGACGCGACGGCAGCCGCGATAGGTGAACACTGGCTGGGAGCCTCGCGCGGTTTCGACAGTTCGATCTGTGTTACTCTCGGCACCGGTGTCGGCGGCGGTATCATATTGAACGGCGAACCGGTAAGAGGTCCCGACGGTACGGCCGGCGAGGTCGGACATATTTGTGTCGAGCCGCTGGGAGCCGCGTGCGGCTGCGGGAGTGTAGGTTGTCTCGAGCAATATTCTTCGGCTACCGCGATAACTCGAATGGCAAATGAGCTGATGAGCCAATTTCCCGAGTCCGAACTCGCCCGTAAAGAGACGTTTGACGCTTTGACCGTATACGAGCTTGGAGTTGCGGGCGACCAGCTTTGTCTCGAAGTTTTTCGGCGGGCGGGCGTTTATCTGGGTATCGCCCTCTCAGGGCTGATAAATGTTCTGAATCCGGAAGTGATTGTCTTAGGCGGCGGGGCGGCAGAAGGTTGGGAATTATTTATCGGGCACGTCCGTGCGGAAATAAGGAAAAGGGCGTTTCAACAACCGGCGGAACGTGCTAGAATCGTTCGCGCAGCCCTTGGCGGCGATGCGGGCATTATCGGTGCGGCACGTTTGGCATTCGGAAAAGCGGCCTGATCCAGCAGTCGTAAATCTAACATTTCGACCGATCATATTATGGACGTTTACCATAAAATCCTAACCAAGATATACGAGCTAACCGGCGGCAAAGATACCGTTGAAGTCGATCTCAACGATCTGCTTAAACAGGAAGGCTTTTACTCGAACGTGGATAACATCGCTCTTCACCTAACCACCGAAAGCTGGGTGGCCGAAACGCCGAGGCCGCGCGTCGTAAAGTTGACGCACTGGGGTGCCGCTGAGGCTAAACGTGTACTTTCAAACTCGCCGGACACAGTTCGGGAGCTTACCAAAGACGCTAACCGACTTCTGGCAGATTCCCGCGAACTGATCATTATGCTGGAAGAGTTTGCCGTTTCCCCTTCCGGTGCAAACTTTAAGACCGTAGAGAAACGGTTTGCGGATCTGACGGCCATTTTTGACCGAATAAAGGAGAATATATAGCTTCGGGCTTGCTTGTCCGAGGGGTTTTCAGATACAATACTCGTTTCGTGCGATGTGTAAGGCGTGTCTAGTGGGTTTCGCACCCACTTTTTATTTTGGGCTAAAGACCATGGAGAACGGTTCGATCGAAGAGGGTATTCGCCGCATCGCCAAAGAGGCGACGGAGTTTGACGGTGTCGAATTTGTTCATGCCGAGATAGTAGGCACCAAGCGGAATCTAACCGTGAGGATTTATATCGATAAACCAGATGGCGTAACTCTTGAGGATTGTTCGGCCGTATCGAAGCGAATGGAAACAGCACTGGACGCCGACGATTTCATTCCGTCGGCTTATTTGTTGGAAGTTTCTTCGCCTGGATTGGAACGCGAGCTTTATAATCTTGCCGATTTTACACGATTCATCGGGCAGCGTGTGAAAGTGAAGATAGGAACGCCGGTAGATGGCCAGAAGGTTTTTATCGGGAACGTTGCCGCGGTGGAAGACGGCGAGATAGTTATAGAAGACAAAACACGCGGAACGGTCAGGTTTCCGCACAGCGAGGTCACCAAAGCGAATTTAAGAGTTGACCTCGAACAGGAATTTAAGAAGCGTTGATTGCCGGAGTTTCGCGGTAAGGCGCACAAAAGTCATTAGATATTTGGATAGTTAATTTATGACATCATCGATCGGACAGAGCATTGAAGCATTGTGCACCGAGCAGGGGCTTGATCGCGACATGGTCATTGAGGCCATGAAAGACGCGGTAAAAGCGGCTGCCCGTAAGCAATTTCGCGCACAAGATAAAACGGGCGAGAGCATTCAGGTTGAATGGAATAACGAAGAAGGAATGATCGAGATATCCGCCCAAAAGGTTGTCGTCGCGGAAGTCGAGAATCCGTCGGCGGAGCTTTCGCTTGAAGAGGCCCAGGAGTTGGCGGGCGATGAAATTGAGCTCGGCGACATGCTCCTTATACCTTTGCCCCAGGAAGAAATGGGACGGATCGCGGCCCAAACGGCGAAGCAAATACTTGTTCAAAAAGTGCGTGAAGCGATTCGCGAAAAGGTTTACGACGAGTACGTCGATCGCAAAGGAGAGCTGATCAACGGAACGGTCAAACGCTTCGAACGCGGCGACATGATCATCGACCTCGGCAACAATCTCGAAGCGATTTTGCCGAAACGCGAGCAATCACGCGGTGAAATATGGAATCAGGGCGAGCGAACCCGCGTTGTTATTGTAGATGTTTCGAAAGATCAGAAAGGCCAGCAGATCAGGGTTTCCAGAGCGTCGTCAGAGCTTATCAAGCGGCTTTTCGAGATGGAGGTTCCGGAGATTTATGACGATACGGTCGTCATCAAATCGGCCGTCCGCGAACCAGGCGACCGTGCCAAGATAGCCGTTACCTCAAACGAAAAGGATGTCGATCCGGTGGGAGCCTGCGTTGGAATGAAGGGCTCGCGAGTGCAGTCGATCATCAAGGAACTTCGAGGTGAAAAAATAGATATTATCGAATGGTCGGATGAGCCGTCGGTTTTTGCCGCAAATGCGCTTTCGCCGGCCAAGGTTTCGCAGGTCCGCATTACTGATATTAATAAGCGCAAGATGGAAGTGATCGTTGGCGAAGACCAACTCAGCCTGGCGATAGGTAAGAAGGGGCAGAATGTGCGTCTCGCGACACGGCTGGTCGGCTGGGACATCGATATCGTTAGCGAAGAAGTATTGAAAAAGGAAATTGCTCTGCAGATGGGCAAGATGATGGCGTCGGGCGAGGCAGTTCCCATTACCGCTTTGCAGGGAGTCACCACTAATCAAGCCGAAACTTTGACCGAAAAGGGAATAGCGGACGTCGAATCGCTCGCGGCGACCTCGATCGATGATTTAGTGGATATGCTCGATGTCAGTCTTGATAAGGCGGAAGCGATACTTTCGTCCGCAAAATCGATCGTCGAGGCCCGCAATGTGGTAGTAACAGAGCCGGAAGGTGAAGCTGTCGCGGAAGACGCAGGCGATGCTGACGGATCAGGTGAAACCTCATCGGCTGAAGAAATTGCAGCGACCGAGGAGTCGAATATAGAGGAAGTCGCCTCCGATTCCGTCGATGCTCCGGCTGAGGCTGCCGAAAGTGATTTGACCGAATTGCCGGAAGAAAAGCCGAAGAAAAAAGTGAAGAAAGAAGCGAAAGCCGAGCCGGTGAGTGATACAGAAGAAAACGCGGCAGTGGACGAGGCGTCCGCTGATTCCGAAACGGAAGAAGCCTGATCGTCATTTCGAAACGTCGGGTGTTCTGCGATAGATCATCGAAATGGCCGCGGATTTGAGAAACCTGGATCGTAATGATCCAGTGCAACTAACAACTAAATATGCCGATTGGTAAAAAAATACGGATCTATGATCTGGCACGCGAATTGAAACAAGACGCCAAGCGCGTCATGGAAGAACTGCGCCGCGAGGGCGCGGACGTAAGCGTGCCGTCCAATTCCGTTAGCCCCGAACTTGCGGAGAAGATCCGGCTTCGTTATTTTCCGAAGGCGGACGTTGCACCAAAGCGGGCAATCAAAGTTATCAAGGCGACCAAAAAAGAGGACGCTCCGGAGTCCGAAGAGGCAGAAGCCACGACATTCGCCGGTGAGATGCCGACTGAAACGGAAACCGTCGAAATGGTTTCGGAACCTGAGATCGAGGATCTGGTGACGGACGGCTCGACGGCGACGACAAAGCCTCGAAGCGTTTACAAATTGCAAAAGAAAGTCGCTGCACCTGCTGAAAAGATGGGTGAATCGGCCGATGCAGGTGAATTCGAAACCGCGGATGCAGACGATTTTGATGTTTTTGACGATTCAATAACGTCGCCGGTTGAGGCTTCGGCTGACGAGGCCGCCGCCGAGACTCCTGCCGTTAGGGCAACTACGAATCGCATTCTGCGTCCATCAGGCACCCAGATCAAGCAGCTTACATTGACCCGCGACGCTCTCGAAAAAGGCGTCAAGCCGGGCGAACGCGTCGTAAGCGAAATTCCGACCAAGACCGGAAAGCTCGTTACCGAGCCGACGCGCGATGCCAAAGGCAGACGAACTGATCTGCGCGGAACACCGGGTGAGACAGCGGCACCGCAGATGACCTACACGCCGCCGGCAGATAATCGACGCCGACCGGGACGTTCAGGCGGACGAAAAGGTAAGGACGTTAAGGGCAGATTTGCCGAACGCGATCAGGACACTCCGCGCTTACGCACGATCGAAGAGAGGGTTGCGGATCAGGTCGGAAAGCGTGAGGCTGGAGAATTAACCTCGGTACGATTGACTGAGGGAGCGACGATCCGTGAATTCGCCGAAGCTCTCGGTATTACTCCGCGCGACATCGTACAGCTTCTTATAAAACGCGGTGTTTTTGCTACCCTTAATCAACCGATGGGCGAAAAAATGGCGACCGAAATGGGCCTCGATTTCGGCTATGACATCAGCTTTGTGCCATTTGAGGAAATGGTGATCGAGCAGGAATTTGAAGAACTGATCGCTGCCGAGGCGGATGATGAAGAATTGCCGCGTCCGCCCGTGATCACGGTTATGGGACACGTAGATCACGGAAAAACATCGCTGCTGGACGCAATCCGTTCGGAGAATGTGGCCGAAGGCGAAGCAGGCGGCATTACGCAGCATATCGGAGCTTACAGCGTTTTTGTTCCCAATGCAGACAATCCGAAAGAGCCACGGCGGGTAGTTTTCCTGGATACGCCTGGACACGAAGCGTTCACCATGATGCGTGCCCGCGGAGCAAAAGCGACTGACATCGTAGTTCTTGTGGTAGCCGCTGACGACGGCGTGATGCCGCAAACTATCGAGGCGGTCGAGCATTCAAAAGCTGCCGGTGTTCCGATCATTGTCGCGATCAATAAGATCGATAAACCCGATGCGAACCCGGATAAGGTGAAGCAGGGGCTTGCCGGTCTAGGGCTTCAGCCTCTCGATTGGGGCGGCGACGTGGAAATGGTGGCGGTGTCCGCAAAGAAACGCGAGAATTTGGATACGCTGCTTGAAACCGTTTTGCTGCAAGCGGATATTTTGGAATTGAAAGCGAGTCCTACGCGGCGTGCCGCAGGCGTCGTGCTTGAAGCCAAATTGGACAAGGGCCGTGGAGCGGTCGCGACGGCTTTGGTCCAGCAGGGAACGCTGCGGGTCGGCGATCCGTTTATTGTCGGACAATTTTACGGCAAGGTCCGGGCAATGTTCTCGGATCGCGGCGAGATTGTGACCGAAGCTCCTCCGGCTACTCCAGTTGAGATTTTAGGTTTGCAGGGCGTTCCCCAGGCGGGCGACTCCTTCCAGGTCGTTTCGGACATCGACAGGGCACAAACAATCGCCGGTCAACGGCAGATGCATGCCCGTCAGGCCGCGATGCTCAAGACGACGAAACGCGGTATCGAATCGCTGGGCTTGGCGGAGATCAAGGAGCTGCTTGTAATTCTCAAGGCCGACGTTCAAGGTTCGGTCGAAGTTCTGAAGGGAACGCTCGAGAAGCTTTCCACAGAGAAGGTGAAGGTGCGGGTTATTCGCGCGGGAGTTGGCGCGATCGCCGAGTCTGACGTGCTGCTCGCTTCAGCAACGCAGGTCGATGATGTTTCCACTGCCGTAGTCATTATCGGCTTTAACGTGCGGCCGGAAGCCCGAGTCGCGGACATTGCGCGGCACGAGGATGTCGATATTCGCCTCCACTCGATCATCTATAAGGTCGAGGAAGAGATCAAGGCCGCAATGATCGGAATGCTCGACGCGATCGAGAAGGAAATCATCCTCGGTAAAGCCCTTGTACAGGAGACCTTCAAGGTGTCGAAAGTCGGAGTTATTGCGGGTTGCCGCGTCACCGATGGCGTTATCAAACGGCAGGCCAAAGCAAGGCTTATTCGTGACGGCGTTGTAACATGGGAAGGCGAGATCTCTACGCTTAAACGCTTTAAGGACGATACGAACGAGGTCAAGCAAGGATTCGAATGCGGAATCGGCCTGGTCAATTTCAATGACATAAAAGTCAACGACGAAATCGAAGCGTACGTAATTGAAAGAACGGCGGCTACGGAGCTTTAATAATTGCAAATGGAAAACAGTCTTTGTTTTCCGTTTGCAGTTTTACGTTTTCCATTTGATAAACTTATGCGTCGCCCGGAAAAAATGGCTGAGGCCTTGCGAGAAGAGATTGCGGAAGTTGTCGGTTTCGAGCTTGAGGACCCGCGGGTCGTAGCCGTTACCGTAACCGATGTAAAGGTTTCGGACGATCTCCGCGATGCAAAAGTTTACGTGCTTGTTGATGGCAGCGAGGACGAGATCAAGAAAGCGTTAACTACGCTGCAGCGGGCCGCGATTTATGTTCGGCAGCAGGTAGCAATGAATTTAAGTTTGCGACACGCCCCGCATCTTTTTTTCGTCCGCGATACGGCGGAAGAGAACGCCGCAAGGATAGGAGATATCTTGCAGGATCTGAAAAATAAGGGTGAATTTGAGGAAAGGACGGAGAATGAGTGAATAGTGAATAGTGATTAGTGAATAGTTCAAGGTTCCTTAACTATTCTCTTTTCACTTTTCACTTTTCACTTCCCAAAGAGTGTTAAGTCAAGTAGTTGAGTTAATTGAAAATAAGCAAAAGTTCGGCATCACAACGCATATAAAACCGGACGGTGACGGAGTAGGGTCATCGCTCGGTTTGTGCTGGCTGTTGAGAAGTTTAGGCAAATCGGCGGAAGTAATTGTCCGTGGCGACGTGCCCGCGGCATATCAATCGCTTCCGGGAGCCGGTGAGATACGCGATATCGAAATGGTCGACCGTGAGTACGATGCGATATTCGTTATCGAATGCTCCGATCTTGACCGCCCAGGAATTGCCGGCCTTGAGAACGAATTTACCGTCAACATCGATCACCACGCGACCAGCGAGCATTTTGGCACCATAAATTGGATCGATTCCACAGCCTCGGCGGTCGGCGAAATGATTTACAATCTATGTAAAGCCATCGGCGGCCGCGTCACCCGCGAAATTGCCGAATGCGTTTACATGGCTCTTGTGACCGACACCGGATCGTTCCATTTTTCAAACACGACCGACCGCACATTGAAGGTCGCCTCCGAACTGATCAAGGCCGGAGTAAAGCCGGCGGCGATCTCCGAATCTGTCTATAATAATTATCCTTGGTCGCGTATCGAACTGATGCGGCAGGTTGTCGCAACGATCAATCGTAATGCCTCGGGTACGGTCGCATGGATGCGGCAGACGCTGGACATGAAGCAGAATTCGGGTGCGGTTGACGGCGATAACAACGGCTTTGTAAACATTCCGCTAGCGGCAAAGGAAGTTGTTGCATCGATCTATATGCGGGAGGTAGATGAGGACAGCTATCGCGTCAGTCTCCGGTCAAAAGGCGATATAAACGTTGCCCGCATCGCGGAGAAATTCGGCGGCGGCGGTCATAAAAACGCGGCTGGATTTAAGATCGAAGGCAACTGGGACGAGAAGGAATCCGAGATCGCTCATATTGTCGAAGAAGCCGTAAAAAAAGCCAACAGCACGTCGATCGATCTTACCGAAGGTTAGGTACGGTCAAGCTGCTTCCGTTAAATCGACACACCCATGCCTGCAACTAAAGAAAAGCGATACAAATGGCGACGCGGCGATTATCGTGAGAAGACCAAAGGCCTTCTAATGGTAAATACGGGTGACGGCAAAGGCAAAACGACTGCTGCTCTCGGCGTATTGGTTCGTGCCGCCGGACGTGGAATGAAATGTTGCCTGATCCAGTTCATGAAGTCCAAGACCGACCGGTACGGCGAACACGAATCACTCGAACAGCTTGGCGTCGAAGTCCACACAATGGGCGACGGATTTACCTGGGACACGAACGACACCGCCCAAGACATTGCAACATCTGAAGAAACCTGGAAGCTGTGCCTCGAGAAAATGCGAAGCGACGAGTATGATCTTCTCGTATTTGACGAGATCGTGTATGTGATCGATTATAAGTTTCTGGACGCTAAGAAAGTTCTGAAAGAAGTGCGGCAGGTTCGCGATTCGCAGCCGCATCTCCACATTATAATGACGGGTCGAAACGCACCACCCGAACTTATCGACGCGGCAGATCTCGTCACCGAGATGAAGGAAATAAAGCATCCCTTCCACACCGGAATTTTTGCCCAACAGGGGATTGAATTCTAAAACTCCACTCCTTGATTAGGAGGGGTGACCGCGCTTCGCGGTCGGGGTGGTAGAAAAACGCGAGTATCTGGTGACCTAAAATGAAACAGGCCGTCGAAAAACGAAAACCTAGCGGTATCGTCGACAACACCGCACTTGCGTTGACGACCTTTGGAGTCGGCTATATCCCCGGAGCGCCCGGAACGTACGGTTCGATGGTTGGCGTTGTGATATATGTTTTCTTTTCGTGGTTTGAGACGCATGCGGCATTGCACGGCGTAGCGACCGGGATAAAGTTCGAACAAGCGATGGCCATTCACTGGGCTTTGAACGCCGTTCTCCTTACAGCATTTTGCCTCGTCGGAATTTGGGCCTCCGGGCGTTCGATCCCGGTCTTAGGTAATAGTGACCCGTCCGAAGCAGTCGTTGATGAGGTCATGGGACAGCTAATTACCTTTCTATTTATTCCGTTCACGCTGAGCTGGCCGTTCATCCTCGCCGGTTTTCTGCTCTTCCGCCTTTTCGATATCTGGAAGCCATATCCGATCGACGATCTGCAAAGTTTGCCCGGCGGCATCGGTGTTTGTGCCGATGACATTATTGCCGGAGTTTATGCGGGTATCTGTTTGGCGATCGGATACGCCGTCTATTTAGCGATATGAAAGCTCATGTTCTGCCCGGCGATTCGCTTCGTCCGGAATTTGAGAAAACGAACCTCGATGGCGATATAATCGTTTGCCGCGAATGCTTGATCTCCGGTGATGTGGACGCGGATTCGCTGCCGGAATTTTGGGATCAGAGAGCAAGATTTATCCTTTCCGCCGGCGAGGATGAGATCGAGTATCACGAAAAGGTCGCCGATGAGCTTGCAAGGCTTCTCGATATCCCGGAAGGCGCGCAAGTAAATTTGTGGTTCGAATATGAGCTATTTTGCAGTGTAAATATGTGGTTCTGTCTTTACCTGCTGCAAGAAACAGGTGCTGAGATCTATCGCGTCGAACCGCGGGTGCTCAAAGCGGATGACCGGTGGAAGGGCTTTGGAGGTCTCGATTCTGAGGCTCTCACAACTTGTTTCAAAGGTCGAAATAAACTGACGCCCGAAGACGTTGCACTTGGTGCCGACCTCTGGAATGCGTATCGTCATAACGATCATGCACGTTTGCAGGGGCTTTCAAAGGCGAATTCCGCAAACTTTCCTTATCTCGAAGAAGTTTGCGGGGCTGCGATAGACAAAGAGACGCGCCCGCTCGAGATTCTTCGCGATATCCACGCCGAGGGCTTTAACACCTTTCCCGAGATATTTCCAGAATTTGTAAGCCGTGCGGGCATATACGGCTTCGGCGATGTTCAGATAAAATACCTGCTCGAAAAGCTTACATAGCGTCGTCGTTATTCGGCGGCTTTTCCAATTCCACTGCCGTCTCGTCCTTCTGAAATATCCAACCTTTTCGCCAAAAAAAGACTAATAGCCCGACCGTAACGAGGCCCATGGTAGCGAGAGTTATAAAGTAGCCGTGCTGTGTTTTCAACTCCGGCATATTCTCGAAATTCATTCCGTAGATGCCGGCGATCAGCGACAGCGGAAGAATGATCGACGAAAGGATTGTAAGCGTCTTAACTACGTCGTTGTTCTTGTTTGCAACCACCGAAAAATGTATATCGAAAAGTCCGGCAACGAGGTCCCGATAATTTTCCGCGAGATCGGAAATTCGCAGAAGGTGATCGTGAACGTCGCGGAAATACGGCAGAGTATTCGCCGGAATTTGCGGAAATTCACCATGCGACATTCTGTATAAAACCTCAAGCTGCCGCACCGAGATACGCTTCATTCGGGCAACGCTCCGCCGAAGGTCCATAATGTCCCCAAGAATTACATTGCTCCCTTTCTTCATGGTCAGCACACGTTCTTCGAGGGCGTCGATCTCGGTGTCGAAATCATCGACGAGCGGCATGTATAGATCTACGATATGATCGAGGATCTGATGTAGAACGTAAGCGGCTCCGCGCTCGCATGCGAAAGTGCTGCTCCGTACCTGCTGTTTCACCGCTTTAATACTGCGAAAGCGTTCGACGTGGAACGTGACGACAAAGTTTTTGCCGAGATAGCCATCGAGCTCTTTTGTAACGAAATTATTGGCACGTGTCTCGTCGGCCCTCACGCCGTGTACGATAAAATAAAGATAATCTGGAAAGGCCTCGATCTTTGGCTGGTTGCGCGTTTCCAGACAGTCTTCAACCGTCAAGTAATGAAATTTGAAGACGTTGAGCAAAACGTCCTTTGTAGATTTTAGTTCCTCGCCGGTCTCACCGCGAAAATCGACCCATATGACATTCGTTTCGTCCGCAAGAAGCTCCGGCAGGTCGGCAACCGCAAAACCCTCGTCAATATGGTTCGAACCTTGCCGGTAAACGAACACTTCCATAAAACCAACCTGCTTTTGATCTTCCATATGTGCCTGAACCAGCCGTGAGAATGACTTTGGCAGTTTAACATAAGCCCGTTTGAAACAGGAGCAAAGCAAAGTTTTGTTGCACAAACAAAACGCTTGCCAATAGATGCAACGTGCGTTAGCTTGAATTCATATAATAAGTGCAACTTTTGAGAATGGCAGTGGAGGGTAAGTTGAAGTAGATTTGACGCATCTTTTAACTGCAATCA